>JAYSQC010000652.1:0-11591 GCA_043721755.1 Schlesneria sp.
TGCTCACGACAGCACCATTGAGGCGCGGACCGCGCGCGCGCCCTTCGTGTAGTCCGGGCTCGCGACCGGCCCCTCGAGCCCGGGGACGATGACTGGCGAAAAATGAACTTTGAACCACCTGACCCCTGATCGTCCGTAGCCCCTTAGACATTACCTCTGGAGACCAGCACATGACTGAACATCAACAAACACCGGCCGTTTCCAACAAGACGCCGTCCGATTCGGCGACATCCATTGCGGTGCGTGAGATCACATCTGCGAGCCTCCTTCAGGGTGAGAAGGAAGTTCTAATCCTCCACGAGGAAGAGGTTTATCGCTTGAAACTCACTCGGAATGGCAAGCTGATTTTGCAGAAATAGGCAATTTGCCGGATGCGCGCGGCGGGTGAATCCCGTTCGGTTGGGCAAGCCGGGGCGGGAGATTCATCTTGGGAGAGTTCTCATCAACATGAAGCGGCCAAGTCTCCGATGAGAGTCGTCTAGGTGGAACCGATTGCTGGCGGTCAGGCAAGATGCCGACCAAAGCCGCTCGGTAAGAACCATCGTGGCAGAGCAGCATTTCCAAGGATGGCATTCGCGAGCCATGGCAATTCCGTCTGTAGGCTCCAACTCGCTCGATAACCGACGTCGACGCCGATTGGCTGTCACGGGGGACGGCACGCCTATTGAGGACGATCTGCTCGAGGGTGTCTCCACATCGGGGCGAGTGATATCGGAGTTAGTTGGATCAGAAGCCGCCGCTCCTTGGGTTCCCGCCTATGAATGGCGAATTTGGACCTATGGGGCGATGCTTGGGCTGCTGTTGATTGCGGTCTCCTTTGCACTCACTCACCCGACGGTGTTTCGGCCAGAGTTGGCTCCATTGACGAAGCATTTACTGCAAGGAGACCGTCCCGTTTTAGGGGCCGTCGTTCAAGCATCACTTTGGTTTTTGTGTGCTCAGTTGGCGGTGCTGATCGCGTGGTATCGCGTTCAGTGCAAGCTCGATTTTGGAGGCCGATATTGGGTTTGGCCATGGGCGGCTGTGGCCTTTGGGGTGATGGCCTTCTGCTCCCTGACGAATGCTCACGGATTGTTTGGTGAGATCATCTCCCAACTCCAATGGCTCAATTGGCGAGGCGATGTTTTGGCGTGGTTAATCCCGGCGGGTGCCGCTGCTGTCCCACTCATGTTCCTGCTGGATCGCGATGTGCGTCGAGGCCGCTCGACGGTCTGGACGTTGCGCACGGCGGGGCTGCTCGGTTTGGTGACAGGCAGTTTGGAGTTGTTTTCTCCCGATCTTCTAAGTCAGTCTTGGTATCCCGCAGCACGGCTGATTGCGCCGCTGTTTGCTGTCGGAACATTGTTTCTCGGGTTGTGGTTGCACGCGCGAGTCGTGGCCTACGTTTGCCCTGATCCCCCCGAGTTCGATGAGCCGAAAGCCGGATCGCAATTGCTGGGAGCCGCCCGTTGGTGTCTTCAATTCACGAGTCGCTGCTTTCGTTGGCTGGGCCGATTTTTCGTGAGACGAGCCAAGACTGCGGAGATCGACGAGGCGGAAGCCAAACCAAAACGTCGCAGCCGGAAAGTGGCTGAGTCGGAAGAGACCCCCAAGCGGAAACGCAAACCGGCAGCGAAACGAGTTACCAAGCCTCGTACTCGAGTTGCGGTCGTTGAAGAGGAAGAACAGCAGGAGGAAATCGAAGACGAGCTCTACGAAGACGCCAGCGATTCCTACGAGTCAGATACGGAACCGTCGTCGAGTGATTACAGCGGTGAAGACGAGTGGGACGAAGCCGAAGAGGAAGTCGAAACGCCACCAGTCCGATCAGCCAAGTCCGCTCCGGCCAGCACGGCGAGCTTCTCCGCCTCACAGAAGAAGCCCGCGGCCGAGTCGTGGCAGCAACGTCCCCCTCAACAGAGCCGAGTCACGCAGCAGCCGGTCGTCAGTCAAAACGATGCGTCGGACGACGAAGAAGATTCGGAAGACGGCGATGCGTCGTACCGCTTGGATGACGGCCTGACTCCCGATCAGCTTCGAGGATTCAGTAAGCGGCAAAAGCGCGAGCTGCGACAGAAGATGAAAGACCAGCAGCGGCCGCCGAAACGCTGATCGTCTCATCCCGTTTGCGGCGAGGAAACTGGCTGCTACACTGCCGCCCCGATCCGCTTGGAAGCCTCTCCCGACCGTCTCGTCTCATTCCTCTCCGCAACATTCTGGAGCCGTTTGCATGACTCACGCATGGCACGATGTCGTCCCCGGTGAAAACCTGCCTGGGGAGTTCACGACGGTGATCGAGATCCCCCGAGGATCGAGCGTCAAGTACGAACTCGACAAGCAAACGGGCATGTTGCGGCTGGATCGAATGCTGCATTCTGCGGTGTACTACCCCGCGAACTACGGCTTCATCCCGCAGACTTTGGCCGAGGACGACGATCCGCTCGACGTACTCGTACTCTGCCAAGAACCGGTTGATCCGCTGACGCTGGTGGAAGCTCGGGCGATCGGCTTGATGACGATGGTCGATTGCGGCAAGCGCGATCACAAAATCCTCGCCATCGCCACGAAGGACCCCGAGTTCAATTCATTCACCGAAGCGGACGAACTGCCACCGCATCGGCTGGCGATGATTCGCCGGTTCTTCCAAGACTACAAAATGCTGGAAGGCAAGGCGGTTGAAGTGGACGAGTTGACCTCGGCCAAGACCGCGTTCCCCGTCATTCTGGAAGCGCTCGAACGCTACAGCCTCGTTCGCCGGAAGGGCTTTCACTAGAAGCGACGTCCAAGCCCGAACACCAACCCGCAGCGTGAGCGAGGACATCGGGAACTGCCGTGCGGAAGCGTCCTCGCTCACGCTGCGGGTTGGTGTGGTTGGGCCTCCTTCCCGCCAGTCGTCGCGAGATTTCAAAGACCTGCTTCGTTGAGAAGGCTGAGACATGACCTGGCCCCCGACACTCCTTGCCATTTACTGCGTGCTGATTGCGATGTCGTCGCTGCTGGGCGGGTATCTGCCGTCACTCATTAAGCTGACTCATTCACGGATGCAGCTTCTGGTCAGCCTGATCGGCGGACTGATGTTGGGAGTGGCCATCTTTCACCAGTTGCCTCACGCGGTTGAGGCGATGGCGGGAAACGGCCAGGGGCACGCCTACGCTCTCGACTACTGTGTTGCCTGGCTGATGGTCGGCTTGCTGACGACGTTCTTCATGCTGCGGATGTTTCACTTCCACAACCACGAGCCGGTCGCGACAGACGATGATCACGATCATCTTTGTGGTCACGACCACGATCATGACCAGGCTCACGATCAGGCGTGTCTCGCGAAGCACGATCATGATCATGACTCTGGTCATCAACACAGCCATCATCCGGCGCAGGGAGCCAGTTGGATCGGCATCTTTCTTGGACTGTCGATCCACACGCTCATTGATGGCGGCGCACTGGCCGCGAACGTGGAGGCCGATCGGTTTCACGGTGGCGGCGCGGCGTGGTTGCTGGGGCTGGGAACATTTCTCGGAGTCGTGCTGCACAAGCCGCTCGATTCGCTGTCGATCACCACGCTGATGGCGGCGGGGGGCTGGTCGTCACGGGCGCGAACACTCGTCAACGTGGGCTATGCCTTGATGTGCCCGCTCGGCGCGGCGGCATTCTATTTTGGCCTTCAGCAATTTGGCCCCTCTCAAGATGTGATTCTGGCTGCGGCCTTGGCGTTCTCAGCCGGAGTCTTTCTGTGCATCTCGCTGAGTGACCTTCTACCCGAGGTGCAGTTTCACTCGCACGACCGCCTGAGACTGTCGGGCGCGCTGCTGTTGGGCGTGTTGTTGGCGCATCTCATCGGTTATTTGGAGCCGGGGCACACACACGGTCAAGGTGGTGGAGCCGCGCACGGTGAGGCTCAGCCTCACAATCATGGTCACAAACGCTGAGTGCCCGCCCCGATGTGTGGGCGACGCTCCCGCTGAATCAACGCGATTGACAACCCGGTTGGCAGCCGGATAATCCCGCCGCAGTTCTTCCGTGTTCCCAAATCAGGTGAGGTCCATCGCCGGAACGGTCTATTCCATCCCTGGGGTCCACGGTGACGCCTCCACGATGCACATGCTTCGCGGGGGCGTTTTTGTTGGTGGATCGACAGAAATCGTCTGATCCACACCAACCCGAAGCGTGAGCGAGGAAGCCGAACAGTAGCTCGCTCGCGCAGCGCAGCCATCCTCGCTCACGCTTCGGGTGGGTGAGGCGAACGAAGTGGAGTGAGCGTTCGCTTCGCTCGGCGAAATCGTTCCGTTGGCCCTACTCGTCGCCGACGATCATGCGGAGGTAGCTTTCGTAGCGGGTGCGAGAGATCAGGTCGTTGTGAAGCGCTTCGCGCACCGCGCAGCCGGTTTCCATCAGATGCAGGCAGTCGGGGAACTTGCAGTGCGGAATGAATGGCAGGAACTCGACGAAGAAGCCTTCCACTTCGACCGGCTGCACGTCCCACAGTTCGAGCTGCCGGATGCCCGGCGTATCGACGACCCAGCCGCCGGATTCCAATTCGCGCAGTTCAGCATAGCGCGTGGTGTGGCGGCCCTTGTGAGTCACTTGGCTTACGTCGCCGATTCTCAGGGCGAGACCCGGTTGAAGCGCGTTGAGCAGTGACGATTTGCCGACGCCGCTCTGCCCGGTGAAGACCGTCTGCTGTCCTTTCAACCGTCGTCGGAGTGCGGCGAGGCCACGTCCCGCGACGACGCTGGTCGGAACGACCGTATAGCCGAGTCGGGCATACATCCCGATCAGCGGCTGCAAATCGGCGAGGTCCACCAGATCGCACTTGTTGAGCACAATCAGGGCACCGACTTCACCCTTGGCGGCACTGACGATGAAGCGGTCGATCAGAGCGGGCTTGAGGGGCGGGTCGTTCGCGGAGACCACGATCGCCACTTGCGAGATGTTCGCCACGAGAATGTGCTGCTTGTACTGATGGCCTCGCGCCAACACGCCTTGTCGCGGTTCGACCCGCTCGATCACGCCTTGCCCGTCGTCGGTCGGCACGAAGAGAACATTGTCGCCCGTCACGACCGCGTTCCGTGCGTCGCGGGCCACCGTTCGCACGACGCGCCGCACGGTGCATTCGTAGTGGCGACCCGCTTCGGGCTGATCGGCATCCGCTTGCACGGTGCATTGCGTCGATCCGATCGCCGCCAGCACGCGGCCACGTCGGCAGGCAGTCTCGTCCACGTCGATGACGATCTGATCCCCCTCGAGCCGCGCGCCGACGACCGTGCGTTTGCGAGTCAGCTCCCCCTTGCCGGAGACGCGCTGCCCGCGATCAAGCCTATCGACATCGACGCCCTCGGTCTGCACCGCGCGCGTGATGTCATTCCGCCGGGTGGTGTTTCCCCGGTTCTTGCGAAAGGCGACGCGAAGTTTGCTCGGCTGTTTCTTGGCCACGGAGGAGCAGTCTGTTGAAAAACGTAGCTTGGACGCCTCGTCCGAGCGAAACTCAGTTGGAACCGTAGGACGGACGAGGCCTAAAACAAGCGAACCCCACCGGGCTTGCCCCGGTGGATTTAGGTTTTTGCACTATTACTTGTTGTTGTAGTCGAACTCGTGAGAGTTCCACGTTTTCTGAAGTCTCACGACTTCAGCTACCCACAATCGAGTCTGGACGACGCACTGGTAGGGTGCTTGGCCACCGGCATGCAACCTTCAATTCGCCGACGCCGCGCCATGACGTGCCAGCACGGTGACAAATTTTTGCATTACCGGTCGTCCACCCGTCGTGATGACCAACGTGTAATCGCCTGGTTTCATCGTGTCGGTGATCGGGCAGGTGAAGTTCGAGCGGAACATCTCGCGCGTGGCGACCGTTTCCAGCCGATCGATGATCCGATGTTCGGAGTCATGGATCTGGCAGCCGATGTACAAGTCATCGTGGGGTGGGATGAGGTTGCATTGGGCGATCAGCGTCTCGCCCTGACGGAACTCGCGCCGTCGGTCGGCCAGTTGGTCCCCGACGAGGATCGTTCCCGTATCGACAGCAAAAAACGTGTCCGATTCACGCTGTGGCTCGGTGGGAGCGAGAATCTTTTCCACGAGCGCGGGATCAGCCAGCGTCAGCGAGTGCGGTCCTTCCGAACGACGCAGCCCGAACGGATCTCGCCAATGTTCCAGTTCGATGTTCGCCACTGAGAACATCACCAATGCGAAGACAAACGCAGCGCGAGACGAGGTTTGCCAGCCGACGGGATCACCCAGCCATTCGCGCATCGTGGTGACTCGCTGAACCAGCGGCTTCGTCCACGAAAGGCCACGCAATTGACGGCGACACCACGCCGAACAGGTCTGCACATCGTCCTCGTCCATGAAGGCGAAGTACGCCATGAAGCAGACCATCGGGAACATCAACAGGCCGAGTGTCAGCATGGTCATGACGTGAAACAGAACTCCCATCGGCAGCACAAACATCCGCCACAGGCTCTTCCACGCGAGGAAAATGAACGTCACTTCCCAGACAATCGCCACGTAGGCCATCGCGACCAACAGGATTGGATACAGGCTGAGTAACTCTCCCAGCGGGTGCTGAAAGTTGAGGTGCGTCTGCATCCAGTACTGCAACTGATCGCCGGTGAAGAACGTCGGCGTGTGCATCTTGGTGATCGCCGCGCCGAAGTAGACGCTGCCGATGTGCAACTGCATCAGGCGGCGCGGCCACGCCGGAAAGCGGGTTCGTACGAGTGACGGTTCGCCCGGCCAGTGCGATCGTTTCCGTCCGGCCAGCCACGCATCGATCGACCACAGGCTGCCGCATTCGGACAGCGCGAGCAGGAACAGCATGTGTGTCGCGATGACGGTGTACTTCGTCATCGTGCTGATGCAGTCCAACATGCAGAAGTACGTGAACAACACATTCGCAACGATGAGCGACGTGCGCGTACACCAACCGACTGAGACGCACAGGAACGCGAGGATCATGACGGAGTAAATTCCGACCGCGATCGATCCGGAAAACTCGGGCAACAGCTCGAAGTAACCGTAACCCACCGCGAGCGGTGCCGTCGCGCCGTCGGTTGAGAAGATTTCGCGCGCGGCCGTCCAGCGGGGGAGCATCATGCCCATCAGCACGATCGGCAGCAGAATACGGCACAACGCCAGCCCGTAAGGAACCTCTTCATCGAAGAAGAACCGGTGAACTCGCGTGCTGAATGATTCGGTCTCGTATCTCATAGTGGGGCCTCCCTGCCTCAACCTGAACGTGTTCTGTGTCTCTGCGAAATGCTGTTTGCGGCATGGTTCAAGTTGGGTAGCAACACCGTCCGCACACTGTTTCTGTCTTTCATTCGCGCTCCCCTCAATTCACGCGGAAATGATTCCGCGCGAATTGGGGGGAGCGCGAATGAAGAACAGGCATGAACATTCGGGACGCGACTACTTGAGGGTCGTCGGCACGTCCTTGCCATCGGCTAAAAACGTGATCGTGCCGAATTTCACTCGCACCTCGACGGCGCGCACCGCTTCGTCGAGGTCTCCCACTTTCTGGCCATCCACCATCAATGACGTTGGGTGAACGACAATCTTCCGGTTGTTTGACGTGATCGTCGCGCTGTCTTTGGAAAACTCACTGCACAAATATACCGCGTCGGAAAAGACCACGACGGTTCGCCCCGAAGACAGCGTGCCACCTGCGGAGCCTCCGGAAAGCGACACCAGTGCCAGAAACACGATGGCAAACAGGACCAGAGTCACCGCGATCCAGACACCAGACTTGAGGGAGCGATCCATTCACACGATCCTTATCGAACGCGGGACTTTCGGACGGAAGGCGAGCGGCAGAAAATAGCTTACCCCAAAGTAGACGAGTCACTCCGTGACTCGAAGGTTCCGGTCACGGAGTGACCGGTCTACTTTCTCTTGCCGTTCGCCAAAGATCAGTTCGCACTCGGCGAACCCCACGCGGTCTCGGTCCCCATGTAGGAACTGTTGCCGCTGCCTGAGGCCGCAAGGCGATGAATCGGGCTGATGGCGAAGAACGGTTTGCCGCGTTGTGTGTCGGCCTGCAAACGCGGATTGTTGGCGACGGTTTTCGTGTAGAGATACGACAAGTAATTGGGACGGTGACTGAGAATCGTTCCCTCGCCATCCATCGTCGTCCTGACCCAAAAGTAGCTCTTCGGATCCTTCGGCTCGTCGAACCGCATGTTCCAGAGTGACTCGGACAGATTGAACTTCTTCGGCCAGACCTCTTCCGCGACGATGATCCGCAGGATCGGTTCGTGGTCGGTGTTCTTCAGCGTGTGCTGGGCGATCTTGTGCAGCCCGTTCCCGAGAATGTCGTACTGAGCACGCGACAGATCGCCGTACGGCTTGAACGTACTCCACGGACCTTGCGAGACATCGTAGTACGTGCCGCTTTCGCCCTCGGCGACGACGTGATAGCGAATCTCGTGAGCCGCCCAGCCGCAGAACATGTCCCACACGAAGTAGTACATGGCCGGGTGTGAACTTGTCCCGAAGTTCATCGCGTGCGCGGCGATCCCGATGAAACTCATGCTCAGATACAGACCGATGGTCAGTTTGGCGAACCCGCGTTTCATCGGCATCCTTTCCTGGAATTAACCGCGAGCTGCTTCACCCTCATGGAGAAGCCCTGTCTGCTCTGCCTGTCAGTGGGGCGGAGCTTAGTCATCCACTCAGATGGGTCAAGACCGAACTTCGTGCGCGACGGATCAACGAATCAGGCCGGTCGGCTCATCACGATGGCGACAGAGCCAGCTCACTTCGTCGGCTACCCAAGCTTGAACCATGCCCGGTGCAGTCGTTGATTGGTGGTCATCGGAGAAATGAACCCGCTTCATTCAGACTCCCTCCCCTCGGCGGGGAGGGGGGAGGAAGGTCAAGTTGATTTGCCACTCGTCCCCCTCCCTAACCCTCCCCGCCGAGGGGAGGGAACTCCAGACATTCGATTCCGGGGCGGCAATTGCAGGACCACCAACGAACGACGGCACCCAACCACGCCCGGTCACGTCAACCTGATCGACGACATGGAAGTGACCGATTAGACTCCCGCCTTCGCACGTTTGACGGCCACCACCGGGAGACCACTCATGAGATACGGATGGATTTCGCCGCCCTGTTGGGTTGTGTTTGGCCTGCTTGTTGGCGTTGCCAGCGCGGACGAGCCGGATCGCAGCCCGATCTCGCTCGCGGTGATTGGCGACGGCAGCGCGTGCCTCACCGCCAACCACACCTCCGGCTCGGTGAGCCTCGTCAATTTGAAGGACGGTCGCGTTGAGAGTGAACTCGCCGTCGGGCGCGGTCCGGCCGATGTCGTCTGGCTCGACGAGACGACGGCCATCGTCAGCCTCCTTCACGACGATGCTCTCGCCGTGATCAAGCGTAACGGTGGCAAGTTGACTCTGCATCGCACGGTCTTCGTCGGCGACGAACCGCGCGGGATTGCGTTGTCGAAGGACGGCAAGCGGTTGTTCGTGGCGCTCGGGGGGGAAGATGCGATTGCGGTCGTGGAGATCGCGGGGCTGCTGACTGCAACGAGAATCGGTCAACAACCGGGATCGGTCACTCGTTACTTGGCACCGGGCATTCCGAAGATGGTGCGAGTTTCTCCCGATGGCCGCTGGCTGGTGGCCTGCTGTGCGGTGCCATCGGCGATTCTCGTTTACGATTTGGCAACGAACGCGCTCGTCAGCGAGCGGCGTCTGTTTGACGGGGCCTTCAATCCGGGAGTCCCCGCGATCACGAAGGACTCCGGGTTGGTCGTGCTGCCACACGCGGTCAATCGTGAATTCAGCGTGACTCCGCAAATGATCGACATCGGCTGGGTCATCGACAATCGGATTTCAAAACTGCCACTCCCCGATGGTGAGCCGAGCACTCAAAAACAACTCGGTCTCGACATTCGCGGCAACGCGGTCGGCGATGCGTATGCGGCGGCGTTCAGTCCCGACCAGTCGCTGCTCGTCGTGACGGCGGGCGGGACGCACGAGTTGCTCGTCATCGACTTCGGCTCCATCCCGTGGCCAAAGGGCGATCCGGGCGACTTCCTCCCGGCGGCGATGCAGAAGGACAAGAGCAGCTTCCGGCGGATCGAACTGGGCGGACGGCCGCAAGCGGTCGAGTTCGTCGGCGAACGGACGGTCGTGGTCTCGAACTACTTCTCCAACAGCGTGCAGGTCGTCGATCTTGAGGCCCGCGCGGTGACGCAGACGATCTCGCTGGGTGGGCCGAGCGAACCGAGTCTCGCGCGGCGCGGCGAACATATCTTTTTTGACGCCGATCGCTCGATGCACAGTTGGTATAGCTGTCACACCTGCCACACCGACGGCCACACGGCGGGACAAGTCTTCGACACGCGGAACGACAAAACCTACGGCACTCCCAAACTGACACCCTCGCTGCGCGGCGTCGCCGAGACCGGCCCGTGGACGTGGCACGGCTGGCAGACCGACCTGCACGACGCGATGAAACGGTCGCTTAACGAAAGCATGGCCACCAAGCTGCCGATCACTGACGACGACGCCACCGCGATGGTCGCGTACCTCAAGACGCTCGATCATCCGACCAACCCGCGTGCGTCAACCCACGATGAGGCTCTCGCCAAAAAGATCGCAGCGGGAGAAAAGCTCTTCACTGGCAAAGCGGCCTGCGCGAGTTGCCACTCGGGAACTCAGTTCACGTCGAGCGAAACGTTTGATGGCAAGGTCGAAGACAAAAAGGACCGCGACCCCAGCTACAACCCGCCGACGCTCCGTGGCCTCGCCTCCCGCCGCCGCTTCCTCCACACCGGCAAAGCCCGCTCACTGGATGCCGTTCTCACCAAACATCACCGCCCCGAAGACCTCGTCGGCGAAACCCTCTCCGACGACGAACGCGAAACTCTGATCGAGTACATCAAGTCACTGTGATCCTCTTCGTAGGGTAAGCGTCTCGCTTACCCGTGATTGGCAGAGCAGAGCAGGGCAAGCGAGACGCTTACCCTACGTTTTTCAATTGGAAGCAAGGCTCATCCGGTGTTTCGAGGAGGTCACTCCCAGTGGCTGGGTGACACCCCCATTGCCAGAGGATTTGTGGTTCATCAGGCGAATGCGTAGTGAGTCTCAGGTCTTAGCCCGGAGGGCGGCAGGTCGTAGCCCACGGCGTGAGCCGTGGGAACAGGAACACTCCCACGGCCCAGCCCCGAAGGGGCGACACAATCAAGCGACGTTTCACGCGGCATTCGCGAGTGACGCCACGCATCGTGTCGCCCTTTCAGGGCTTCCCGACGTTTTTGTCGGCTTCACCCACGGCGTGAGCCGTGGGTGAAGCTCAATGCAAACATCATCAGCCCTGAAGGGGCGGCACTTCTGTCGTTCGGGCAAGCGCGGATGCCGTGTGAATCGCACATCGAGTGTGTCGCCCCTCCGGGGCTGAGCGGTGTGTCTGAGCCATTCCCCACGGCTCACGCCGTGGGCTACGACCTGCCGCCCTCCGGGCTAAGGAACTGGCACGCAATCACTTCCCGTGAGCGGCTGGGCGCTAGCCCAATGGCACTGACTTTAGAACCGATCGAGTAGCGGAGCGGCGCAAGCCGCCCGGTTTTGTCGAGTTTGCTCGCGCTTCAACCGGACGGCTCGCGC
>JAYSQC010000653.1:0-15018 GCA_043721755.1 Schlesneria sp.
GCATCGGCCGACCGGCGTCGTACATCAGTTCGGCGTCGGCCGCCTTCATGGCTCGATTGAGGATCACGACCTCGTCGATCAATCCCTTCCAGTAACGGAACTCCTTGTTGTCGAACTTCTCGGAGTTGGCTGCGATCATCACGGGGTGTTGATTCTGGTTGGGTGTCCCGAGCTTGGTGACTCCTTCCAACAGACCGTCGAGATACAGCGTCATCGTGGGGCGTGATGCACTGAAGTCGTAGACTCCGATGGCCAGATGCCACTTGCCATCTTTGACGGCCGTCAGCCCCTCAATTCGCGCGAACGGATGAGCCGCTTTGATCTCGGCAGGCGTCTCCGCAGGAAGATAGTTGTTCATCGCCAGTTGCAGCGTGTGCTTTTCGTTGTCGCGTTGCAGCCGCCAGGAACTGTCTCCTTTGCCGACGATCACTTGATGAGCGGCATCGAACCCTGTCGCCTTGAACCAAGCCGCCACGGTGAACGACGTGGTGAAGTTGCAGTTGCTCGAATCGCCATCGCCCAACGAAACGTAGTGTCCCGAGTTCTTGCCATCGAACTGCAACGCGGTCTTCTGTGGAAAGCGTCCGGGAACCCAGCGTGCTCCGCCGTGAACCTTGCCGTTCATCGCACCGAACTTCGGCGACGTGGCTTGGCTGTTCAGGACATCCTTTCCATCCTTGTCACCACTGAACGTGTAGTAGGCGATCAGATCGGGATCCCTTCGCAGTTCTTCCGAGTACGTCTTCCAGCGATCATAAGAGGGTGGGCCGAGCGACACGGTGGAAGCGGCGTTCCCCGTCGAGACCACTTCTTCCAACGTCATGGCCATGATGAGCGGTGCCGTTTTGTCCGGTCCTTTTGCGAACTCGATCGTCGTGATGCGATCCGTTCGCTGGGGATGAATACTGAGGAACCGCATCTGCTGTTGACCGGCTTCAAACGCGAACTTGCTCCCCGAGACATCAATGCGATGGATGTAGTCCGCGAAGTGTTCGCCGTTGATCAGTTCGTGGTTCTCGACGCTACCGTCCGCATACGTCAGCCGCACGATCATCGAGACCGTACCTTTGGGTTGCGACGGATAACAGTAGCCGCCAACGCCGCTCAACAGATGGATCGCTTTCGCCGAAAAGCTGGTGGGCACGCTGACCGACTTCGGTTTTAGCGGAGCCTGTGTTCCAATCGGCCCGTGCAACATCACCACGTTGGGGAGGCTCCCCTGCCGTGGATCAATGAGCGTGAACGGCACACCGTCAATCTCCTTCGAGGTCCACGCGGGAAGAACCAGTCGCTCGGTGTCGTTGGTCTCCTCGTTGAACATCCCCTTCGTACTGACCGTGTTGGCGATGTGATCGAGCGGGACGCGGACGAAGCGGCCTCGCGCGGTGACCGGCTGCGCGGACGAGCCGTGTGCGTTCGCGGGTTGAGTGCCGGATGTCGTCGTCACCGCGAGTGCTGTCTGGTTCGAGCGGCCTCCCGACATGAAGATCACCAGTCCGGCAATCAGGACCGTCGCCGTCAGTCCGCCACCGAGCAGCATCAGGAACTGAGCATCGCCTCCGTTCTTGCCGCTCGACTTGTCCGACGACTTGCGGATGCGCCGTCGATTGGCATTCGACGGAAGCGAAGGGAGGTCTGCGAAGTCTTCCTCATCATGCTCGGCTCGGTTCGGGACGATCACGATCGCGCTCATCGGACCACTCCGTGCGGGAGCGCGCTTCGTGAGGTTGGCCTTCGCGGGCAATTCCTTTGGCGAGACCTGCGACGGCATTCGCTTGACGATCACGTTCGTGGCGGCAGGCTCAGCCAATCCGAGCGGCTTCTCGACCTCAATTGTCGATTTCATCGAGGTCACGCCGGTCGCCTGCATCGAAGCGACACCCGTCGAACCAGCCATGCTTCCTTCAAACTTGAGTGGCGACAGGACTCCCGACAGGTGCCCTTTCGTGTTGATCGCATTCGCCTCGGGACCACGGCCGAGCAACGGTGTGAACGTCGCGCGGGGATGTTTGACTGCGGACACGTCGTACGGCGGAGTCTTCCGCTCGGCGAGCGGCTTCAACGCCGCAATCAGTTCCTCGGGGGTCTGAAAGCGATCATCGGCCTTCTTCGCCAGCAGCTTCAGAACGATCTGTTCCAACTCTGCGGGGATGTCACTCTTCAACTGACGCACCGGCGTCGGTGCGGCGGACTGATGTTTGAGCAGCTTCTCGGCACTGCTCGTCCCCTCGAACGGAATCTTTCCCGTGAGCATGAAGTGCAGCACGCCGCCCAAGCTGTAGAGGTCCGCCCGCGTATCGACGCGATGGCTGTTGAGTGCCTGCTCCGGCGCCATGTAGTCCACCGTGCCGACTTGATCCTGTGCCGAGGTCAACGAATCGTTGCGGGTGTACTGCTTGGTCATCACCAGACCGAGATCGAGAATCTTCACGATGCCCGACGTGTCGATCAGCAGGTTGCCGGGCTTGATGTCACGGTGAACGAACTTCGCCTTGCGAGCGGCTTCCAGTCCCGCCGCCACCTGCATCGCGTAGTCGGCCGCCTGCTTCCAATCGACGGGGCCGAACTTCGCCACCTGCCGCTCGACATCGATCCCCTCGACGTACTCCATGCTGATGAAGGGGATGTCGTCGATCTCGTCGAAGTCATACGCTTGGATGATATTCGCGTGCGAGAGCTGTGCGACCGCGCGGGCCTCACGTTTGAAGCGAGCCAATGCGTCGTCTTTGCTCTTCGAGATGCGGCCGATCACTTTCAACGCGACCAGCCGGTTCATCGTGATCTGCTCGGCGAGGTACACCATCCCCATGCCGCCTTGGCCGAGGATATCGAGCAGTCGGTATTTGCCGAGATAGAAACCATCGGGCTTTCCGGAGAGCAGCCTCAACGCCTGATAGGCCGACAACAACTGACTCTTCACGAGTGACTTCGCGATTTTGGAGGTGTCGTTCGCGTCCGCTCCCAATGTCGGAACTTGCTCGCGCACCTTTTGTAGGATCGGTTCGCGCAAGAGTTGGCTCTGTTCGAGCAGCGACAGAAACTCATCGACGGAAGCGGTGGCAACTGGCATGAGTCGGATCCGGGAAGTGGTTCGGTTCTGACGATCGCAGGGAAAGTTCTGCGTTGAGACGAGGGAAGCGCAGGCTACTCAATCGCCCGACTTCACCTCCAAGCAAAGGACTTGCCGAACACCTCATTCGCGATAACTCGCACTTCTCAAACATTGCGACCACAGCAACCGTCATAACCGGACGCAGAAAACGGTCGGGTTGAACCGCTCACTCACGTTGTGCGGGACGAGAACAGGCGTGCGACTCGTGTGACGATGGCACCGGTTCTCACGAGCTGCGGCGATCTGCACACCACGACGTTGCGGCTCGGTCTCATCCGAAGCGGCTCTGCCCCTTTTGGGTGTTGCCAGTCCTCGGTCGGTCTCTACCGCGAAGCCGCTGCTGATTTCCGTGAGGGTGAAGATTCACGGCGAGCGTTGGGCGTCAGCCCAATGGTTCTTCAAGACCGGGCTGACCAGCCGGTTGGGTAACGTCGGGTAAGCGTCTCGCTTGCCCATCAATACCGTTGGAAAACGGGCAAGCGAGACGCTTACCCGACGTTTTCAACAGGCTGTTACGTCTCACACGAGCCGATCAGAACGGCTCGTTGGGCAGGCTTTGGAGCCAAGTGTTCCGTACGGGGATCAGCTTTTGAAGCACGCCGACTAGTACTTCAGGAGGTGATGCCATCGCGTCGATCTGAGAAATGATCTCCGCCGGATAAGCGTTGATCACCGGTTCCGACTCGCGAAGATAGACCTCAAATCGCGTGCGGATCACTTCCTCATTGGCGTCGTCGGCCCGGTTGTCGCGGATCGCCCGCCGTTTGATGCGGTCGATCATCTTGTCGAGATCGGCGCACACGAGGTGAATGATATGCAGGACGTTGATCGTATCTTTGAGCATCTCAATCTGAGCCGGATTGCGCGGGATGCCGTCCAGAATCAGCAGCTCATCCGGCGGCTTGTAACGCGAGATCGCGATGTGCCCCATGAGCGACTTCTTCCAAATCTTGACGGTCAGTTCATCCGGGACCAGTTGCCCGCGCGAACTGAATTCGTAGATTTCGCGGCCTTCAGGAGAGTTGATGTTCAGAGAGCGAAAAACATCGCCGCAAGACAAGTGATAGAACCCGGGGATCTGTCCTAGGATCGCCCCTTGAGTCCCCTTGCCGACACCTGGTGCCCCGAACAACAGAATCGCGGGATGGCGTCCATCAAACATGAGAGGCTTCTCCATCCGGAGTTGTTGAGAATCTCGCGAGGTCATGGCCACGAGGCCGCGAGATGGTAGTCGCCGGAACAAGCCGACTCAATTCGGCACGAGTATACTTCGCGCGGCCGAAACTGACACATTTGACGCTGAGTCACACTAACCCGAAGCATAAGCAAGGATGTGAGTTGCGTCCTCGTTTACACTTCGGGTTAGTGTCAGTTACGGCCGCGTGAAGTATAACCCGATAGACCGTGAGGCAACCAAAAAAATAAGGCGTCCCTCGGATGAGGCGACGCCTTATTGAATGCCATTCGTAAACCAACCGCATCAGCGCGACATGAACGCCACCACACGGCCAATCTGTACGTCGGGTGCCGTTGAATCTGTGTATAACGGAAGAGCCTGAACTCGGGCTTCCATATCTTTCGCGTCGAAGGAAATCCAATCGACGGACTGCCGCGACGCACTGTCCACGACCTCGCGGTACAACTTACGGACGTTAGGGCGATTTCGCAGAGTGATCACATCACCAGGCTCAACGAAAATCGAGGGCTTGTCGATCGTCTTGCCGTTCAGTTGGAAGTGACGATGCACAACACCCTGTCGGGCTTGCATGCGAGTCACAGTGAAGCCGGCACGCCGAATGACGTTGTCGAGCCGACGCTCGCACATGATCAGCAGCAACTCGCCGGTATTACCTTTTTGAGCGCGTGCTTTGGCGAAGTACCGACGGAGTTGAGCTTCCCGCATACCGTAGTGGTACTTGATCTTCTGCTTGTCAGCCAAAGCCTCACCGTACACGGTCAGCTTGCGACGACGTTGAGACATGCCGGGCGGATTGGGGCGCTTTTCCAACGCCTTCACTGCACCGTGGTTCTCGAACACCATCGAACCCAGTCGTCGATTGATTCGACCCTTGGGACCCGTATAACGACCCATGCAATAACTCCCACACGCTGAATTTTCTCAACAAAACTGGCAAATCGAGGCGGGATGATGGCGACTGAGAGTCGATTCGTCAATCGTCCGAGAAACACCGCTGGATTGTTGGCGTAGGACACCGACTTATTGGCCGAATGCGCGGTTGAGCGACAGTAACATCGACTGTTCCAACGCCAAATCACGGCCTCGCGGAATCCAACCTGAAGGAGTTGCTTGGCCGACGACCGGATTCAGATCCCGTTGCAGCGGGCTGTTGTCGAGAAAAGTGGCCGGGCCAGTGGAGTTGGCAGCACGCGCCACGTCTTCCAGTTCCTTGTGAGCCTCGACTCCGACCATAAAACCGCCTTCCACGGGCGTCACGCTGAGAAACGCCTTCCGGCGGATCGACTGCAACGTACTCTCCGCTCGGTTCCTTGCCCCGATGGAATCGCGGTGCCACGGCTCGAACAGGTTCGCTCCCGTCTTGTAACGAGTCTCCAGCACGCCCCCCAGCTTGTTCTCGCGCTCGATCTCGAACAGGTAATCGTGAACGACATCGACGGTTCGTTCCCAAGCCTCTTCGTGGTTGTTGGCTCGAACGAAGACGGGGTTGCTGACGGCGACCTGCCGGCCGGGAAGGGACGCGCAGCCGCTCAGCGTTGCCACAAGCAACAGCGCCAAAAATCGGCCGGATCGGTCACGAAGCCAAGGCATGAGACGGCTCACCGCATTCAGTTCCCGCAGAACACCCTGTCATGTGCGGCAGAACCTAGCCCGCAACCGCACGACGGAGAATGAGTTAGGCCGGAATGTGACAGAGAACCGGAAATCGCTCAAGACCGATCGGAAATGACCGTGCCTCGTGTCAGGCCAGCAGTTCCTTGATGCCGCTGGCGGCGGGATCGGCGATCGGGATGGGGCGGCCGCCGATGTCGAAGGACTTCGAGGTGTCAACGCCCACCGCCTGCAAGTAGGTGTGGAACAGGTGGCCGTGATCGACCTGCCGTTCGATCACTTCGGTGCCGTTCGGGTTTGTCTTGCCGATCACCGCACCGGGAACGATCCGTCCGCCGCCAAGCAACACCGACCACGCCTTGCCCCAGTGGTCGCGGCCCGACAGGTGATTGATGTTGGGAGTCCGTCCGAATTCGGAGAGGACCACGATCAGCGTGCTTTCGAGCAGACCTCGGTCGGCCAGGTCGGAGACGATCGTGGCGAACGGCCGATCAAACTCACCAATCTGTTCGCCGTGGAAGATGAAGTTTTCGTTGTGGCTGTCGTAGTTCGAGTGGCTCACCTGAACATAGGTGATGCCGCTCTCGATCAACCGCCGGGCGAGCAGGCAGTGGCGGCCGAGGTCATGTTTGCCGTAGCGAGCTTGGTCGGCCTCCGACTCCTTCGTGACATCGAAGATGTCGCGCTGAGCCATCAGTTGCTGAGCCTGTTCGTAGCTGTAGGTGTAGGCATCAGTCATGGCCGTGCGGCGGCGAGACAGGAACCGCTCGTTGGCCGCGCGGCGCATGGCGTTCCGCTGTTCATCGGCCGCGGCGGCGATGGCATCGGGGCGCACCGTGTTCGCCGGAGGCTGGCCGTTGCCGAGATACAGTCCCGCGTACTTCGGCCCGAGGTACGCCGAGTCATTCGCGCGGCCGCCTCCTCCCGCCGTGATCTGAATGTGGCCGGGCAGACCGCTCGCCTCGTTGGAGACCGCCTTGGCGACAACGGCACCGAGGCTCGGGTTCTCGACACCGGGCATCTCGCGCCGTCCGGTCAGCATCGCCTTGATCCCCTTGCCGTGATCGTCCTCGCCGGTGTTCACGCTGCGGACGATGGCCAGCCGGTGCATCTGCTTGGCGGTTTCGGGCCACAGTTCGCAGATTTGAGTTCCCGGCACCGACGTGTTGATCGCGCGAAACGGCCCGCCCGTCGGAGTCCCCGGCTTCGGATCCCAGCTCTCAAGCTGGCTCAATCCACCGTGCATGTTGAACACGAGCACCCGCTTCTGTTGCTTGTTCAACTCCGCCGTGAAGGCCGGTCGCGCGAGCATCGACAGCCCGCCAAACATGGCTCCCGCCCCCGCCGCCATCGTTCCCAAGAACTGGCGTCGCGCCAGCGTGTGCTCACCAGAACCGCAGGCGTAATTGCATCGCATGATCGAGTCTCCTCTTGAAACCAGCCCGACGCGCGAGCGAGGGCCAACCGTTCACCGAAATCAAAGCCCTCGCTCGCGCGTCGGGCTAGTTGTCATCGTCATCCTTTGAATCAGTCTCTCAATGATTGAATCGGAACTCGGCCGACGTGACCAAGGCCCAGATGAGGTCTCTCAGGGCGGCGGGACGTTCGGCGGCGCGGGTGGTCAGTTGTTGAGTTGTCTCGGCGACCTCGGCGGCGGTCGGGCGGCGGGTGAGGACGCTGAGATACATTTCTTCGGCGACGGCCTGCGGTTCGGTGAGCGGCATCAGGCGGCCGATGAGCAGTCCGCCTCCGGCCCAGCCGATGACCGAGCCACCGTTGGCAACGAACAGCGCTTGATCGACGGATGCGAAGAAGTCGTCTTGCCCCGGCCCGGCTGAGCCACCGTAAAGCGAGGTGAAACCGGCGACGTTGCCGCGATGGATCTCGTGGATTTGCGCGGCGACTTTGAATTCGCGGGCCTTCGCCAACGCCGGGTCTGCCGCGACGCTGGCCTTGGGGACGGTCTTCTCGATCTCGGCTTCGGCGGCGGGACGATGAGGTTCGACGACACCAGTCGATTGCATCGCGGCCCACGCGAGTTGCTCGGGGTTGAGCTGCTTCAACACGCGGACTCCCGCCGCGTTCGTCCAGAGTTCGGCCAGTTGGACGCGGCCCGATGCAACAGCCGCTTGAGTCGTCTGCACGGCAGCGAGCGATTGGTTCACGACGTTTGTTTTGGACGTGACGGTTTGCTGGCGACTGGCCATCTCAGTCGTGGCGGCTGCGAGCGCCTGCTTCATCGTCGCGAGTTTGCCCGCGACATCTTTGGCGGCTGCGTCCTTCGCGGCCATCGCCTGTTCGAGCGTCGTCGCCTCTTTGACCAGTGGCTCGTGCTTCTCCTTGAGTTTCGCAACTGCCAGCGTGATCTCGGCGTCTCCCGGCAGTTTCACCAGCACTGCCTCGGTCTTCGCAATCGCTTCAACTATCGATTGGACGACGCCCTGTTTCGCGGTGTAGGCGGCTTTCGCTTCGTCGAGTTGTTTGGTGGCTTCGACCATCACCTTGTCCATCTCGGTGACAGCGGTTGTCTGCTTGGTCACTTCGACCTGCTGTTGCTCGACCGCCTGCATGGCGGCGGCGAGCTGAGCTTTCGTCGGTTCGACAGTCGCTTGTGCGGCGGCGGCATTGGCGAGGGCGGTGTTCAGCGCGACGTGAGCCTGCAACTGTTCCAGCCTCTTCTGTTGCGCACCGGCCAGCGCCGCATCGGCCTTGTGCTGGTTCCACGCGACAAGGAACTTGGCTCGCGCCGCATCGACCGGCTTCGCTGCTTCGACGAGCGCCGCGAAAGCCGCATCGGCGGGCGGATAGCTTTCGGTCAACTTCGCGACCGCTGCCGCATGCGCCGCCGTTTGATCGGTGGTTTGTTTTTGGAGGGCAGCCAATTCCGTGGCCAGTTGCGCCTGCTTGGCCGTGAATGTCGCAACGGCTCCCGCCAATTCTTTGTCGGCGGGCAGGAGCTTGGCCGCTTCGGTCGTCTTGGCGGCGGCTTCGTTCACGGCGGTGATGGCCGTTTGTTTCGCGGTCGTGGCCCCAGCGGTCGCGGCCAGCGCGGCGAGGGCATCATCGACCGGCTTCTTGATCTTCGCGACTTCCGCCTCGGCCGCCTTCCACGCCGCTTCGGCCGGTTCGAGTGTTTTGCGAGCCGTCTTCCATTCCTCGCGAGCCGCCTCCGCCGCCTTGCGCGAGGCATCGGAGATCCCCCTCAGCCGTGTGTATTCCGCCTCGACGACCGGCGTCTGCGGCACAGCGGCGGCCAATTGCGGCGCGGGATCGGCGGGAAGGTCGATCGAACGCTGGTACGTCTTCGTCAGCGCGAGTTCTCGCACTAGCCATCGCAGGTCGTACTTCATCGCCACAAATTCGTTCGTGATGAGATCGAGAACGGCCGGGTGCGACGGCGGGTTGTCGGGGTGAATCAGATCGACGGGATGAACGAGTCCACGCCCCATGAACTGTGCCCACAGCCGGTTCGTGATGTTGACGTTGAACTGCCGGTTGGTGCCGTTCGTCGCGAGTTCCGCCAGCTTCGCGCGGCGGCTGTACTTGGGAACGGACCTCACGTTGGCGGCGGGTGCGATGGTGTAGTCCTCACCCTGCCGAAAGCGGGGTTCGTCGAGTTCGTTCTCGCCCGGCAAGCGCGGTCGCGTCTGACCAGCATCCCCCGTGAAGACCGACTTGTAACTCGCGTCGCCGCTGGATGTCTCCGCGAGGAACGACTTCTTCTGGGCGGCATCGGCGAAGAGCGTGGTCCGCTGGAAGAAGGCGTACATCCCGTGATAGTCGGTCTGGAGATAGTGATCGACGAGCGGATGGTCGTGACACTGGGCACACTGCAAATCCATCCCGAAGAACACGCGCGACGTGTCTCGCGCAAGCAGGTTCGGCTCGGCCGCACGGTCCATCACGAACTTCGCGGCAGGCCGCAGGGCCGGATCGATGCCGTCGGCCGACAAAATCTCACGGGCCAGTTGGTCGTAAGGCTTGTTCGCCACGAACGACGCTTGCAGGTACTGCTGCCACTCGACCACCGGCACATGAGCGGCGGGCCGTCGCTCCATGAACATCACGTCAAACACGTTGGCCATGTGTATCGGAAAACGCGGGCTGGCCAAGAGGCGATCGATGAGCAGCTCCCGCTTGTTCGGAGTCGCATCGTCGAGAAAGGCTCTCGCTTCAACGGACGATGGCAGATCGCCAGTCAGATCGAGTGTGATGCGACGGAGGAAGTCGGAGTCGCTCGACAACGGAGCGATCGGGCCGACCTGACCCGCTTCGATCAGTTGGTCGATGCGCGGAGCCAACGGTTCGGCGGCAAAGACGGCAACCGGTCGGCTGGTCACGACAGCAAACGAGATCAGGATGAGCCAGCAAGCGGGCAGGCGGGTTGTCATGGCGGGTTCCTCGGCGGGTTGGGCGGCTTCAAGTAGAGGTCGCCTCTTTCGCATCGGCAAGGACCGTTTGATAACAGCCACCGAAGAGCCACGTCAACGCTGACAGTCAGAGAACGCCTGCCGATGCTGAGGGTCGAGCAGGTTGCAACGATTATGCTCTGGCAAGAACGGCGACTGTCAGTAAGCTGTCGCGAGCTTGGCATACCGAACGTAGGGTAAGCGTCTCGCTTGCCCGTGAACGCCGTTGGAAGTTGGAAGCAGGGCAGGCCAGAGGCTTACCCTGACGTGACCGACAGAAGTCAAAAGTAGTAGGCACATTCCATGTGCCGTTCACCGAATTCCTCGGCGAATCACGGTCTCGCGGACGGCACACGGAGTGTGCCTGCTACTTTTGTCGGACATGTCTTACAGGGGACTCCCATGAACACGTTCGATGTCATTCTGAATCCCACGGACTTCTCTCCGGACTCCGACCAGTCGTTCCAGCTCGCGTGCAGCATTGCCCGCGATCAGTTTGCCGAATTGGTCGTGGTCCATGTGTTGGCTCCATCCAGTTGTCCCGGCTGCGAAGCGGATGAGGACTTGCTGGTGGAAGACCGTCCGGCCGTCCGTCATTGCCGCGAGCAGTTTCAACGACTGAGAGCGATGGCCTGTGACCTCCCGCTGTCGTTTCGCATTGCCTTGGGTTACGCGGTGGGAACGATTTTGAATGTGGCTCGGCAGGAGCGGGCCGATCTGATCGTGATCGCCTCGCACCAGCACCCCCCGATTCAGTTTCAACTTCACGGCAGCGTGGCCGAGGGCGTGCTGCGCCAGGCGCATTGTCCCGTACTCTGTCTACGTCAGCCGACGCTGCACCCTGCGAAGTCACCCGCTCCCACCACGCTTCGCGAACCGCAATGTGGTTGCGCGTAGTAACGATTGAAACACAGAAGTCACGAGACCGACAAAACTCAACAGTGGAATTCGTCGAACCGGTGTTCGCCGCTGCGGGATCCCTAGTGGTCGAACAACGTTGTCTTGAGGGGTTCATCACTAGCCCGACGCGCCAGCGAGGGCTTCACTTTCGACAACGGTTGGCCCTCGCTGGCGCGTCGGGCTCGTGATTGAACAACCCCGCAATCTCAAGTTGTCCGACCACTAGAAGGAGCCGATCATGTCCGATTCAATTCGTCGCATCCTGTTTCCGACCGACTTCAGCGAACCGGCGAAGCACGCGCAGAAGTATGCGATGGCATTCGCCGACCGGTTCGGAGCTGAGCTGCATCTCCTGCATGTCGTTCCGGAAAACCCGATGCCGTTCCCCGATAACGCATCCTCGTGGACGCTGGCCACAACCGACCAGCAGTGGCAGGTGGATGCGGCGGAAAAGCAGTTGCTTCAGGTGCTGGAGCCAGACTGGATCCAGTCGCATCGCACGGTGCGGGCTGCCGTGATTGGGATCGCCGTCGAAGAGATCATGAAGTACGCGATGCAGCACCAGATCGACCTGATCGTCATCGGCACTCACGGTCGAACCGGGTTGTCGCATCTGCTGCTTGGCTCGGTCGCTGAAAAGCTCGTGCGACTGGCCACCTGCCCCGTGCTGTCCGTTCACCCGCAGGGACATCAGTTCGTGATCGACGACACCACCTGTCGTCCCGCGTCCGCTCCCACATAACAGCCTGTTGAAAAACGTAGGGTAAGCGTCTCGCTTGCCCCTTTTCCAACGGCACTTACGGGCAAGCGAGACGCTTACCCTACGTTTTTCAACGGGCTGATAATTCGACCGCTGTGACTGACGACCAAAACTCCTCATCTCAGGAAAGCCAAATCATGACCACAACCAACAACCGATCCCACGTCGCCGTCTACTCGTCCGCCAGTGTGGTGGACACCCAACTCCTGTGCAGCCTGCTCGCGGCGGAGGGCATTCATGCCATGGCGACCGAGGTGAACGAGCCACTCTCGGGATTGTCGATTGCAACGTCCGAGGTTCTCGTCTGGCAAGAGGACGAAGCCCGCGCGCGAGCGCTGATCGAAGAGTCCGCATCACGACACCACCGGCGGGTTTGAACGTGAGCGACCGTCCGCGTCGCTCACGCGGTGAAACGAAGAACCGGACTGCGGCTGGAACAGGAATCTCACGGATCGAACGGAGTCTCTCGCAAATCCCCCCATGCTTTACACGAGGTGTCACGATGCACAGAGAGCTGGAAACCGCGATCGACTCGAACCCGGAGGCGCGCGTTCGGCAGCTTCGCTCCGATCCTCGGTCCGCGTACTTCTTCCACCAGGAACCGGGTCACGACTGGCCGGAATCGACGATCGCGATGACGGTTCGGTCGTCCCGAACCAATCGGCGTTCACTCTGGCTGGAACGTGTTCTCGTCGAGAAACTCTATCAGCAGATCGGCCGTCCGCCGGTCCAACTCTGCCTGTGGGATGGCACTGTTGTCGGAGACGGCCAGCCACACATCGGCGGCCTGACGATTCATGAACCGCGTGTCTTGAGACACCTCCTGCTCAACCCTCTGCTCGGTTTTGGCGAGGCGTATGCCGACGGTGAACTCACGGTTCAAGGGGACTTGGTCGAGGTGCTGACCGCACTGAACCGATCCCTGCCAAGTGGAACTTCGTCACCGTCACGACTCTGGCCAAGAACGCAGCCACGACACTCGTTCGCGCGGTCGAAGGCTTGTGTCTACCACCACTACGACATCAGCAACGACTTCTACAAACTGTGGCTCGACCCGCAACTCGTCTACACCTGCGCGTACTACGCGCATCCCGAAGCGACGCTCGACGAGGCTCAAACGGCGAAGCTCGACCACGTCTGTCGCAAGCTGCGGCTGAAGCCCGGTGAGACCGTTGTCGAGGCGGGTTGCGGGTGGGGGGCACTCGCGCTGCACATGGCTAGGAAGTATGGAGTCACTGTCCGCGCCTTCAATCTCTCGCGGGAGCAGCTTGCCTACGCGCGACACCGGGCCGAGGTAGAAGGTCTCGGTCAGCGGGTCGAGTTCATCGAGGACGACTACCGCAACATGACCGGCCGCAGCAACGCCTTCGTTTCGGTCGGGATGCTCGAACACGTCGGGCCGGAAAACTATCGCGGCATGGGAAAACTCATCGGCCGCATTCTGACCGAAGACGGGCGCGGCTTGATTCACAGCATCGGACGCAACGCCGCCCGCCCGCTCGATCCGTGGACGGTCAAATACATCTTCCCAGGTGCCTACGCTCCCAGCCTGCGCGAAATGATGGACCTGTTTGAAGAGAGCGGCATGTCCGTGCTGGACGTGGAGAATCTGAGGCTGCATTACGCCCGAACGTGCGCCGACTGGCTGACTCGGTTCGACCAGACATCGGGCGCTGTGCGGCGAATGTTTGATGAACGGTTCGTCCGAATGTGGCGGCTCTATCTCGCCGCCTCGTCCGCCACGTTCCTCAGTGGAGACCTGCAACTGTTTCAGATCGCGTTCGCTAGGGCAGGCAACAACGACCTGCCGTGGACCCGCGCCGATTGGTATGCGTGACGTGTGAGTCACACTCCGACGCGGCCGCGTTCGCCAGCAGGCGGGCTTTGGTCAGGGCCAATGCCTTTTTCAAGCCGGGCAGGATGTAGGGTGGGACCAGCGGCGTTTCGCCGCGCCGGCTTACCAACAATTCTCGATGTCTCCTGATGGTGGGCCGGCGCTCGAAGCGAGCTGCTCCCACCGAACGTTGAAACAGGCGATGGCCCGGCGAATTTGTCAGCGGTTCTCGACGACGCACAAGTTGAGAACAGGTGCTACGGAGTCGCCGGAAGTCTCGGCGCTGGCCACGCCGAAGGTTGCTCCATCGCGTTCAGGATC
Source organism: Schlesneria sp. (assembly GCA_043721755.1). Taxonomy (GTDB): domain Bacteria; phylum Planctomycetota; class Planctomycetia; order Planctomycetales; family Planctomycetaceae; genus Schlesneria. Next base: position 14,146 of record JAYSQC010000653.1, read on the forward strand.
TGGGCCTGATCCCCCAGCTTCGGCAACACCGCAGTGGCACCCCAGGCGATGATCGCGGCTTCGTGATCGGGGTGAGGTGAACTCATCAGCGCGATCATGTTTGCGGTCGCATGCTGTTGGTGGCATGATCGCAATTGGTCTGATCGTGCCTCGCTCCAAGGATCGGCATCGAAAATGAGGGCTGTCGTCGGGGAGCCGGGAGCGGGCGTATCCGCCGAGCAGACCGTGTGGCCTGCGGACACGAGCAGTTCATGGAGGTATTGCCGATAGGCCGGATCGGGCGTGACGACGAGCACGCTCTGCGGCAACGAGGTATTGGCAAGCGGTGGGTGGTCAGCCGCGAAGACTTCTTCGCGGGAGGCGGAGAGGGGCAGCGGTTCGAGGCCGCGTGCTTCGTGTAACAGTCGCCATTCACGTTCGATACGGGCGGCAGCGCTGCGCAGGGGGACTCGCACGGCGAGCGGCCAGAGGTGGCGATTGCGTCCGTCCGACTCGCACCACGCACCATAAGCGACGACGATTCGCGCGAGCGGAGCGAACGTGAACAGGCTGGCAATTTCGGACGACGAAAACTCGTCGGGCCAACTTTGCACGATCACGATCAGATCCGGAATCCAGTTCGCGCGCAAGGTTACCGGCAGCGCGGTGATCAGGTCGGAGAATTGCTTCGTATCCGCTAGATGAAGTGAAGTGGCGAGCCAGTCGGCGAGCGGCCTGGCCTCGGCACGATTTACTTGTCCGACGATGAGAAGGTTGATGGACATAGACTGCTCGCGGACGTGGTGACTCGTTCCAGCGTTCGGTTCGAGAACGGATTTGAACCCCAGCGGGGTGACATACGCTGTCCCACGGCTGACGCCGTGGGCTACCGAA
>JAYSQC010000654.1:0-8002 GCA_043721755.1 Schlesneria sp.
GTGTCGCGGACGCTCAACCCCCGGCTAATGGCTGACATCCCTTCAGGATGAAGAATCGGGCAGACCTCTGTGTTGCTCCAAACTGTGATCCCCCCAAAACCTCGGATGAACCACTTTTTCATGCGGCTCGCGTTTCGCCCGCCGTGATGAGATCAACCACACGCCAGTCGAGCCAATGGACATCGGGGTCGAGTCCCGACCGTGCGATGTAGCCGACGTGTCCGCCGCCGTTCACGATGTGCAGGCGAACAGACTTGGGATAAACAATACGCTCCGACGAAAAAATCTCGACCGGGACCATCGGGTCGTTGTGCGAGGTGATGATCGTCGTCGGCGTCTTGATCTGCGGCACGAACTGCGCCGCGCTGCACTTCGCGTAGTAAGTCGGCGCGTCGGGAAAGCCGCTCATCGGCGCGGTGTACCAGTTGTCGAACTCGAACAACGTGCGCGGCAACTTGGTCATGTCGGGCATCGGCGCGTCGGGCCGCAGCCGCTGTCGTTCGGTCAGATGCCGCGTGAGCGATCCCACGAAATGCCGGTCGTACATCCGGTTGATTCGCCCACGGAGCGTCTTCACGCTCGCCGCCAAGTCGATCGGCGGATTGACGGCGAGCGCCTGCACGACCTGCGATGGAACTGACTCGGGCGACTCACCCAAATACTTGAGCAAGATATTCCCGCTGAGTGACACGCCGAATAGCGAGAGCCGACACGTCGCGACTGTCTCGCTCGACGAACACCAGTCCAACACCGACTCGATCACGCGCCGCAGGTCATCCGAACACCCCGCGTGATAGGGCCGACCGGCCATCCCCACGCCCGCTCCACAACCACGCATGTCCCAGCGAAAGACGCGCACTCCCCGCGCGACCAACTTCGCGGCGAGTCGCACCAACAACGGGCTGCGGTGACACCCACCCAGCCCATGCGCCAGCAGCGCGACTCGCCCATCCTTTGCCCACCCATCGGGACAGTCATCGTGAACGACGACCACATCGCCCTCACTCAGCTCCACACGCCGCGCGATCGCGCGATGCGCATCCAACCGCGCGGGCCAAAACGCCGCCGCCAACGTCTGCGCGTGAGCACTCTTCAACCACCACGGCGGCTGAAACGGCGGCCAAGTCTCGTGGTGAAGCGAGTGACTCTCGAGAGAACTCACTTCAACTCCGCCAGCTTCTTCGCCGCTTCGGCTTTGGCTTTGGTCATCACGCTTTCGAGCGTGACGCTCGCGCCGTTCTGGCGTTTGCTTTCGTCGGCCGCTTCCATGAAGGCGTAGATTTCCAGCGTTTCGGCTTCGGTCACGGGAGGCTTGCCGGTGCGGGCAAACTCGATGATCGCGAAGAGGAGCGGGTCGTAGCCGTCGTAGGAGCCGACGGGCGATTCGCCTTTCTCACCGACCGCTTTGCCAGCGTAGCCTTTGCCTTCGCGGAAGATGCCGGTGCGACCGCCGGACCACTTGCCGGTGACTTCGATCAGCCCGTCGGCCGTTTTGCTGCGCGTGACCGATTCGCAGCCGGTCCCCATCACCGTGAAGAGCGACTCAACGCCATGAATGCCGTACCAGAAGAGGTCGGGGTGAGTCGCTTCGAGGCTGGCGGGGCTGGACGTTTCGCACGTGATGACCTTGCCGATCGAGCCACCGCGCACGGCGAGACTGTTCTTGCCGAACCGCAGTGACGACGACGAGAAGACCGGGACGCTGTGCTTCTTCGCGACCTCAAAAATCGCGATGGCGTCGGCCAGTGACCCGGCGATCGGCTTGTCGATGAAGCACGGTTTGCCCGCTTTCGCCACGGGGATGTACTGCTCCAAGTGCGGACGGCCATCATTCGTTTCGAGGAACACCAGATCGACCTTCGTCAGCAGGCCGTCGATGGTGTCGATGATCTCCACGTCGAGTTTCTTCATTTGCTCGACGTACTCGGGAACGCGCGCCACGCTCGACGCGATATCGGGGCTGCCTTTCGGATAGGCGGCGACCATGCGGACACCGGCGACCTCGGGCTTCTGCGGAGTGGCGTTGAGCGTTTTGGCGAAGGCCCCGCAGTGCGAGGTGTCGAGGCCGATGATCCCGGCACGCAGCGGTTTTGGTTCGGCGGCGGGTTTGTCAGCGGGAGCTTTGTCGGCGGGAGCCGCCTGCGCGAGCAGCGCGTCGGCCGGGGACGACTCTTCACTAGCCCGACGCGCAAGCGAGGGCTTCGCATCATTACCGCCCAGCCCTCGCTCGCGCGTCGGGCTAGTTTCGGAAGTTGCATTTGCAGGTTCTATCTTGGCCACCTCGGGCAATCCGACTGCGAGGAACCCGACGTTCCACAGCGCGACGCTCTTGTCGTTGCCGGCTGTCGCAAGCATCCGTCCGTCCTTCGACAGAGCCAGCGCGTTGATGCGACCGTTGTGAGCTTCCGCCGTCGCCACTTCGTCTCCCGAAGCGAACTCCCAGACCTTCAATTCGTTCTTCCCCACGGCGCGGCCTCCACTGATGCTGATCGCGGTTTCTTCATCGGGATGAAACAGGACGGCGTTCGTCGGGCGGCTGTGTCCCGCGTAGAAGCCGAGCGGCTTCTTGGCGGCCAAGTCATAGATGTTGACGTGTTCGTCGATGCCGCTCGACGCGAGATGCTTGCCGTCCATCGAGAACGCGACGCCGGTCGCTCCCTTCGTGTGCAGCTCGAATGACTGCTGCACTTCGCCGGTCGCGGCATCCCACAGTTTGACCTCGCCCGATTTCGTCGGCCGCGTGTCGTCGCCCGCAGACGTGGCGAGCAGCTTGCCATCGGGAGACCACGCCACGCCGGTCACGGGCAGTTTGTGGGCTTGGAACAGTAGCGGTTCTTCATCGCCGTCGAGCTTCCAAACGCGCGCCACTTCATCCTCGCACGCCGTCGCCAATCGAGACCCGTTCGGCGAGAACGCCACTCCCGTCACGTAACCGCGATGCCCCTTGAGCGACTTCACCAACTCACCCGTCGCTGCATTCCAGAGCGAAACATTTTGATAGCCACCCGTCACCAGCGTCTTCCCGTCGGACGAGAACGCGACCGCTCGAACCTGTCCCGATTTCGTCGCCACTTCCCGCACGAGGATCTTCGTCTCGACATCAATCAGTTGCACGGCGTCCTTGGCTCCCGCCGCCAGCAGCTTGCCGTCAGGACTGAACGCGACGCTGGTCACTCCACTGCTGAACGCGGTCAATCGCGCGAGCGGTTCGAGTTGCTTCGTCTGCGAAGCATCGGCCTTCTTGGGCGAGCCACCCAACTTGAAGAGTTGCGGTCCCCTCGACACATCGGCGGCTGTCACCGACGGCATGATCGCTGTCGTGAGCGACAACAGAACCAACAAGGTGGACCAGAGAACGCGCGGGGACTCGAAGACTCGCATGGAGGAACTCCTCAAAGGGTGAGTGATGACGCCGCGCGATTATGTCACGGCCTCGGAGTGAAGCCAACGAGCCGCGAGCAATGGTACAGGCGATCGCCGTTTTCAACGTAGGGTGGGACAAGCTCGCTTCGAGCGCCGGCCCACCATGTAGGAAACATCGAGAAATCCTAGTGGGCCGGCGCAGCGAAACGCCACTGGTCCCACCCTACATGTTTCGCAGACCGAACAAGGCCATGGCCCTGAAGAAGTGGTACGGGCGATCAGAAGTCCGGCGTGGCACTGTCATACCTCACGCGGCACAAAGTGAGAGGTTTCCGAGCGGGGTGGCGTCAGCCCAATGGCACTCACTTTGGAAAGTAGTAGGCACATTCCATGTGCCGTAACCGGCGTTTTGCGGACGGCACATGGAATGTGCCTGCTACTTTGCGGGCAAAGTGAGTGCCATTGGGCGTCAGCCCCCCGGTTCTTTCAACGCGGGCTTACGCCCAAGAACCGGGGGGCTGACGCCACCCCGCTCAGATGTCTCATCACTAACCGCGCGAGGTATCGCCCGGATGATTCGCCACGGAAAACCCCGCGCGGGGAAAGTCCGGTGCGTTCCGAGGACTCCACGCACCCTACAGGGAACAGGCGATGGCCCTGCTGTGATGGGACTCCGAATTGACGGCGGTCTCCGTCGCGACTACTGTTTGACCAGTCGAAACTTTATTTTCTAGCACTCGTTGTCTTTGTGCGTTAGGGTGTTCCTTCATGGCTGCCTCGTCCGTATCTCAGAGTCTGCCGCCGCGAATCCGGTTCGATCGCAGGCTCGCCAGTGCTGTCGTCTTGCTCGGTGCGGGGTTGTTTTTCGGATGTGATCGTGGTGCGCCGACCGCGAAGAACGGCGGGGCCGCTTCCTCGGGAACAAGTTCCTCGACAGTGAGTTCCACTGGCCAAACGGCCGCCGCACGCAGTGACTCAGCGCGGAACATCGTCACGACGACGGGCATGGTGCGCGACATCGTGCGTCAAGTCGTGGGTGAGCGCGGGACCGTCACGGGGCTGATTGAATCGGGCGTTGACCCGCATTTGTTCAAGCCGACGCGCGGTGACGTGAAGCGATTGAGCGACGCCGAGGTCGTGTTCTATTCGGGCCTCGCACTGGAAGGTCGGATGAGTGAGACGTTCGAGCAATTGCGTCGCGCGGGAAAGCCGGTCTTCGCGGTGACCGAGCAGATCAAAGCGGCCTCGCTCCGGACGCCTCCCGAATTCGGCGATCATCACGATCCACACGTCTGGATGGACGCGGCGTTGTGGAGCCAGTGCGTCGAGCATGTCGGTGAATCGTTCGCGAAACTCGATCCGCCGCACGCCGACGAGTACCGCCAACGGGCGACGGCGTATCGCGCTGAGTTGACTCGACTGGATGAGTACGCGCGGCGTTCGATCGCCTCGATCCCCGAATCGCATCGCGTGCTGGTGACGGCGCACGATGCGTTTGGCTACTTCTCGCAGGCGTATGGGATCGAAGTGAAGTCGGTGCAGGGAGTCTCCACGGAGGCGGAGGCGGGTGTGTCGGATGTCAATCGGCTGGTCGATTTGCTCGTCGAACGAAAGCTCCCCGCGATCTTCATCGAGTCGAGCGTGAACGCGAAGAACATTAAGGCCGTGATCGAGGGAGCCGCCTCGCGCGGCGTGACCGTTCGCGTCGGCGGTGAACTGTTTTCAGATGCGATGGGCCAGGACGGGACATACGAAGGAACGTATCTCGGCATGATCGACCACAACGTCACGACAATCGTCCGGGCGTTGGGCGGTGACGCACCGGAGAAGGGAATGGATGGGAAGTTGGAAGCAAAATGAGCTGTGGCTGAGTCTGATCTCACTCGTTTAACCGCGTGGGCAACGCCCCGCGCGTAGAGTGGCGTGAACGTTGTTTCGCTGCACGACGCGCGGGGCGTTGCCCACGCGGTTAAACGAATTCCATCTTGATCCGTGTTCTCCGTGAAATCTGTGGTTGAACTCCTTCTTCCCCCCGAGTCCCGAATCGCACACCAGCCCATGACTGACGACCTCCATCCTTCGCCGCTTTCAATCCAAGACATGACCGTGGCGTATCAACGTCGGCCGGTCTTGTGGGACGTGGACTACGAAGCTCCGTCAGGCAAGTTGGTCGCGATCATTGGGCCGAACGGAGCCGGGAAGAGCACGCTCATCAAAGCGGCTCTCGGGTTGGTGCCGCGCGCGTCGGGAGACATCGAATTCTTCGGCAAGCCTTACCACGAGATGCGGTCGCGGATCGGATACGTGCCGCAGCGGACGAGTGTCGATTGGGACTTTCCCATCGACGCGCTCGGTGTCGTGGCGATGGGCCTGTACCGCAAGATCGGCTGGTTCCAACCGGTCTCACGCAAGTACCGGCAACAGGCGCTGGCGGCGTTGGAACGAGTCGGCTTGGCGGAGTTCGCGTCGCGGCAGATCAGCCAGCTTTCGGGAGGCCAGCAGCAGCGCGTCTTCCTCGCGCGGGCGCTGGTTCAGAACGCGGACCTCTACCTGATGGACGAACCGTTCGCGGGCGTCGATGCGGCGACCGAGCGGGCGATTGTCGATCTACTGCGGGAACTGCGATCGGCGGGCAAGACGGCACTCGTCGTCCATCACGATCTGCAAACGGTGGCCGAGTACTTCGATGAAGTCTTGCTGCTTAACATGCGTCGGATTGCGAGCGGGCCGGTCGAGCAAGTCTTCACGGCGGAGAACCTGCGTCGCACCTACGGCGGCAAACTGGCGCTGCTCGATCAAGTCGGGTATCGCATGAGCGGGAAGTGACTCTCACCATGACCGATCCGCTGCTGCGAGTCCTCCTGCTGCAAGACTACAACACGCGGATCGTGCTGTTGGGGACGATGCTGTTTGGGGCGTGTGGCGGTGTGGTCGGAGCGTTCATGTTGCTGCGCAAGAAGGCGCTGGTGGGAGACGTGGCGAGTCATGCGGCGCTGCCGGGTGTCGCGCTGGCGTATCTCGTGCTCGAGGTGTTGGCACCGGGAACGGGCAAGTCGCCGCCGTGGTTGCTCGCGGGCGCGGGCTTGGGTGCGGCGAGCGGCTTGTTGTGCGCGAAGCTCATTCAGCGAGTCCGGCTCATCAAGGAAGATGCCGCGCTCGGGATCGTGCTGAGCATCTTCTTCGGTTTCGGCGTGGTGCTGCTGACGATCGTGCAACGGCTGCCCACCGGCAGTGCCGGGTTGAACGAGTTCGTGTTCGGCAAAGCGGCGGCGCTGACGGTCGGCGACGTGGTGTCGATCGCCATCGCGAGTGGTCTCGTGCTGGCCGTTTGCGCCGCGCTGTTCAAAGAGTTCTCGCTCCTCTGTTTTGATGAGGCATATGCCGCCGCACTGGGCTGGCCGGTCGGTCGGTTGGACTTGTTGCTTACATCGCTGGTCGTCGTGGTGACGGTGATCGGGATGCCGAGTGTCGGGCTGTTGCTCGTCGTAGCACAGCTCGTCATCCCGCCGACGGCCGCGCGATTCTGGACCGATCGGCTCGGCACGATGACGCTCGTCTCGGGACTGATTGGAGCGAGCAGCGCGGCGGCGGGAAGTTTGGTGAGTGCCCTCGTTCCGCAATTGGCGGCGGGCGCGGTGATCGTGCTGGCGGGAACGTGCGCGTTCGCCGTGAGCATGATCTTCGGAAGGCAACGCGGCGTCTGGTGGCACTGGTTGGAGCAGCGCGATTCCGAGCGGCACATCGGTCAGTTGGACCTGCTGCGGGCCTGCTTCGAGGCGGTGGAAGAGACGCAACGGCGCGCGGTTCTCACGGGCGAATCGGACCTCACGGCAACACCCATCCCGCGCGAGTCACTGCTCGCGACGCGCGCGTGGTCGAGTGCCAGGCTGTCGCGCGTGCTGGTCGCGGCGGTGCGAGACGGCTTGATTCGGCTCGACGCTGAAAATCACTACCGGCTCACGCATGAAGGTGCCCGCCGCGCCCGGCTCGCTGCCCGCAACCATCGGCTGTGGGAGCTGTATCTGATCCACTTCGCGGACCTCGCCCCGAGCCGCGTGGACCGGGCGGCCGACCAGATCGAACATGTCCTCGAACCGGAGCTGATCGAACAACTGGAAAGCCTGCTCGAACAAGACACCTTGCGAATGACGGTGCCGGTGAGTCCGCACCCGTGAAGGTAGCCCTGTCGCTCCGCGACAGGAGGCGCGATGAACCAAGAGCATCGTTTTGTCGAATCAACTCAAACCAACGCCAGACGCCTGTCTGCGATCGCGCTTCCTGTCGCGGAGCGACAGGGCTACCACCACTGCATCGCCGTGAAGGAAGGGGGGATAGTGCGCAGTCAAAAGCGAGCAGTGCAAAGTGCAAAATGGAAGCGAGGTTGGTTCGTGTCTCATCTGGTTCGTTCCTCACTTTTCACTTTGCACTTGCCATCCCCGTGTCCTCCCGTACTACTCACGTTTCGTTTCTTCGCGTGCCGCGAAGATTTGTGGTGGCGATTTTCGGGCGTCCGTACTTCCGAGGAATCTCTGAGCGGGGTGGCGTCAGCCCAATGGCACTTACTTTAGCCCACCAACCCGAAGCGTGAGCGAGGGCGATGAAGGGAAACGCCTCTTGCCATCGTCCTCGCTCACGCTTC
>JAYSQC010000655.1:0-5805 GCA_043721755.1 Schlesneria sp.
CGCTCAAACATCACCCCACGAGCCGCCAGCCGATCCATGTGGGGCGTCTTCGCCAGCCGGTCCCCCTAACAACCGATCAGCGGTTTGAGATCATCCACACAAATCAACAACACATTCGGCCTGCCCGCCTGCTGCGCGCATACAGTCCGAGCCTTCGTCAACAACACCAACATCAGTGCGACCAACAAACCGATCCGAGCGAATCGAGTCCGTGACATGGTGATCATCTCCTCTGAAGTAACGTAGGATGCGTGGACTTCTTTAAATTCGAGATTTGACTCATTGAGTCAAGTTTTGACAGCTCGCTTAGCAGCCTGTTGAAAAAGGGAGGGCGAGGCTCCCGCCGAGAGGCTCCCGCCGAGCCATGTGCGTGAGGAAAGTCGCTTGTTACTCGCGGCTCGGCAGGAGCCTCGCCCTCCCGACAGCCGTTTTTCAACAGGCTGCTAGCCGCCGGTTTCTTAGTTGGAAAAGAACCGGCGGCTAGCGCCGTGCCGCTCACAGAATGCCAAAGTGAGTGCCATTGGGAGTCAGCCCCCCGGTTCTTCCAGCGAAGGGCTGACGCCCAAGAACCGGGGGGCTGACGCCACCACGCTCAGATGTCTCATCCCGACCGCGCGAGGTGTAATACGACACATGGCCAGTTCAGAGTTGTGACGTGACATTGGGGTCGATCACTCTGCGCCGTTTCGGCCGGGCAGATCGACTTCAAACACGCTGCCATTCACACCCGGGCGATCATGAACGCTGACACGTCCCTTCATCTGCCGGACGAGATTGCTGACGATGTACAGGCCGAGTCCCGTTCCCTTTTGTCGTCGTGTCAGTTCGCTCCCCGCGCGGAAGAACATGCCGAAGATGCGCTTCCGCAATTCAGGAGGGACGCCGTCGCCGTTGTCGGCGATGCGCGTGATCACTCGCCCTCGATCGGTCACGCGTACCGTGACTTCCACCTTGGCCGGATCGCCCGCGTACTTGATCGCGTTGTCCATCAGGTTCCGAAAGATGGTCTCGGTCAGCAGTGGCCTCGCATAGAGCACAGCCGGCTGCATGTCGTAACTGATCGTCTCGGCTTCCTCGCGTTTGTGATGAGCACACGCCGCAGCACCGCAGCGCCGCAGCATCGACTCGACCAGAATGTCCTCCGGGTCCGACTGCTCGCCGATCGCGTCGATCCGTCCGACTTCCAGAAGCTGTGTGATGAGGTGGTCCAGCCGTTCGAGTTCCTGGTCCATGACGCGATAGAACTTGGCTCGCTGCTCCTCGGAGACCGCGCGCATTTCGAGTGTCTCCAAGTACAGCTTCAGCGACGCGATCGGCGACTTCAGTTCGTGAGTCACACTATCGACGAAGTTGGCCTGCCGTTGGTTGAGTCGCACTTCTTTAATCATCAAAAACAGATAGAACGACAGTCCGACCAAGATCAGCGCGAAGACCACGACGCCGACGATCAACGCTCCCCAACCGGCCGCCTGCGCTAAGATCACGATCCAGCAAATCAGCATCGTCACATTCAGCGTCATCAAGACAACGCCCAGCGTGATCGGCAGACGCAGAGTCGAGCGAGAACGGAGCCAAGATGCCACGGAACGATTTCCAACAACGAATTCGGTCACTCAATCAACAGTTGCAAGGTAGCCCTGCCGCTTCGGAACAGGAAGCCAAGGGGCGACGTTGTGAACGGTGAGCGGTGGAGGAACGGCGAAGCGGATGGCTCACAGCGGGGCGATCCCCTCTATTGAACTCTTCGTTGCGGCGACCGTAGAATCCCGCCCCATGCGAATCGGCCGAGGGAGCTTTCACAGCGGTCTCAGGCCGACCTTTCACACGGCTCACAACCTTCGTTGCGACGGTTCGCAGCCCACATCCGTTTTTCCCGTCGGGTTGCTCCCCCCCAAAAACTTGGATGTTACGCCTGACTTCTCTGGGGCTTGCGGCCGGAGAACCAATCCAACTCTCACGATAGAGGAATCGCCTGATGCTCCCGGTCGAAAAACACAGTTTCCCGCCGATCTGGTTGGTCTTGGTTCTGCTGGCTCTGGCCGCGTTTTCATTTGCCAAGCCGGTCACTGTTTTCGCTCAAGACGAACCGGAAGCAGCGGCAACCGCCGCCGGAGCGGATGCCACCGAAGAACCGAAAACCGAGGGGCACAAGCCGAAGTCCACATTGTGGTGGATCATCGAGACCTCGGGACTGATTGGCGCGTTCTTGCTGCTCGTCTCGATCTACTTCGTTGGTCTCGTCGTCCAGTTGTTTATGGAATTGCGTGCATCGGTCGTAGCTCCGCCGGAAGTGATGGAAAAATGCGAAGCGCTGCTCGTGAAACGAGATTTCAACGGCATCTACAAGGTCGCCAAGGACAGCGCGTGTGAGCTGGGACAACTGATCGCGACCGGCATGACGGCTCTTTCATTCGGATTCGATCATGCCCGCGAAGCCATCGACCGGCAGTCGGAAGAAATCACGGTCGAGATGGAAAAGCGGATCAGCATGCTGGCCGTGATCGGCACGCTGGGGCCACTGGTCGGTTTGCTCGGCACGCTCAAAGGCATGATCGCCAGCTTCAGCGTCATCGCGCTGTCGGACACACAGTTGAAGGCCAGTGAAGTGGCTGGCGGTATTTCTGAAGCACTGCTCCTGACGTTCGAGGGCGTCGGCCTCTCGGTGCCCGCCATCTACTTCTTCGCCGTGTTCAAGAACCGGGTTTCGAGTCTCAGCGTGCAGACGATGAACGCCGCTGACGACTTCATTTTTCGAGTTCATACGATGGCTCACAAGAAGGCTCCCACCGAACCAGCAGCGTGAACTGGCGGCGATTTGAAAACGTAAGACGGGCACTCTTGATGTGCCCGACAGAAGTAGCCTTCATCGCTCCGCGTGAAGAAAGCCGAATCGCCAGCGACCTAAATAACCGGGGAAATGCGTCGTTCGTCATTCGGCTAACTTCACGCGGAGCGATGAAGGCTACTTTTGGCGGGCGCGTCACTCTTGCCCGTCGCATCCAAGCCGAAAGACGGGCAAGAGTGCCCGTCCTACAGAGCCATTCAACAGCGTTTGCGAGACGAAAGGGGTTGGCATGTCCGATATGAACTCCGAGAAAGCAGATCCGAATCTGACTCCACTGCTCGACCTGGTTTTTCAGTTGATCACGTTTTTCATGTTGGTGATCAACTTCAAAGGGGCGTCGATGGACTTGTCCCTCAAGCTGCCCGTCTTGGGATCGGCACGCCCGCTGGATCGACAGGGAAAGTTGGAGCCACTGCTGTTGAACATTGATGCCGAGGGCAGAGTTTTCTGCTTCGGCAAACTGGAAGAAATCGAGCCCCTCATTACGAAAGAGGCTCGGCTGTTAAAGCAGCAGCTCAGCGTGATGGGGACTCCCGAGGGTGCCGAGTTCCCAGTCGGAATCGTGATTCGAGCTGACCGCGCCGTACCGTTCCACCTGCTCAATCATGTGATCGAAGTCTGCCAGAAACACGGGTATCGGCAGTTCTCGTTGAGCGCGATGACCCGACAGGAGGCTCGTTGACATGCGCCGCAATCGCCGTCGTCGTCGTAATCAGGGATCGGTCGAGATGAATTTGGCCGCCATGCTCGATATGGCGTTTCAACTGCTGAGCTTTTTCATCCTGACGTTCCGCCCTGCCCCCATCGAAGGACAGCTTTCGCTCAACCTTCCGCCGCCAGTTCCCGTGGTCAAAGTCGATGAGCAGCCCAAACAGAACAACGGCGGTGAAGCCGGAGACCTTGTCGGATTAGATACGTTGCATCTTCAAGTCATGGCTAATGATCGTGGTGGCGTCAGGCAAGTGATTCTCGAAGCCAGCCCCGTGGTCCAAGGAGAAATGAATGAAGCCAACGTCCGCCGACTCGACCGCGAACTCCAAGCGATCTTCGGCCGGAAGATGATCGCGTTCGACCGCATCCAGATCGCCGTCGAACGGCGAGTGCGCTATGGGGAATTGATGAAGGTCATTGATGTCTGCACCCGCCAAAAGACTCCCGACGGCCAGCAGATGCGCAAGGTCAGCTTCACGGAGTTGAGTACTGGCGGGGCGGAGGTTCCTTGATGCGGGGTTAACAGCACCTCAACCAGCCTGTCGAATAACCTCGTAGAACAGGCATTCCTGTCCGTCTGTTTTTCCGAAGAGGACGGGCAAGAGTGCCCGTCCTACGTTTTCAAAAGGCTGCCAGCAGGAGAACGGACATGCGTCGCAGAGTCGCTCGCCCCTATGGGCACAGTATTTCAGTCACTAGGCTGGCGTCTCTGATCATGGCGATGGCTGTGCTGTGGATGTTCTACGAACGGATGAAAGATCCCGCGACGTGGAGAGGCCTCGCCGACGAAGAGCCGGTTGCCAAGTCGGTCGAGAAGACTCCGGTCGTGGATAAAGAGACGATTGTCCCCGGCCCAAATCATAAGCATGACGAGGAATTGGCAGCCGCTCAGCGGAACTTTGAGTTCATCATCGACCGCGCTCCGCTGAAGACTCGTGAGATGGATGCCTACTGGCGACTGATGGCGTGGAGTCGCACCGAACCCTTGGCGGACTTGGAGAAAGAGGCCCAGCGGAATGTCGCCTTCACTCAGCTTTGGGATCAACCGGAACGCTACCGGGGCCAGTCCATTCGCCTCCGCCTCCATGTGCGCCGCGTGTTGGAGTACGACGCACCCGAGAACCCGCACGGCTTCACCAAGGTTTACGAAGCGTGGGGCTGGACTGACGAGTCCAGCACGTTTCCGTACGTCGTTGTGCTGCCGGAGAAACCCAAGGGCCTGCGCATCGGCGAGGAAGTCAGCAGCGAGGTCGTCTTCGTCGGCCACTTTCTGAAGATCATGAGCTACACCGATAAGCTCGGCAAAACGCGGGGAGCACCGCTACTAATCGGACGTTCTCGACTCGTGGCGACTCCGTCCGCTCCATCCTCGAAAACCGATTTCTCGACCGTGTTGATTGTGATCCTGGTCTGTGGAGCCTTGTTAGTGGGATCGTTTGTTTGGATGGGAATGCGTCCGCGCAAGAAGTCTGTCATGAAGTCGCTGCCCGTCGAACTGCCCGCCATCGGATCGCTCGACAGTGCGGCTCCCGGCGATGTCTTCTTTACGTTCGATGCCAACACAAAATCGTCCGACATCGAACAACCGGTCGGAGCCTCTCCCCAAACCTGATAGTTCGACTGTGACGTTTTCGTCTCGGCCGATCACGAGGAAAGACTGTTTTGCCTGATCCGTGCCCCGGCCTTGCCATCCGTGCTACCCAGCCTGATCCCCAAACCGAGCCGGAGCCTCGTGAATCAGTGGCGTTCCAGGTCGCACGGATGGCAAAGCCGGGGCACGGATGAAGCAGAAACATCACAGTAGAACTGCATCTACGGTGACGGTTCACCAGATTGAGATGAGTGCAAAGTGCAAAAGTGAAGGCACTCGAGTCCGTCCTGCCGCTTGGCGTGGCCGCTCTCGGACGATCCTCGGGAGAGCGATTCGAGTTTGTCAGAGTCGTGACTCCTCTTTCGTTTTGCACTTTGCACTGAATCCTTCTGACCGATCCGTCACAGTAGAACTACTTCGCCCATTCGGCGGCGAGTTGCACCAGCACCTCGACGGCCGCTTGCATCTCTTCGAGGCTGGTCCATTCGAGGGGTGAGTGCGGGTTGTGCTCGCCCGTCGAGAGGTTTGGTGTCGGCAGGCCCTTCGCGGTGAGGATCGAGCCGTCGGTACCGCCACGGATGATCGTCCGCTTCGGTTCGCGACCGAGCGACTTCATCGCATCCACCGCCTTCGCGACGGCGCGCGGTTCGGGGACGAG
>JAYSQC010000656.1:0-2130 GCA_043721755.1 Schlesneria sp.
GTTGCCCACGCGGTTAAACGACGCAATCGCCCGACTTCTTTCCTCGCAAAGTTTAGATTCACTGCTGGTCCTCGCACTCGCGGCAGGCGCTCATCAGGACTCTGTTCAACCGTGAGATCGCGTCGATGGTCATGCGGACCTGAGCGAACAGCGGTTCAAAATGTTCTTCGTTCAAACTGCGGCTGACACCGTCGTCCCAGTGGGTCCGCGCCGTCAACCAAGTCTCCTCCAGCAGATCGGCCGCCGCATCGAGCTGCCCTGCCCCGTCAATCAAACTGCCCAATGCCATCGTGCGTCTCTTGTGTCTGGTGCGCTGTCAGGACTTGTTTTGGGTTGATGGTGGGTGGCCGGGGTTGGAGCGTCTTCGCGAAACCCCGGGGCTTCCTTCACAAAGCCTCAGTCCAGCCCCGGCCACCCAGCCGTAGGGTAAGCGTCTCGCTGGCCCTTTCTCAAACTCCATTCACGGGCAAGCGAGACGCTTACCCTACGTTTTTCAACGGGCTGGTCGCTTCTCACTCTTCTTTCCCCGCAATGATCGCGTTCACTGGCTCCGGCTTCTCGCTCGTCGCTGTCACCGCGCGATCACCCAACGGCAGCGCACTTAGCGAGACGGCTCGGGGTGGAATCGCCGCTTCGCCGCCCGACACGGGGCCCACTTCGGCATACGCTTCGATCGCGTCAATCATGCGCGACACCCGCGCTAGTACATTCGGGATGTCTTCTTCCAGCAATCGTTGGAGCGGCCCGACACGGCCACGGTAATCATCCGATTGACGACCTGCTTCAATCACCCAGCGTCGCACCGTGACGACCTTTTGTTGGCAATACTCCAACCGAGCCTTCGCCTTTTGCACGGCGCTCTTTTCCTCAATGCACTCGGGATGACGACCGGCCACCGTGCGCAGTTTGCAGGTTTCGTAACCGACTCGCGCGGTGGCGACTCCGTCGTAGGCCCGTCGTTCCTGCTCGGCCCAGTAAATCGGACGATCCTGCTCGAGCCACGCGCGCGTCCGATCGATCTTCGACCGCAAGCTGCCGAGCGCCGATGAAGCTCGTTCCTGAAACGCGATCAATGCCAGACGGACATCCCGTAGGGCGTCGAGCGATCGGACGTTCGCGTTGGTGGCGAGAGGCATGGTGAGTTTTCAAGGGCCAAGTGTCGGACAATTCATCGCGTCATTCAGGAACGGGGTCGCAATCACTTCCCGATTGCCCATCTTGTTCCCTCCCCTCGGCGGGGAGGGTTAGGGAGGGGGGACGAGTGGCAAATCGACTCGACTATCCCCCCTCCCCGGCCCTCCCCGCCGAGGGGAGGGAGGAAAGCGGGAAGTTGTTTTGCACCTAATTCCTAAGTGCAAGAAACCAGCCGAGCCGCGTGTCGCAGCCTCAACAGGCTTTGTGCGTTAGACCGCCGCCGCACGAGAACGTCCAATGACGCCCTCCACTCCTTCACTTTGCACTGAACACTTTTCACTTCGCACTTGCCTTTCTTTCCTCACCGCTGCTGCATGTACTCCTCGATCCGATCCGCCTTCCGCACGAGATACGGCACATGGCGTTCGTTCGCCTCTACGAACCGGCTGAGCAGTTTCAAATGTTCGCTGAATTCCTCGGCGAACTTCAGATGCTCCTGATCGCGCCAGGTTTGGTTGAGCAGATTGAGCTGCCCCGCCACGGAGCCAAGTCGGGCTTGGAGGTCGTTATTAAATTCACGCAGCAACCCGGCGAACCGACGCAGTTCAGCAGGATCAACGATGGCTTGGGACATGCGAAATTCTCCGGTCAGTGAATGCCAATGCCTGTTGAACAACGTAGGGTAAGCGTCTCGCTTGCCCGTGAAAGCAGTTGAAAAAAGGGGCAAGCCAGAGGCTTACCCTACGTTTTTCCACGGGCTGCCAAGGCCGACGCACCAGCCTGATCCTCAAGGTAGCCCTGTCGCTCCGCGACAGGAAGCGAGGCCGCGCGAGTTATGGACGAATCGTTGCACACCGTGAAACTCCCCCGCGCGGCTTCACTTCGTTCCGCCGCAACCCAAGTGTGATTCTTGGGCGTTAGCCCTCTTGTCTGTTTCTGAGCGGGGTGGCGTCAGCCCCCCGGTTCTGGAAGTTCCCTGCCACCAAAGAAGGGCTG
>JAYSQC010000657.1:0-32513 GCA_043721755.1 Schlesneria sp.
CGCGAAGCTTGGCGTTCGCGCGTCGCGTCGTCGGGTTTCTCCTCGGTTCTCGGGCCAAAGCGGGGCAATGAACTGGCGTGTGTCGGCGATCACTCGCAGGCGGCACTGATTATTTTGTGGAAGTGAGTGTTCATCATGGTTCTGTCTGCCTGTCGCGTTTCGTCCTGCCCTGTGGTTGTCCGGTTGAGAGCTTCTGCTTTCCGGCTCCGTACGATCTGCAGTTCTCTCGCCACTCTTCTGGTGTTGTCGCTCAGTCCTGCGTGGGCTGAGACACCGACCAACGTGACCCGCGTGGAAGAAGACTGGGAATTGGTGATCGGTGAGCCGAGCATCGACGACACGTCGCCTCAGATCATGAGCTTCATCTCTCCCACCAGTCGCATTGATGCCGAGTGCGCCGTGCTCGAACTGAACCACTCGACTCAACCAGACTATCAGGACGGCGGTGTCCAGTTTCAGCGCTGGTTCGGTGACTTCGAGCGAATCTGGCGCACACCACACACGCAAAACCGGCTGGCCATCCCGGGAGAGAAGATCAACTACACGATGACGATGAAGATCGAGATCGGTCTGCTCAAGTTCGGTGTCCGGAACGGAACGTCGCAAACGTGGGGAACATTTGGCGGAACGAGTGACCAGTGGAACAGCGGCGTGGCGTCACAATACGCCAATCTCGACTCGTACAGCCCGGCCGTTTCGACGAAGTACTCGCGCATCGGCTATGCGGCCAATCGCGTTCAAAAGTTCTCGCTCAAGGAAGTGCGCTACTACCGCAACGATGAATTGGTCCTGAAGGAGACGGGAGAGAGAATCGTCCACGAGACACCCGCAGAAACGGATCCCGAATGACACTTGCCAGTGTCCGGTGACTCTATCCTGAAAACGGATGAATCGACGTTGGCTGCAACTCGCCCATTCGATTTTCTGTCAGACTTCTCATTTCGTAACGAGCAACATGCAATGAAACGCTTAACACCTTTTTCCGAATCTCGCGGTCGAATGCGATGTCAGTCGTCACGCGGTTGTTCGTTAAATCGTCGCGGAGCCATCATGGTTCTGACGGCATTCGTGATGGTGGCGTTGCTGGCACTGGCGGCCTTTGCCGTTGACCTGGGTTACATCGCCACGACGAAGGCGGAATTGCAGTCCGCCTCGGACGGAGCGGCACTCGCGTCGGCGATTGAGCTGGTCGATGGACTGGGAGTGTCGCCGAGAAAATCACAGTCTGCGATGCAAGCTGCCGCCAAGTCCGCTGCGGTGACGGTCGCTCTGAAAAATGGCAATGGGGATCTGTCGGCAACGTATCTCGACTCGAACCATCATCTGCGATTTGGCCAATCCACGTGGAACGCCACGACGAAACGATGGGACAAGACGTGGGGAGCAACACCCGCCAACATCGTCGAAGTTGTCGCGCACCGCGATTCGTTCGGATCCAGCCAGGGCAATCAACCCCTGAATCTGTTGTTCGCCCCCATCTTCGGCAAGAAGTCCGCCAATCTGTCGACGAATGCCGTGGCCGGTGTCCTTCCGGGCGCCGGCTTTAAGATTGCCGCCGGCAGCTCGGCCACGTTTGGTGCTCTGCCGATTGCGTGTGATGAGACCAGTTGGAACGCACTGTTGGCGGGGATCGGTTCGGACCTCTACAGCTACAACCCCACCAACGGATTGGTCAGCAGTGGAAGCGATGGCGTGAAGGAGTTGAACATCTATCCCGATCCGAACGCCAATCTCCCGTCGGGTAATCGTGGTACCGTCGATCTGGGCAATCCCAACAACAGTACTGCCGACCTGAAGCGACAAATTTTGTACGGCCTGAACGCATCCGACCTGTCGTACTTTCCGAACAACACCATCCGCACCGACACTGGTCCCGTGATCCTGAATGGCGACACCGGCATCAGTGCCGGCATCAAGGCAGACCTCGACGTGATCAAGGGGCAGACGAGGCTGATGCCGATTTTCACGGTGGTCGGTTCGTTGCTGCAGGCCACCAGCGGCAACATGTTGGGCAAAAAGGCATCAGGCAACAACGTCTACTACCGTGTGACCAAGTTTGTCGGCGTGCGGATCATGTTCGTAGAACTGACGGGTAACAACAAACGAGTCATCATTCAGCCCGCGACATACTCGCACTCGGCCATCATCCCCAACAGAACGTCCATCGTCATCGATAGCTACTTCACCAAACCGCATCTGATCGAATAGGCGGTCCTCTTCGGAAGCGACTCCGCAACGCGAGCCGCAGGAAGTGCAGGGCCAAAGTTTTTTTGAATCTGGACAGGATGGAGGGCCGGCGCTCGAAGCGAGCTGGTCTCACCCGACTTTGATGGCGGATCCGACTTCTGTCGGTCACGTCAGCATTCAGTCAAAAAAACGTTCTTGAGGCTTCTTCGCTGGCAGGCTCGGACGGAATGGAGTTCCCCGCTATGCTCCGCCTCGCCCATGCGGCCCTCCCGTTGATCGTGTTTCTTTCTGTGGCGACTTCATGCTGATGATCGGTCTGGAAACGAGCGGGTTTGTGGGAAGTATCGCGTTGCGGCGTGATGGCCAGCTTCTCGAAGAACGGTTGCTCGGGCAGGCAGGTCGCCGACACGCTCAATCGTTGGTGCTGGAGTTGCGAGAACTGCTGCACACCCACGGAGTGACACCGCGCGACGTTCAAGCCATCGCGGTGAGCAAAGGTCCCGGCAGCTTTACCGGCCTGCGCGTCGGTCTCGTTTGTGCGAAGACGTTTGCCTATGCGACCGGCTGCCGGTTTGTCGCAGTCGATACGTTTGCAGCCATTGCCGAGAATTGTCCGTGCGACGTGACCGATGTCTGGGTCGTGGAGAACGCTCAACGCGGAGACTTCTTCGTCGGGCGCTATGCACTCGACAACTCGGTTTCCACTTCGATCCGCTCGTGGCGATTGATGGCTCCCGTGCAGATCGTTGCGGCGGACGAGTGGCTGGCGAACCGAGCGGCCTCGGACACAATCACGGGGCCGGGACTGACCGACCACGCGGGGGCGATTTCGCTGGCGAGACTGCTCACGGACGAAGCGATCGCCAAGCCGCGAGCCGGTTCCATCGCACGGCTGGGTGAGCAACGCTTGCTCTCAAACGCGATGCCTTCCATCGAAAGTGGTGTCGCCATCGACACCGATTTCTGGAAGGCCGTCCCGTTCTATTTCCGGCCGAGTGCGGCAGAAGAACAGCAGGCGAAGCGCAGCGGTGTTGCCCGCGTGTGAGGGTGAATTGAGCCAACCGGCTGCAATGTCCGACCGTTGATGGAAGCCTGACGCGCAAGCGAAGTTGATGTTGCCGAGCGTTCTTCGCTTGCGCGTCAGGCTTTTGTGATCACCGCGCGGACATTCTCCTTTGGAGCGGTTTCTCCAAACCAAACTGTTCGCGATCGGCGTTTTCTGTCGAAATCAGAATCTGTTGATTTGTGGAGCGGTCTGCGGCTAGACTCGGCCCGCCTCGCCCACCCGCGTTCCAGACTTGGTTTGAACGCCCCCGCTCAATCGGCCGCTTCTACGAGGTGGCCACCCACCTGCCGGAGCTTCGCAAATGATCAACATCCTCGGACAACGACAGCCGTTTTGTGATCGCATCGCTCGGCGAGATTTCTTGCGGATCGGTGGCCTCGCGATGGGTGGCCTGACGCTGCCGTCCTTGTTGCGAGCCGAACACGCTGCCGGGGGACGAGCCACGGGCAAGTCGATCATCAATATCTATCTGCCGGGCGGTCCGACTCACATGGACACGTTCGACATGAAGCCGACCGCCGCGAAGGAGTTTCGTGGCGAGTTGCTGCCGGTTGCGACCAACGTGCCCGGTATGGAGATTTGCGAGTTGATGCCGAAGCTGGCTCGCATGGGCGACAAATTTTCGGTCGTGCGTTCGATCACCGGCCTGCGGGACGAACACGCTCCCCAGCAGAGTGACTCGGGTTGGAGTGAGTCGTCACTGCGAACGATGGGCGGTCGGCCGGGCATTGGTTCGGTGATGTCGAAGCTGTGGGGACCGTCGCAAACGACGCCGCACGGTGCGGCACCGACTTTCGTCGATCTGACCGGTTGGACGAAGACCGGCTTCGTCGGGCAGATCAATGCGGGCTTCCGACCCGACGGCGAGGGCCGCCAAAACTTGTCGCTCAACGGACAGGTCAACTTGAACCGGCTGGATGATCGACGCGGGTTGCTCACCGGATTGGATCGCCTGCGGCGCGATGTCGATTCGCACGGGATGTTGAATGCGATCGACAGCTTCACCGAACGAGCCGTAGGGATCGTCACATCGGGCGAGTTGGCCAAGTCGCTCGACCTGCGGAACGAAGACCCGCGAACTTTGGCTCGCTACGGTGTCGGTAACGATCAGGGCTTCGGCAACGAACGGTTTGTCTTGGCGAGACGGCTCATTCAAGCGGGCGTTCGCTGCGTCTCGCTGTCGGTCGGTGGCTGGGACACGCACGGAGACAACTTCAACCAGATGCGTCGTCAGTTGCCGCCGCTCGACCAAGCGTTGACGGGACTAATCGAAGATCTCGACGCCCACGGCTTGCTCGACCAAACGATCATCATGATGTCGGGCGAGTTCGGACGGACGCCGCGCGTCAACGGAACGGCCGGTCGCGACCACTGGTCCCGCGCGTCGTTCTTCTTCCTCGCGGGAGGCGGCATGCGTCACGGCCAGATGATCGGTGCGACCAACCGCAACGGCGAGGAGCCGATCGAACGACCGGTTCACATTCAGAACGTCTTCCACACGGTCTATCACCAACTCGGGATCGACGCGAACGCGGTGACACTCAACGATCCGAACGGTCGCCCGCAATACTTGGTCGATGACCGCCAGCTCATCACCGAACTGATTTGATCGTGGTCACAACTGCGATCGTGTCCACCTCGCCCTGGTCGCCTGATAGCTCCGGGGCGATTTCGTTTGGTCATCCTCCTCAAATGCGGGGGGCGGCTCGAAGTCCGGCTTTTCCTAAAGCCGGACTTCGCTGTTGAGTACGTTCGCCTAGAGGGAAGTCCGGCTATACCTCACGCGGTACAAAGTGAGAGGTTTCCGAGCGGGGTGGCGTAAGCCCCCCGGTTCTTTCAAAGCGGGCTTACGCCCAAGAACCGGAGGGCTGGCGCCGCCCCGCTCAGATGTCTCATCACTAACCGCGCGAGGTATGAGCCGGACTTCTGAGCAACTCTGCAACTTCTCAAAACAAACACCCCGGCTGCCGAATGGCAACCGGGGTGTTTTCGTTCGTTCGTCAGAGGTATTTGCGACCACGTCACGCTGCGGCGCGAACGGGCATCTGAAGAATCTGCGGAGACGAGCTGCCACACGCCGCCATGAACTCTTGGAAGATTTGCATATCGAGGGCTGAGGACGTTTCGTCTTCGGGATGCCACTGAACGCCGACACAGAACCAACCCTCTTCAGTCGCTTCGTAGCATTCGATCACGCCGTCGGGTGCGTGAGCAGCAGCTCTGAAGAAAGGAGCAAGTTGTTTGACCGCCATGTGATGATCGCTGTTCACGCGAATCTCACCCGGCCCGTAGATGTCGAAGCAGCGAGTCCCTTCGACGATGTTGATGATGTGGCGGTTGTGGCGTTCCACGGTATCACGGTGATGCAGAGCCTTGGTCACTTCTTCGGAAACGTGCTGATAGAGCGATCCGCCGCAGACCACGTTCAGCGTCTGCATCCCCGAACCGATGGCGATGATCGGCAGCCGCATTTCGACCGCAGCCTTCGCCATGCGTCGGTCGAAGTCTTCACGTCGAGGCGGCATCGGTCGCGTATGCGGATGCGGTTCCAAGCCCAGTCGCGTTGGGTCGAGATCCATCGAACACCCCGCCAAGACGACACCATCGACGTTGCGCAACGCCTGCTTCAAATCGTCGTCCGAAGCGTAAGGAGGCATCAAGAACGGCAGTCCACCCGCCGCACTGATCGAGTCGTAGTAGCCGGTGTTGAACCAGCTCAACCCGACGGCGTCCTTGCGTCCGGAACGAAGTTCGCCATTGATGCCGATGATTGGTTTCTTCTGCATAACACTCCCTTATTGAACCGAGGCACATCCTTGTGCGCAGACCAAAAGCCACCCGTCCATTTGGTTCGCCCGGGCGCGACGCGCCCCCCTCATCAAACGAACCGACGGGCACCACCCCAACAAAGCATCTCGCTCATCGAACGAGCAAGTGGATGGTCGAAGAAACGACCCAGAAGTACGAGGAATCCGACACCGAACACAGGTACTGTCAGCGAATCCATTCAGCAGTCTCCACCCGAATCCTTCAGGTGACGGCGGTCGGGGTTTCAGTGAAACCAGCCAAACCGAACGTTGTTCGATGGACCAAATCAGAGGCATTCCAAACGCGACTGAAACGGTCGTCCTCAAGCGGGCGGGACTCTAAGTAGGCCACTGGAGGTTGTAAAGCAAACGGAACATTTTGCGGGAAGAAATGATCTGGACCACTAGATGGTGTGTGAGTGCGAATGTTTCCCCGCGCTGACACCAGTGAGGAAGAGACAGTGCAAAGTGACAAGTGAGAAATGCAAAGTGCAAAGTGCAAAAGGACGAGCCAGCGCTGTGGCAGAAGAGGCTCCTTGTAATCAGCATCTTCTCGCTCGGTCCCGTGGACTCACTTCTTCGGACGGAACGCCTTGATCTTCGTTTCGTCCGTCGTGAGATACGGCCCTTCCAACAGGTCGATGCAGTACGGGATGGCCGGCATCACCGCATCGAGACATTCCTTGATCGCCTTCGGCTGGCCGGGCAAGTTCACGATCAGAGCCTTCCCGCAAATGCCCGCTGTTTGACGAGACAGAATCGCCGTGGCCACCTTTTCCAACGAGACCTTCCGCATCAACTCACCGAAGCCCGGCATCAGCTTTTGACAGACCGCCTCAGTCGCTTCCGGGGTCACATCGCGCAGTGCCGGTCCCGTCCCGCCCGTGGTGACGACGAGACAACAGCCCTCCACCTCACACAGCTCGCGCAGCGTCCGCTCGATGAGCTGTTGCTCATCCGGGATCACCCGAGCAACAGCTTCAAATGGTGACGTGAGCACATCGACGAAGTAGTCCCGAATCGCGGGGCCACCACGATCTTCGTACTCACCACGACTCGCGCGATCCGACACGGTGACGATGCCAATGCGCGCCGTCATGCCTTCTCCTTCTGAACCTTCTCGGGAGCGGGACCGAACTTCTTGCTGGACTTCTTCATGGCCGCTTCAAACGCGGAACGAGCCTTGTCCCAAGCGTGGTCCATCAGTGGGATGTGACACGCTCCTTTCCCCTTGCACGAGTTCATGCCGGCAAGTTCACCGCAGCCACCTTGTCCCTTGCAGTCGTTGTTGCCACCGCACGACGTATCGGCGATTGAGGCGCACGAGCCAAGTCCCGCACAGTCGTTCTCTTTGGTCCGACCCAGCCCCTTGCACGAGTTCAATCCGCGACAAACATGCGGCTCGTCGGTGATGAACTGTTCAACGTCAGTCAGCGCCGTAGATGAAGTGGCGTTCGCGGGAACAACGGGAACGCCAGCAGTGCCACTCGGCGGCGCAGCTCCTCCGCAACCAGCGGTCGCTCCCGCCAGAACGCCCCCCAATGCCGCCAGTGACAGCTTGTGAAAATCGCGTCGATCCAATCCGTGGTGCATGGCATGCCTCGTCGTTGTGAGTGAAAAAACCGAGTCGCCTCCGCCGTTTCCCCAAACGCCGCCGACTCGTGCGACGCATGTTAGCCACCGCTCGGCGAGTTGTCTTTCGTCGGTTGCCGGTCCACCGAGTCACCGTTATGGTTCCCGCACTTTTCAATGCCTCGTTTCACCGCGTGTTGAAGAGCGTAGGGTAAGCGTCTCGCTTGCCAGTGAATGCAGTTGAACAAGAGGGCAAGCCAGAGGCTTACCCTACGTTTTTCAACAAGCTGTCAAACGACACCGCCCCGACTTCGCCTCACAACATTCGGGCACAGTCCCCAACCAATCCCCTTTCATCAGAGTCCATCTCAAGGAGCAGCAGCATGACGGAGCGAGTGGTCATCATTGGGTCCGGCCCGGCCGGATGGGCTGCGGCCATTTACGCCTCGCGAGCGAATCTGGAACCGCTCGTGTTTGAAGGTGCTCTCACCGAAGAGAACCGGATGCGCGGCACGTTGCCGCTCGGACAGCTCTCCCTCACCACCGAGGTCGAGAACTACCCTGGCTTTCCCGGTGGCAATCTGACTCAGTACTTGGAGACCGCGCTGCCGGAGTCTCAACGCCAGTTCATGGCACCGCACGGCGGCCACGGTGTGACCGGTCCCGAGTTGATGGAGCTGATGCGGCAGCAAGCCAAGAACTTTGGCACGCGCGTCATCACTAATGATGTGCTGGAAGTCGATCTGTCCGCGAAGCCCTTCCGCGTCCAGCCACTCGACGGCGAAGCGATCACCGCGCACGCGATCATCATCGCCACGGGCGCGCGAGCGAACTATCTCGGCCTGCCGTCCGAAGAGAAGTTCAAAAACTTCGGGGTCTCAGCCTGTGCCGTTTGTGATGGCGCGTTGCCTCGGTTCCGCAACAAGCCCCTCGTCGTCGTTGGCGGCGGTGACAGCGCGATGGAAGAGGCCAGCTATCTCACCAAGTTCGCTTCGACCGTGTACCTCGTTCACCGACGTGGCGAGTTCCGCGCGAGCAAGATCATGGCCCAGCGCGTGATCGACAACCCGAAGATCACCGTGAAGTGGTTCTCGGGCGTCGAAGAAGTCCTCGGTGACGAGAAGTCCGGTGTGTCGGGAGTTCGCTTGAAGAACCTGCAAACGGGTGCGACGGAAGAGGTCGCCGCGTCGGGCATGTTCTGCGCGATCGGCCACTCGCCCAACACCGACTTCCTCAAGGGACAGATCGCCATCGACGACAAAGGCTACGTCGTCTACTCGCAACCGTTCCGCACGAACACCAGCGTCGAGGGCGTCTTCGCGGCAGGCGATGTCGCCGACAGCTACTACCGCCAAGCGATCACGTCCGCCGGAACAGGCTGCATGGCGGCCCTCGACGCCGAACGCTGGCTCGCAGGGCAGGGCGTGCATTGAGAGCCAATCTCGTTTAACCGCGTGGTCAACGCCCCGCGCGTCGTGCGACATTGGAATCCTTCTCATCGCACGACGCGCGGGGCGTTGCCCACGCGGTTAAACGACGCTTCGCCCCGACCGCGCGTTAGAGGTACTCGCTCAACCCGCGTCGCTCCAGTTCCGCGACGAGTTCCTTGATCGAGTCCTCGTTCCGTTTATCTGCAACCAGCGTCGCGGTCGGAGTGTGGACAACGATCAAGTCCTTCACGCCGACGAGCGCAATCAGGTGATCGTTCGTTGACCGCACGATGCAGCCGGAGGAATCGACTTCGCAGACGAGGCCCTCGACCGTGTTGCCGTTACCGCCCGGCTGCATCAGTCGTGGTAGTGCCTGCCAGCTTCCGACATCGTCCCACTCGAACGGAGCCTCCAGCACGCAGACGTGCGAGGTCTTTTCGAGGACCGCGTAGTCGATGGAGATCGACGGCATCTGCGGGAACTCGGCTTCCAACAGCTCGGACCACTCGGGTGAACCGATCGCCGCTCGCAGTCGGTTCAGCCGCTGAGAGATTTCCGGCGCGAACGTCGCCAGCGCGTCAAGAATCGCCTGAGCGCGCCAAACAAAAATACCGCAGTTCCAGTAGTACTCGCCCGACGCGGCATACCGCGCGGCGGTCAGTTGGTTCGGCTTCTCTTGAAAGCTGAGGACTCGAAACGTGGGCCAACCTGTGACCGGTTCTTCGTCCGCAGAACTTGCTGAACCAGCGTCCGTCGCAGTCATCCGCACCGGCTCACCACGTTGGATGTAGCCGAAGCCGGTCGCCGGATAAGTCGGTTCGATCCCGAACAGGACCAGCGAACACGGCTCGCGCGCGACGAGTGCTTCCGCCTCTCGAACCGATTGCTGGAACATCGCGATCGGCTGGATGACGTGATCGGCGGGCATCACGAGCATCGTGGCCTCGGGATCAACGGCGAGCAGTTGGATCGCCGCCAGCCCGATGCACGGCGCAGTGTTGCGTCCGCATGGCTCAACCAAGATGCGCGACGCGGCAACCTCGGGGAGTTGCCGCCCTGCCTCAACGGCATGTGCCGCGTTCGTCACGACCCACGTCTGTTCCATCGGCACCACAGGCGGACATCGCCCCGCCGTGTCTTGCAGCAGCGAGTTCGTTCCCGTGAACGTCAGAAACTGCTTCGGATGCCGTTTGCGACTCTGCGGCCAGAAACGCGTCCCGCTCCCACCCGCCATGATGACTGCATGTAGCATTGATCGACCTTGTTGAGAAGAACACAGTTGAGAAGAACACAGAACCAAGAGCCAAAGACAGAATCATGGGTCACAAAATGATGAGAACCAAAACGAGGCTCAACCAGCGACGACGGGTGTCAGTGTGAGGTTCAAGCCCATACCGCGACAGCACCGTTGCTCATTGAACTCGTGCCCTCTGTCATGGTCCTTGTCTTCCATTCGCGCGGAATGATTTCCGCGCGAATTGAGGGGAGCGCGAATGAAAAACGAAGAAGTCACACAGACGAATTCGTGACTCGAAGAAGCCGCGCGAGGACCGCGTCACCGCCCCGTCTTCATCATTCTGTGCCCCATCATTTTGTCTTTCCCGCCGCACTATTGAAGCCGCCCGCGCACGTGTTCCACGATCTCGCTGATCGGCACGCGGACTTGTTCGAGCGTGTCGCGATCGCGGATCGTCACGGTGTCGCGCACAGCCGCCTCACCCGCCATCGTGTCGCCATCGACCGTGATGCAGTACGGCGTGCCGATCTCGTCCATGCGGCGATAGCGGCGACCGATGGCGGCTTGCTGGTCGTACTCGACCGCGATCCCCGCCTTCTTGAAGGCTCGGTAAATCTCGGCGGCCTTATCGGGTTGACCATCTTTCTTGGTGAGCGGGAAGACGGCGACCTTCACGGGAGCCAGCTTCGGATGGAACTTCAGGACGAGTCGTTCCTGCATCACGCCCTTGTCGTCCGGTTGCTGGTCTTCGTGATAGGCTTCGCAGAGGAACGCGAGCGTCGCGCGGTCGCATCCGGCGGCCGGCTCGATCACGTGCGGCAGGTAGCGTTCACGAGCCTGTTCATCGAAGTACCTCAAATCGCGACCGCTGCCAGCGTACTTCGGCTTGCCGTCGGGACCGGTCTCCACCACCAACTGCCCGTCCTGCTTGCAGAGCTTTCCTTCGGAGTGCGACCGGAGATCGAAGTCACCGCGATGCGCGACCCCTTCCAACTCACCGAACGATCCCGCTTCGAGGAACGGGAAGGCGTATTCGAGGTCCGCCGTACCGACCGAGTAGTGAGCCAACTCGTCCTTGGCGTGCTCGCGCAGGATGAGGTTGCTCGTCGAGATGCCGTGGTTGATGTACCAGTTGTAGCGCCGGTCGCGCCAGTACTGGTACCACGCGAACGATTGAGTCGGATGGCAGAAGAATTCCATCTCCATCTGCTCGAACTCGCGCGAACGGAACGTGAAGTTGCGCGGCGTGATCTCGTTGCGGAAGCTCTTCCCAATCTGAGCGACGCCGAACGGAATCTTCACACGGCTCGAGTCGCAGATGTTCTTGAAGTTGACGAACATCCCCTGCGCGGTCTCGGGACGCAGAAAGGCCATGTTCTCTTCGCTGCGAACGGCACCGGTGTACGTCTCGAACATCAGATTGAAGTCGCGCGGTGGCGTAAGAGTCCCTAGAGTCGTCGCATCAGGTCCAAGTACATTCTCGAAGGAGTCTGCGTTGGTAATTGGCTGTAGCCCCTCAACAACATTCGGTGGGTATGGTGTAAATGTCGTTCCCAGATAGGGGCGGCCATCGAAGGACAGTCCACCATGCGTTCCGGTACCGAATTCAATCTCAGAGAGTTTGTCCTTTCTCAGCCCAAAAAACTTCAACGCGCGTTGCTCTACGACGGCGATACCTTCTTCGGCATCTTTGTCGGTTGCGATGTAAACTCGACGACCGTTGTATGACGCCCACCGACCCCTCAAATGATCGAAGCGATAGCGGCACTTCGATTCACGACAGTCAACAAGTTTGTCGGCGAAGAGATCGTAATGCCCCGACACCTTCCAGACCTGCGGGTGCATCACGATCGACGATTCGAGGCCGACCATGTCGTAGCTCGACGGCGCACCGGGGAGCGTCGAAACCTCGTCGTGCGAGGTAATCATGTCGGCCCACCACGCTTGGCGGACGTTGCGTTTCAGCTCGACACCGAGCGGCCCGTAGTCCCAGAAGCCGTTCAGCCCGCCGTAGATTTCCGACGATTGAAAGACAAACCCGCGCCGCTTGGCGAGAGCCACAATCTTGTCCATACGATTTTCGACAGCCATGTCGGAGAGCCTTTCGGAGCGGAACGGAAGTCATTGGTCATGAGTTTGACGGTCTGCGTTTTCCGTAGGGTGGGCTGTGCCCACCACAATTGACGGGGGATTGGTGGGCACAGCCCACCCTACATTTGAACAACTTTCGGAGCAGAGTCAGGAGTCAGGATGGGGGCGCTGATCGTGATCGCCTTCGTCGTCTTGTCGTACTCGGGAACGAAATCAAACAGGTCATACGTCGCGGCGCGAGTGACTTGTTCTGCGAAGCCCAGTCGCAGGCAGTTGCGTCCGCCGCGACTCATTTGCAGCGCTTCATCAATCGCTTCGGAGTCGTTGTCCACAGGAGCCGCCGCGCGGAACCAATAGTGGTCCAGAGCCAGTTGCGTTTGATCGTCGTCGCAGTCGAAGTCGTCGCCCACGCCGAACTCATCGGCCCAGACCTGCAACCGGT
Organism: Schlesneria sp.; assembly: GCA_043721755.1. Classification (GTDB taxonomy): domain Bacteria; phylum Planctomycetota; class Planctomycetia; order Planctomycetales; family Planctomycetaceae; genus Schlesneria. The sequence continues at coordinate 12,833 of JAYSQC010000657.1, forward strand.
GACAAATGCCTCCCGCGCAGAGGACATCTTCCAGCGAGACACGCCCCATCGTTCCCGCGCAGATCAGATGAATCGGCCGCGTGTCAGCAGCAAGAAGATTCACCACCGCCTGGAGGTTCACGAACGAGCCGATCAGGATGCGATCGGCTTCTTGAGCGTGCAGCAACGCCCGTGTTCCATTCGACGTGGTGAAGATGACCGACTTGTTCGCCACGACTTCAGCCGTGTACGCGAGCGGATTGTTGTCGAGGTCAAAGCCGTCGATCAGCACTCCCTCACGCTCGCCCCCCAGCAGCACGCTCCCCGTCGGAGAGCCACTCGCCAGAGACCGCGCCGCGTCCACTTCGCCCACGGGAAGCACGGCCTTCGCACCACTCGCCAACGCATGAACAATGGTCGTTGAGGCCCGTAGGATGTCCAAGACGACGGCGATCCCGCCTCGAACTTCCTCCGGCTCAAACAGCTTCGGCAACAGATGCACTTTCACTTCGCGAGTCATGCGGCGGATGATAGGAAAAGGCCACCCAGCCTGCCAGCAATGCTGTTTGAGACCTTGTCGCCGTCGAGGAACCGCACCTTCCACGAACTCGCCAAGTTCGGAACGCTGGTGTTCGAGTAGCAGAGATGTGCCTACTTCTACTGTCCGACTTTCCGTAGTGCCCACCACAATCCGTTGCGCCTTGGTGGGCACAGCCCACCCTACATCTTGATGAACCGGACAACGCTCTACGGTCGCGTGATCGTCACGGTGTTACTGCCCGCTTCGTTGCCTGTCGTGAGGATCACGAAGACTTTGAACGAGGCCACGTCACCGGAGTCTGTGAGGCCCTCGGCGGTAGAGAACGAGGTGGTGCCGGGAGGGAAGTTGCCGATGACCGTCGCCGTGGCCGCGTCGTAGGTCGTGCCGGGCGACACCTTCGCCTGATAGCTGCCGAGGTTCGGGTTGGTGGAGGCCGTCATGGTGAAAACAGCTTGCAATGTGGCGGCGTTCCATTGTCCGGTCAGCGTCACCGGATCGGGCGTGCTGCCGGGTTGAGGAGACACGTCGGGCAGCGACGTGGTGAACGGGTGGTTCGGCCCGTATTCCACCGTGATCGCCTCCCGGTACAGGACGAACCGGTTGCGCAGCGGCGGCAAGAAGAGATCCCGCTGGTTGCGGCCGATGCGCGCATCGTTCTCCGCGTCGGTCAGCCCCTTGTAGTTGGTGCGCAGCGTCGCCAATTCCGTCTGAAAGGGGGCGAGTGCAGCACCGCCCCGTAACAGCAGTGGCGGTGTAAAGTTCGGCACTGTCGCGTCGGCATTGAGCCGCAGCCACAGGTTGGCCATGTCATCCAGCGCCTTCAGAATCTTCTGCTCGCTGGCATCAACATGCGGCGTATCGGGCAGAGACAACGCATAGCCCGACCCTTTCAGCCGGTATTGCACCGCCTCGCGAAACTCGATCAGCCGATCGCGCAGGCTCCCCTTGCGAGTGTCCCGAGCTGCCGTCGCCAGCGTGATGGCGTTGTCCAGACTCTCCTGCCCGGTGATCGCAGTCGCGACCGTGGCCACGTCGGTCGTGAGGCTGGCCAGCGAATACCCATCGGCGAGGAGCAAAGCCGTCCCGCCTCCCGCCACTCGGTCCGCATTCACGGCCGTCCAGTGCGATTGAATCTCTTCACCCGTCGTGACATGAGAACCAAGATCCGTGATCGGCATCGAATGACTCCTGTAAAGCAGCGGAGATGACATTTTCTAAAACAAAGTCGCATCCTACAGCACCGGAGTCACTGGACAAGCGAGCGGAGATGCTCCGCTCGCTTGTCCATTGTCTCCGCTCACACATAATGCAGCTCCGCTCCTCTCTCATGTAACTCCGCTCATCTATCTGACAGCTCCGCTCACGCCCACAACAGCTCCGCTCGCAGACAATGTGACTCCGCTCAAACAAAGTGTGACTCCGCTCAGACAAAATGTGACTCCGCGGGGTGGCCCGGCTTGCTTCTGTATAGACTGTGACCCTTGTCCCCGGTCTAAAGACGGCCTGAGCGTCACCACCTCGTCGCACTGCTCCACGTCCAGCAGCGACCGCGCGTGTTGGGGATGCCCCTTCTGCCCACCCCGTTTTCGCTTCTTCTTCGCGGTCTGCGCCGCCGGTGCCTGGCCCGCCCCCGCGCCGGAGGGGCGTGAGGATGCTCGGTACTCGGCGGCAGCGACGAATTCCACGGCGTCTTGCGAACCGACGCCAGCTCGGCTTTGAGCTCCGCGATCATCCGCTCATACTGGTCGAGGACCGATTGCAGCACCGCCCATGTGCCGTAACCTGCAAATTGCAGACGGCACATGGAATGTGCCTGCTACTTTGCGGGCAAAGTGAGTGCCATTGGGCTGACGCCGCCCCGCTCGGATGTCTCATCACTGACCGCGCGAGGAATCGTAATAGCCCAGACAACGAACGCTGATCTCGTTCGTGCGCTGCTGGCGTCTCGATGTCTCGGTCGGTAATCTCCGATCCGCGCTGGAACGGAATCGCTTGCAGGATGTGGAAGACGTGACGGAGACGAATGCCACTGGTTTGGAAGGCTCCTCGGCGGCGAGTTCGCACGCCGGCCCGACTGTGGCGGCACAGTCATCGCCCGCCCCCGCGAACTCGGCTCCCGCAGCCTCGACTCACACCGCGCAATGGGTGGCCGAAGTTGAGCAACTTTGTCGGGAGCGCGAGCCGGGAGCGTTCTTCGTGCTGCCGCGCGTCGTGCGGCGCGTCTGGCAAAACGAATTGGAAATCGCCAGTCCGTGGGTTCCGCCTCCGCACCGCAAGTCGTGCGTGATTGATCGCGACCGTTTGTTGTGGCTCGTCGCGCGGGATGAATTGGGTGTCGATGCCGACACGCCGTTGCCGCAACGCTTGATCCTGATCGCACGGCCGGAAGAAGACCAACTGTTGAAGTTCTCGCGCGAGGACTTGCTGCGGTACTACTGGCGGCTGTTGTTTCACGCTCGCATTGATTTCGACTTGGGGCCCAAGACGACTCGCGACCGGATGCCGACCTCCGAGTTGCGGCGACGCATCGACGCCCTCGGTCAGACGCAGTTCGATGAGATTCGATCGGTGCTACGGGCCGAGCAGATGCTGGTGCGACCCGACGATCCTCGCTTGGTCTATGCCGAGTTCGTCGCGGTCTGGCACGAGTTGCGGGCGTTCGCCCCCGCGCTGTTGCCGCTCTATTTCCCCTCACTCGTTGATGAAGAGGCCGTGTTACGACTGATCGGTCCTGACTGCGACGCGGTTTCTCTGTTGGAGGCGACTCGCCCCCATGAACAACAGTCACTGACTGCGGTCGCTCCCATCGCGACGGCCCCCGCCGATGCGGTCGAATCGTTGCTCGAAGGCTCACCGCTCAATCTCACCGCGCGGTCGCCGCGAGCTTATGCGGCCTACGTCCGGCGGGCGAAGCGACTGCGCATGGACGGCAACAACGTCCGCGCGGCCCTCGTCCGACTACAGGCCTTCGATGTCGCACCGCTCGATCAGATGAACGACGCGCGCAGCGAGTTGTTGCGGGAGATCGAGTTCCTTGTGCTGCGTGTTCAGGCGGCGCTCGAACTGTCCGACGAAGAAGTGCGACCGTGGCTGGCGATGTGTGAACGGTTGCTTCCCGCGGCGCGACGCGGCTTCTGGAACGCCAACGCGCGGTTGCTGTACGACCTCCAACAAGTCTGCCTCGATCACGAACAGGAGATTTACAAGGTCGATCTGCTCAGGTGGCTGAGGCGACTTGGCAAGGAACCGCTCAAGCGACCGCTGCCGAACCAGCGGGTCGTGATGATGTCGAAGCATCTGCGCAGCGCGGCGCGGCGCGTGCCGGTCGTGCAGATCGACGCGGCCGGTCGGAAGGAGTTGAGTGACCTGTTGCACTCCGCCGCCAACCAGGCCGAACACTTGTTGCGCAAGCAGATGGAACCGCTCGTTGCCGATGCGCTGATGGAAGCGGGACTGGTTCCGCACGGCGTTGTCGAACGAGTCGCCTTTTGCAAGGTCGTGCAGGAGTTGTTGGACAGTGTCGTGCAGCGCGGGTTCCTGACGCTGGGTGAGATGCGCGATGCGATCGCGCGGAACCAGCTTAAGATTCCGGACCTGACCGACGCGCGCGAGTTTCTGACGGGCGATCCTTTGCTGCGTGCGGACAAGCTGTTGGCATCGCGCATCGACGGCGTTTATCAGCGCGGTCCGTTCTATTTGCAGTGGATGCAACGGATGAACTCGCTCGCCTACGGCACGACGTTCGGCCGGATGCTCACGAAGTTTGTGTTCCTGCCGTTCGGGTTGTCCTTCCTGTCGCTGATGGCGGTCGAAGAGATCGCACATCTGGCGCTGGGGCCTGCTGCGCCGGTGGGCGTGCATGTCATTGATGCACACGCTCCGGCACATTTGCCAACGGGAACGTCTGTTGTCGATGGGGCCGATCTTAAGCCTGTTGTCGTAGGTGAACCGAACCTCGATGCGAATGTCGCGGCAGACACCAAGCCCGAAACAACGCCGCCCATCGCGGACCAGCTGTCGGGCGATCCGATCCAAGCGCAGTCCACGAAGACCGTGTCAACAATTCCCGTTCCCGCGATGGGCCTCGCGCCGGGAGCCGACTCATCTACGCCGACCGCGCCGCTGGCCGGGACAACTCACACGGCGGCTCGTCACCATTGGGTCTACAGCCGTCTGAACATGTTCCTGCTCGGATGCTTCCTCTTCGCGCTGATTCATGCGCCCTCGTTCCGGAATGCGGTCGAAGCGGTGCTGCGGGCCACCTGGAAGGTGCTGCGCATCGCGCTGGTCGAAGTGCCACGACACGTGCTGGCGTTCCCGCCGGTCGAATGGCTGTTGAAGAGCTTCCCGATGAAGTTGTTCCGCCGGTTCGTCATCGCACCGGCGCTGGTGACTTCGATCTTCTGCGTCGTCTTGCCGTGGCTCGGTGTGTACGACTGGCCGAACCGGTGGTCGAGTCTCGCGGTGCTGATCGTTTGCGTCGCGGTCCTCAACTCGCGGTTCGGTCGCGACACGGAAGAGTTGACGCGCGAGTTCCTGTCGCGGCTGTGGTACCGCATCCGGACGCATCTGCTGCTCGGACTGTTCACGCTGATCGTCGATGCGTTCCATTGGTTGATGGACGGTCTCGAACGAGTGCTGTACGCCGTCGATGAATGGCTGCGATTCCGCAGCGGTGAGTCCACCATCGCCCTCGCCGTGAAGGCGGTGCTGGGGCTGGTTTGGTCGTTCGTTCACGGCGTCGTGCGGTTCTGCGTGACACTGCTGATCGAGCCGCAAATCAATCCGATCAAGCACTTTCCGGTGGTGACGGTCTCGCACAAGATGATCCTGCCGTGGGCCGTTCACATCACGTACTTGCTCGCCGCTCCGCTGACACCGTTCCTCGGAACGGTGCTGGCCAATGCGATCGGGCCGCTGGTGGTGACGGCGATTCCCGGCGTGTTCGGGTTCCTGGTGTGGGAACTCAAAGAGAACTGGAAACTGTACGCGGCGAATCGTCCGCGCAAGCTGCGTCCCGCGCGGATCGGCCATCACGGCGAGTCCTTGCTGCGACTGCTCTGTCCCGGTTTTCATTCGGGCACGATCCCAAAGCTGTTCGCGCGCCGACGCCGCGCCGCCCGTAAGGCTCATCAAAATCCGAACGTCAACAAGCAGGCCCGCTATGCTGAGAAGCTGCATCACGAAGCGGAGAGCCTGCGCCACTTTGTCGATCGCGAATTGATCGGCCTCCTCACCGCCAGCCGCACGTTTCGCGAACGGTCGCTGTCGGTCGGTCACGTCGAACTGGCCACGAACCGCGTGACGATTCTGCTGCTTGATCGCGATCAGCCCGATGAACCGATGCGGATCGAGTTCGACGAGCAATCGGGCTGGTTGATCGCCACTGTCGCCGATCTCGGCTGGCTGCGGGAACTGACCGACGAAGACCGCGCCGTGTTCCGCACGGCACTGGCGGGCCTCTACAAACTCGGGGCCGTCGATCTGGTGCGAGAGCAGATTGAGAGCCAACTTGTCGCGTCCAGAATTCCAGACGTAGCCTCCGTTCCTGATGCAACATCGACGGCGAAAGCAACGGCCACGATACCTGACTCGCATCCCTACGACATTGCTCCGACAGGCCTCGTCGTTTGGCCTCTGGGGCGTTATGAGACTGAAGTTCACTATTCTCTGGATGAGGCTCCGATGTCGATTCCTCGGCCGCGTACTCTGGCGCGTGCGTCGGGGCTGATCCCCCTTCCTGTTGGCTCACTCCTGTTTGCCGAGCACTCCCTGAATTGGGCTGACTGGCACGCCTACTGGGAGGCCGAACAAAACTTTGCAGCCATTCCGCTGCGACTGCTGCCCGACGTGGCGATTTTGAAAAATGGATAGCTACTGGCCCGCGTGAAGGATTCGCAACCGTGGATCGCGCACTGATCGAGGATGAGTCGATGTCACACTCGTCCCCATTGAAATTGCGAGTCGGAACTCGCTTCACGAGCCATCTCTGTCGGAAAGACGGCCAATGCAAACATCACAAGATATCTCGGACCACAACGACGGTCTCGACAAACTTCGTACTCAATTGCTCGATCACGCGCTCTACGATTCGGTGCGCACCGTCGATAGTCTGCGCGTCTTCATGCGCGAGCACGTTTTCGCCGTTTGGGACTTCATGTCGCTGCTCAAGCGACTGCAACAGATCGTGACTTGCACGACTGTTCCGTGGCTGCCGCCTGTCGATGCCACTGCCAGCCGATTCATCAACGAGATCGTGCTTGGCGAAGAATGCGATGACGACGGACACGGTGGCTATGCAAGTCACTTTGAACTCTATCTGCAGGCCATGGAAGCCGTCGGAGCCGACACGCAGCCGATCTGTGAATTTGTGGCCAAGCTCGGTCGGCAAATTCCCGTCGAGCAGGCTCTCGCCGAAGCCGCGATCCTGCCGAGTACTCGTGGCTTCGTGAGTTCGACACTCCAACTGGTCTCGCTCGGCCAGCCGCACGAAATCGCGTCCGCCTTTTTTTACGGCCGCGAAGATGTCATTCCAGACATGTTCTCGCGTTTGGTCGTGTCACTGCCTCAAGAGGGAGTCCCTGTCGAGCGTCTCGTGCATTATCTCCGGCGGCACATCGAGCTGGATGGTGACGAGCACGGGCCACTCGCGAGCCGGCTGGTCGATAAGCTTTGCAACCAACAGCCGCTGCGGCAGGTCGAGGCAAGCGCGGCGGCATCTCAAGCGATCTCGCAACGAATCGCACTTTGGAACGGTGTGTTGGCTGAGATCCGTCGTCTGGACTGAGAGATCTTGTGTCCGATCAACCGATCGAGCAGGCCATCTCTGCATAGTCGGCTCGTTCGGCTGATGAGCGGGCGCGGAAGGCGCGCACGATACGGCCGTCTTGCACCACGAACGCACCCGGCATCTGCAACCCGTGGCCGATCATTTGTCCACACCCAAAGCGGAAGAGCGTTCCTGCAAACAAGGCTCGCCAAATGACGGACAGGCCGGAGACTTCGCTGAGCGTGCCGAGTCGCAGTTCCAATCCGCGATAGACGCGGCGATCCGGATCGCTGACGTGGTCGATGTCGTCGAGACCGTGTTGTCGCAGTAGCATCTCTCCCTGAGCGACCGATCCCATGTGAACGACGATCGGTCGCACGCCCGCCGATCGAATCGTCTCACGCTGATTAGCCAAATCGTGCAAGGCTTCGCGGCAGAACGCACAGCCGGAATGCCGCACGCAGACGATCAGCAGCGGCTGCTGGCGCGACAGATCGAGCAATGTCTCACCACGCTGGGTCGTGGCGGTGCGCAAGGCTTCGTCGCGCGTCAATCTTTCGGACTGCGTGCGTCGCGCGTCATTGAGTCGCGCCGCTTGAATCAGGATCGCGGTGAAGGGGAGCCACCACGCGAGATCATTGGTGACGATGGTCCACCCCGCCTGCCAAGGGAACTCACCCATTGACGCCGCGTAGACGAAACCGATCGGGCCAAAGATCTTGCCCAACAGTCCCACGAAGACCAGCGGCCACCGCGCCACGGGATCGCGCGCGGCGAGGGCATACCCGATGCCATACACGCCGATCACCATGCCGAGACACTGCACGATCGCCGGGTAATTCGGGGGCTCCATCCCCAGCCACCGAAACGGCGCGAGGGGAAACAGAACGACCAACGCACTCCACGCGAGGTTGTAAACGGCCGCCGCATACAGCACGACGGGGATCCAGCGGGGAACATCACTTGGCTGATTGGTCGGCATGGCATTGCTCCAGATGAGAACTCGTTCACACCGACACGACCGTGAACTTGAACGACCATTAACCTACCCCTGTTCGGCTAACCGCCCCAGGTTCGGCGCGGGTCTCCTGACCCCACCGAAACGCCTGACCGAAGGCCTCCTCTTCAAACCCGTTCCCTCATCCCCAAAGCAGCTTCTTCGTGGCGAGCAACTCGCGTGTGAAGCCTTCGACGATGTTGGGTGTTCCGCCGCCGGGGAGGACTTCCCAAGTGTAGGTCTCCACTTCGAGATGCGGGGCGTAGTGGAGTTCGGGGAGCGTCGCCAGGGCCTGCTTCAACTCACCGCGCGTTGTGCCGAGCGGGCCGAGATGTTCGGCATCGACCGGGACGTGGAAATGGACTCGCCACATTGAGGCCTCGCGGAACTCGGCCGGGGGCGACGCGGTGAGTTGTTCGTCGAGATCGACTTGCGTCACCGTCCGGTTTGCGTTGAGAGCAGGCTTCGATCCCGGCCACTTCTTCGCGTCGTCATCCAGTCGAGCGAACGTCTGATGCAAATAACGCGGTTCGACGTAGCGGGCGAGGATGCGGCGGGCCTCTTCGTTGCGACCCGGCTCCGCGACTTCGATGGCGCAGGTGATGTGGACCTTGTTGATGCGGATGTCGGCGGCGACGAGAGACCGGATTGAAGCGGGAACATCTTCAAATTCGACGGCCTGATGGCAAACGTCGTAACAGACGCCGAGATGCTCGCGCACCACTTCGAGAGCACGAACGTCAGCCGCGCGCGAACGCAGGCGTGCGAAGAACGAAAGCGTTTCGGCGGTGGTCTCGATCACGCAGAACGGCTCAGGTTCGATGGCGAGGCGAATCAATCGGCCGGTCTCGTGGTGGAGGCGACTCAAACCCCGAGCCAACTCAATCAATTGGTCCGCGCAGCGATCGGCGAAGTCCACGGGATGCTCGAACGGTTTGAAGCCGAGCGGCACGGTCGAGATGCTCCCCTCAACGCCTTCGGGGAGCAGTGCCGCCAACACGCGGGCACACGCCAGCGTGTAGTCGAGGCGGCTCGGCTGTGTCCAATCGGGGAGATAGACGTTTTCTTTCACACGCGCCGAATGAAAGTCTCCGTAGGGGAAGGCGTTCAACGTGTAACACGACAGCCCTCGCGATCGAAGTCCGTCCGCGAACCGCTGCACACCGTCGGACGACTGTTCGAGTTCTCGCACGACCGGCGCGGCGAGCCACAGCCCGGCCGCCAACTCGCCGCCGTAGTTGGCCTTGATTGGCAGCGTGAAACGGTCGAGACCGTCCTCGACTTCGGCGACCGTTCGCCCCGGATGAACATTGGTGCAATAGCTGAGCGGCAGTGAACTGATCGTCATGGCGAGCGGCTCGGGTGAGAGGAAGTACGGCGGGCGGGCGGTTCAAACGAGGGACGGGCAGGAGTATAGCCGTCGTTGGAACATCACCCCACCGGGCAACGCCGTTAAGAATTTCTGTAGCAGAATTCGTGAGAATTCTCACGACTCGATGACTCCCCAGAAGTCTTACGACTTCTGCTACGTTCGATTGTCCCTGTTTTGTAGCTCCGAAATCATTAACGGCGTTGCCCACCGGGCTGGCCCCGGCGGTCTCTACACAACAGACCAAGGTCAGCAAAAGTAGCCGTCATCGCTCCGCGTGACGAGCCTGACGAGTTCGGTAGCCCTGACTCAGACACCTGTTCTCGTCAGGCTCATCACGCGGAGCCCGGATTCCATCGGGACAAGCCCGATGGGGGGCATTTCATTCAACCGACGACTCTCTCCGTCGCGGCAGGGTGCAGTCGTTGATTGGTGGTCACGCCATTGCGGCCCCGGAATCGAACGTCTTGGTTCCCTCCCCTCGGCGGGGAGGGTTAGGGAGGGGGGGCGATGAGCGAGCGACGGTCTCTCTGCCAATCCTCCCCCCTCCCCGGCCCTCCCCGCCGAGGGGAGGGAGTTGGAAAGAAGCGTGTTCAGATCTCCGTTGACCACCAATCAACGACTGCACCCGGCCGTGGCAATTGATCCGTCGAGAGACTTCCCCTTGGAACGACCAGTCGGCATGATCTCGCCTCGCCGCAACGGTCCCACCCGTCAAAAAAGTTGTGGCCCATTCGGAAACCTTTTGCCGCGCGAAGTGTTCAGTCACCTCCCTGCGGTCCTTCGCCCGCAATGAGACATTTTCCCAGTGCCTGCCAACGCCTCTCCTTCCGCGCCCCCTGACGAATCGGGTTACCTCCGGGATCCCGAAGTGCAGCTCATGCTGCGCGCCAAAGAAGGTGATGACGCGGCGTTCACGCAGTTGGTGAAGGCTTATCAGGACCGACTGACAAACATTTTCTTTCACTTGGTTTCCAGCAAGGAAGCGGCAGAAGACCTGGCTCAAGACGTGTTCTTGCGGATCTATCGCGCGCGGCATGGCTACCAGCCGACAGCCCGCTTTTCGACGTGGCTGTTTCGGATCGCCAACAACTTGGCGAGTAACTCGCGCCGGTCGAAGGGCCGTCGCAAGGAAGTGAATTTGGCGGGGAGTGAATCGGGGCCGCTGGGTGTTCGGCCTCAGGAGCAACTCGCCGTCGAGAAGTCGGGACTCATGCCCGCGCGACTGTTGGACAAGCAGGAGCTTCAGGCCGTCGTCCAGCAGGCGATGGAACAACTGAACGAACGCCAGCGACTGGCTGTCCTGCTGAACAAGTACGAGGACATGAGCTACGAAGACATCGGTGAGGCGATGGAAATGTCGGCCTCGGCCGTGAAGTCGCTCCTGTCGCGGGCACGCGAAAATCTGCGGCTGGTGCTGGAGCCTTACATGCAGTTGGGACGAGAAGCGAAGTGAGTGGTTCCGTTCCGACACTTGAACACATTTCAACACTAGCCCGACGCGCAAGCGAGGGCTGGACCTTCGATGGCGGTGAGGCCCTCGCTTGCGCGTCGGGCTAGTGTTCCGAGACTAAAACAGGTTTTGAAATGCGTTCTTGAGACTCGTTTGTGATTTGGTTCTTCGTGCTTGGGATTTTTGAACAGCAATGGAAAAGGTACTCAGACTCTCCGCCGAGCAACGTGACGATCTGGTGGCGTACTTGGACGGAGAGCTTCCCGACCCAGTGGCCCAAGCGATCGATCAAGTTTTGGCACGCAGCGAAGTCGCCCGGCATGAGGTCGAGGCACTCGCACGCACTTGGGAGATGCTCGATGCCCTGCCGACGTCGAAAGCATCGGAAGAGTTCCTCGAACGGACCATGACGACGCTCAAGGTGGGCGAAGTTCCTTACGACATCACCGAACAACCGTGGTTCGGCCTGTTGAAGAAAGGAGCGGTCGTTGCGGTTTGGATCGCCGCGCTGGGTGTCTCCGGTTGGCTGGGCTTTCAAGTCACGGCGCGCTGGGTTCCGAACGAGCAGGAACAGATGCTGGAAGACCTGCCGGTGCTGCAACGATTCGATGACTATCAGGAAATCCAGACGATCGACTTTCTGGAGCAACTCAATCGCAGCAGTACGTTCGACATGACCGCAGAGAAAGGTTGAGCCATGTCTGAGCGGTGCCATTCACTCATGGATTGTTCGTTTAACCGCGTGGGCAACGCCCCGCGTGTCGCGCGACGTAACACGTCCGATAGCCGTTCGACGCGCGGGGCGTTGCCCACGCGGTTAAACGACCGCACCGGGCAAGACAACGTTGCTCGACTACGAGCCGCTCGGTTGGCGTGCCTGCTGGTTTGCTCGCTCGAACTTGCGTGGCCTTGCTGGGCGAGTGCCGCCGACCCTAGTCCTGTTGCCAGCAAGCCTCCCGCTGCCAAGGTCTCCGCGACCAATCCCCTCGACGACCGCTATCGACAAGTCGAGAAGATGTCGGTGTTGGAGCGAGATCGCTTGCAGCGGAACATCGCCGATTTTCGACAGCTCACACCGGAACAGCAGACGCACTACCGCGACCTGCATCAGAAGCTCGAAGCAGACAAGGCGAGCGGCGGCAAACTCTCCAATTTGTTGAGTGAGTACACCGCTTGGCTGACCACGCTCACACCCAGCCAGCGCGATGAAGTGAGCCAAGAGTTGGACCCGGCCAGAAAAGTGGCCATCGTCACGAGGTTCAAACGGGAACAGGACGCCCGCTATGAAGCGGCCCCGACCGAAACGCCCGCAGGCCCGGTGGGTGACTCCTCCCGCCCACTCTTTCCGCGCGGCCTGCCACCGGGAACATACTTGTTGCCCCCCGAGTTGTCGGCCGTCATGAAAGTCATCGCGAGCGAAGTTGGCTTGGAGCGAGACAAGTCGGGCGACGAGTGGCTCCTCAACTACTACCTCGAGGTTCTGCGAACCAGCATCCAGGCATCTCTCAGTGGCGCACGCGAATGGCCCGATCCGAGGCTCCAGCAAAAATTGGAGTCGGCCATCGAACATCGCGAGTTGAAAGACCGGCTCCAGCGCAACCCGGACATGAAACGCCAGACGATGATCCACTTGATCTTTGGCGGCATCATCCACAAGGCGCTGGAAGAAATGAAAGGTCAAAGCCCCACGCCCGTTGACCTGCAACAGGCGTTCGATGCCTTGGATCAGCGCGAACAAGAGCGACTAACGTTGCTGTCCAAGTTTGAACACAACCGCATACTCGTCGAGAAGTATTTTGCCGGTCGCAAGGATGATCCGCGGCCACGCCTGCGCGGCCTCAGGGAGCAGCTCGACCGGATGCTCATCAATCTGGGAGTCCCTCCGTTGCAACGACCGCCCGGTGGTCGCCCCTTTGACCGACCACCTCGCAACGGACCGGACAATCCCAGACGCCCCGGCAACGAATAGCCCTCGACCACACCCACCCGAAGCGTGAGCGAGGACGTTCCATGAATGACGGGGGCAGGTGGTTCTCACGCCTCCTCGCTCACGCTTCGGGTTGGTGTCCTGCCGTCCGCAATGTCATTCCGTTTGGGGAGTTCTTCATGCGTTGCTCGCTCCTGTTGTGGTCTGCTGTTGTTGCCATCGGACTGATGGTGCCGAGTGCCTCACGCGCTGAAGAGCCGCCCGCCACGTTGCTCGGACTGCCGTTGGTTTTTCGCGAGGACTTCGAGTCTGGCAACCTCGACCGCTGGGAGCCGAGCGAACCCAAGGCGTGGAAGATCGACGTGCGGAACGGCAACAAAGTCGGCAGTCAGTTCCAGCACATCGTGACCAAAACGCCGGTTCGCTCACCGTTCAATCGGTCGGTCGTCAAGGACGTGATCGTTGGGGGCTGCGTGCTCGACGTGAAACTGCAATCGACCGCCCGCGACTATCCGCACCGCTCACTGTGCCTCTTCTTCGGCTACCAAGACCCGGCGCATCTGTACTACGTGCATCTCGGCCAAAAGACCGATGACCACGCGAATCAGATATTCATCGTCAACAACGAACCACGCAAGAAGATTTCCACGAAGACCACCGAGGGAACCCCGTGGGACAACGAATGGCACCACGCGCGAGTCGTGCGCGAGGTTGAAAGCGGCAAGATTGAAGTCTTCTTCGACGACATGAAAGAGCCGGTGATGACAGCCGTGGACAAGACCTTCACTTGGGGCCAAGTCGGCATCGGCTCGTTCGACGACACCGGCCACTTCGACGACGTGCTGGTCTACGGAACGAAGGTCGCGCGACCGGCTGCGGCGACCAATCAAAACTGCCTCGTTTCACCGCGTGGGCAACGCCCTGCGCGTCTTGCGGCATGGAAAGCGGTTTCGCCTTCGACGCGCGGGGCGTTGCCCACGCGGTGAGACGACGCGGCGTAGCCGCAGCCAAAGTAGCCTTCATCGCTCCGCGTGAAGGAAGCCGATGGGAGTCGATGCGGCTGATGCCATTCGATGCGAGAATCGTACTCGGCTTCCTTCACGCGGAGCGATGAAGGCTACTTTCGGAAGACGGAAATGCGCGCCGTACGACAGGATTTCGAGACCTAATAGTACGAAGCAATTGCCTGACCTCGATCACAAACGTGTTACTTGCCCTTTGAGTTGTAGATCGCCTCCCGATGCGTCAGCCGAGCTTTTTCCGCAGCGTCTCTCATGCGTGGGCGGGACTCGTCCACACGTTTCTCACGCAGCGGAACGCTCGACTGCATGTCATCGCCGCGCTGGCTGCGGTGGCACTAGCCGCGTGGTTGCGGGTGGACTCGATCCGCTGGGCCATCCTGCTGCTGACCATCGGAGCCGTCTGCGCGGGGGAGACCATCAACACCACGGTCGAGGCGCTGGTCGATCTGCTCTCGCCCGAATGGCATGAGCGAGCCAAAGTCGCCAAGGATGTCTCGGCAGGTGCGGTCCTGTTACTCGGAATCACCGCCATCGCCGTGGGCCTGCTCGTCCTCGGCCCGCCATTGTGGACCGTGGTGTTCCCAAAAGTGTGAACCTTTCGGAACGCCTAATACATCTCACTCATTGCTGTGCGAGGTCTAGCGAAGCACCAACATCGCTCCCATCACAGACAATGCGGCGCATACCGCAATCATGGTCATGCAACCAAACCGTTTGGCTCGATCAATTCCAAACGACTTCGCGACTTGTTCTTGCCGGACGCCATCTGTTGGAAAGCCACACCGGCAGGACATCAAATTCTGAAAGCGGATCGCGCCGCAACCATGACACCGACCGCAACCAGTGCAATACGGTGCGTCGCAATCGGGGCAACGTTGTTGCTCGCGCAGTTGCTGGATCGGGATTCGTGGTTCACCACACGCGGGACAGCACCCACAGTTCGGACAAGCCGCGCATGTCATCTCGAAAATCGTGTTGCATCCGCCGCACTCAATCAATGTCATGGCGTGGGCCTTCGATTGGAATGACGGAACCACCGCGACTCCTTTGTTGATGACGTACCTTCACGTCAGCCGGGCATCGACCAATCGACGACTTCCAAGTTGGGCACTCGGCTGAAATCGCTGTCTTTTGTCACGACCGCGCAGCTGCCGAGTGCAAAGGCGATGGCCGCGATTTGAATATCGACCTGCTGCATCAACCGGCCGGTGCGTCGAAGCTCAGCGAACAACCGACCGAACTCTTCTGCTGCGGGCTTGTCAAACGCCCAAACACGCAACGCCACAAGACCGCGCTTCAGCAAAATCAGATTCTGATCTCGCGAATGGCTGTTCTCGATTCCGGCTCTCAACTCACCCAAGACTGGCGTGCCGATTCCCACATGTTCACCGCGTGCCAGTGCTGCGCGAACGCGCGACTCCACCGGCTCGCGTTTGTTGACCAGATCGTTAGCGATTCCCGTGTCGAGCAACCAGCGCTTCATGGAAACATCCTGTCGAGTTCTTCCCAATTCTTCCTTGTGAGTTCAATCTGAATCGCTTTGTCTCGTTGACGACTTGCCTCCCATTCGGCTTGTTCCTCGGGCGTGAAACACAATGGATCGCGGGAATCGAACCATGCCAGCAGTTCGGCGATTTCTTCCGGGGTTGAAGGCCGATCATCGTCGCTCAGGATGAAGTCGGACTCGGACGAATCACGGTTCTGTTCCGAGGTCTCGCGCACGACGACTGCGCGCGTGCCGCTCGGCCAATCGACTGGCTCGTCGAGCTGGAGTTGTCCATCGTGGTAGGTCGCGTGAGCGGTATTCATGGCGTGTCTCCTGTGGCTCAGTCATGGTTGGTCTGCGTGAGACCAGAGTCTCGGTGGATGTCAGCCCGTGGTCAGCGCTGTGGCGGGAGCATTCGGGCGCGAGCGGCCGTCGTCGAACTTCACCAGTGCGAGGACCGCTTCGACCAGCATCGCCAGTGCGAGGACGACCAACAGTGACGAGATGCCCAACAAAATATATTTGATTTGCTGGGGGTTGGGTGTGGTTTGAATTTCGTTCAGCGTGCTGAAGATCATGCGGACCAAAGCCCAGGTACTCATCGTGTACATGAAGACGGTCGGGATGCCGGTGACGAATAGGACCCACACTTGTCGTCGCGTTCGCCACAACCAGACGGTCACGCCGAGCAGCGTCAACGCGGCGAGCAGTTGGTTGCTCGCACCAAACAGCGCCCAGAAGACGCGCCACAACGGGACCGGCTTGCCATCGGGACTGGTCAGCGATTGAGTCACGAAGATCATTGGAACTCCTGCGGTGAGCAGCGTTCCCAGCCAGCGACCCTTCGCGTCGTGCCAACCGGTTAATTCCTGAATGATGTAGCGACCGAGTCGCGTGCAGACATCGAGTGTGTCGTAGACGAACGTCGTGAATGCCATCAGGGCAAATGAGACCGTCAACTGAGCGGACAGATTGAAGTTGGTCCAGCCGCAGCTTCGCACCGTCACCGCGAATCGCTCCAGCAGCGAACCGATCCCCTGCGCATAGACCAGATTGGGCTGCGGGTTCTTCAGCAGGACGGCATCCTTGGCGAGGATCATCACGCAGCTCAGTGACACGATGGCGACCATCGCTTCGAGCAGCATCGCTCCGTAGCCGATCAGCTTCGCGTCGGTCTCGTAACGCAACTGCTTCGAGGTCGTCCCCGACGCGATCAGCGAATGAAAGCCCGAGCACGCTCCGCACGCGATCGTGATGAACAGCACCGGGAACAGAGTCTCACCCTTGGGCGTGGTCCAGCCGTTGAACGCGGGGTACTCGATGGTTGCCCCTCCAAACACGAGGCCCAACGCGCCCGCACCGAGTGCGATGTAAAGAAAGTAGCCGCCGAGATGGCCTCGCGGCTGGAGCAGCAACCACATCGGAACGACCGAAGCGACACAGCAATAACCGAGCAGCAGGACATCCCACGTCTTGTGAGCCAGCTTGTCGTCAGCAGTCGGGATGAACGTCTTCAACATGGCGGTCATATCAACAGGCAGGAACTGTCCTGCCCAGATCGACACGCCAATCAGCGGCAAGAAGATGAGCGTCGCCCAACCGATGGAGAGCTTCGTGTACCGCATCGCCAGTCCCATGATGAGCGGCAGCGCGAGATACATCAGCGACGAGGAGGCGATTCCCGCGCCAGTGACATCCTGTCCGTTCTCCAGTTTCTGCACGCCGATGAACGACGCGGCGGTGATGTCGGTGAAGGCGACGATGATGTAGACCAGCGCCAGCCAGACGAAGGTCAGGAACAGCACGAATGCGCGGTGGCTCATGTGGTCGCGCACGACCTCGGCGATCGAGCGGGCTTTGTGACGGATCGAGGCCACCAGCGCGGTGAAGTCATGGACGCCGCCGATCAGGATCGAACCGACCAGAATCCAGATCAACGCCGGCAACCAACCGAACATCACTCCGGCCAGGATCGGACCCACAATCGGCCCGGCCGCCGCGATGGCGGAAAAGTGCTGACTCAGCAATTCATTCGGAGCCAGAGGCGAGTAATCGACATCGTCGCGCAACTCAAACGCGGGCGTCTTGGCTTGAGGGTCGAGCTTCAACAGCCGAACCAGCAATGGCCCGTAGGTCCAGTACGCAACAGACAAAATCGCCGCCGAAGCCAGCACGATGGGCAACATGCTCATGAGGACGGTTCCTAGACGGGGCCGTTGTGAAGACGAGAGAGTTCGGGCAAAAGATGCCAAATCTCACGCTAATTGTAGCCACGCTGGTGAGACGACGAAACGGGCTGCATGTGAGCCACATCAACCCGCAGCGTGAGCAAGGAAGAAGTCGAAAAGTGAAAACTGCCAGCAAGGCGAGCGGCAACAGAGAGTAGGCCGGTCACTCCGTGACCGGAATCTTCGAGTCACGGAGTGACTCGTCTACTTTGGGGTACGTCTTCTCCTGTAGCTCGCCGAAATGAAATGGCACCTCCTCGCTCACGCTGCGGGTTGGTGTTGCGGTCACCCGCTTCAGCGAGCGTTCGCGTCCGACTTTGCGAAGTGGTGCAGGAAGATGCCAGCGGCAATGGCGACGTTCAGCGAATCTGTGCCACCGCGCATGGGGATGGTCACTTGGCGATGACAAAGACTCCGCCAACGCACATCAAGGCCATCCGCTTCGTTGCCGAAGAGGAGACCAACGCGATGGCCTCGCGCCGACAGAGACAGTGATTCGGCCGACTCATCCAGCACCGTCGCGATCAGCTCGACCTGCCACTCGTCACGCAACCGTTTCACGTCGCGTTCGAGATCGGACGACTCGATGATCGGCAACCGAAGGGCCGTGCCCATCGAGACTCGCAACACGCGGCGAGAGAACGGATCGCAACAGCCCTCTCGCGACAGCAGCAGCGCGTCGATGCCGAAGGCCGCGCCGATGCGGATGATCGCACCGAGGTTCTCCGGATTGTCGCAATTCGGACAGATGGCCAATGTCAGCGGAGCGGGTGCCGTGTGTTGATTGAGCGGCGGCAGCGCTTCATCCAGCGATCGCGTTGGTTTTCGGTGGCCACACGCCAGCACACCCACATGAAAATTGAAGCCGGTCAATTGCTCACCGACTTGCTGTGGGATGACGTACAGCGGCACGTCGTCGGAAATTTGCCTAGTCCATTCATCCGCGCGACGCTCGGTGACGAGAACCGATTCCACGCGGAAGTCACTCGCCAGCAACCGCTCAACCAGCTTGGTCCCCTCCGCGATGAACAGCTTGCCGTCGCGCAAATGATTGCTCGTCTTCAGATCGCGATACATCCGCACGCGCGGGTCGTCGAGCGAGTCGATGGAGATGCGAGGCATGGCGGAGGGTTGTCCTGAATGCGGGCAGCTTCAGCAATGAAAGACCAGCGGCCGGAGTTGTCGCACCCGCACCAACCACAGGCCGCGCACGGACCCCCTCGAACATCTTGGGCCGCGTGAGGACTAGAACAGCAGCGCCGTTGCGACAGGCCAGATCACTCACCGAGTTCGGCCGGATCAAAGTGGATGAGCTTGCCGTCTCGGAAGAAGAGGACGACGGTGTGGCCGGTTCGATCCGGCCCCCACTGATAGCCGACATCGGTCGTGTGGTAGTTGCCGCCGTTGGTCTTGTACTCACGATCATCGAACCGTCGCTCACCCGCTTCGCCCAACACACTCGCAACTTCCGCGACCGACATTTCGTTGTGAATGCGGTGGGCAAGCAGCCACTTGAAAGCGGCGGGATCACGTTCGGCGACGAACTTCTGACGAAATTCGACTTCTAGCAGCGAATCGTTCTGATGCTTTCGGAACGGCAGTTTGTCAGCGAGACTCTTCCGTTCGGGCGAGCTACACCCCTGAGAGCCGATGGCGACGAACAGGGAGAGAGCGAGCAACGGCAGCTTTTTGAACAGAATTGTCGTTCTGAATGGAGTTGGCATGACACGGACTTCCTTGGCCGAGTGATGCGGACGATCAGCCGAAGTACTTGGCGGATCGGAGGGACCGAGACAAGCCTCTAAGGTGGCCGCGCGAAAATAACCTACCCGTAGCAGAACTCGTGAGAGTTCTGAGGCCGAGAAGTCTCACGACTTCTGCTACGTCCGGCTGGTAGGTTATTTCGCGGC
>JAYSQC010000658.1:0-2823 GCA_043721755.1 Schlesneria sp.
CAGAGTCCCTTCGGGACGCGACTGGATTTCGACCCGCCAGTGGGGACGTTCCTGGGCCAGCCACGCGTTCCAGGCGCGGTTGTTGTACTTGTTGTCTCCGAACAGCGTGATCCATCGCGGGAAGTCCGCCACCGCCACGCGCGACAGCAACTGGGGTGCCGCGGTTCCGTCGTCCAGATTCGCGCCCGTCACCACCACCGCGATCAGCAAACCCAGCGTATCCACCAGCAACTGACGCTTGCGCCCCCTGGATCTTCTGGCCGCCATCGTCGCCCCGCTCGGCTCCGCCGATCTCGGTCGTCTTCACCGATTGCGTGTCGATGCCGGCGGCGCTGGGAGTCTCATTGCGTCCCTCCTTCACGCGCACTGGACCACGCAGGGCATCCCCACAATTCCGCCAGGTGCCATCCGTTCGCCACTGCGCGAAGTACTCGTAGACGGTCCTCTTGGGCAACAGGTCGTGAGGCAACAGATCCCACTGACAACCGCTGCGGTCCACGTAAAACATCGCGTTCAAAACTTCCCGCCTCTCGACCTCGCGCGGTCACCCCCCGGACTTGGCCCGAGGAATCAACGGCTCCAAAATCGCCCACTGTGCGTCGGTCAAATCGGTCGGATACGCCTTCCGTGGCATCCACGTCAAACTCGTCGCCCTGTTCTCGCACTCCTTTGCTGAGGGATGCGTCAAACAGAGCTGTGGCAAATGCTGAGTGCGATCTCACTTTTCGGATAGCCTCTGAGTCCCATTCGATCCGCCTTCTTCCAGTTGGAAGCTTTCCGCCACCGGGGCTGCATCTCGCGAGGGGGCGACTCACTCAACAACGCGATCCGCGCTGACCTATGGGCGACGATTCCTTCGCCCGTGGTCACGCTGCGTGATTTTTCAGCCGTGGCACGCGCCGTGCGAAATGGAGCCGTTCCGACGTGGTGTGATTCACACACTCATGTGGCGATCAAACAGTGGGCGAGAAAAGGGGGCTGGTCATGAACGGAGGAATTCATCGAATCCTGTTGGCGACGGATTTCAGTCCGCCAGCGCAGCACGCTCAGGACTACGCCTGTTCGCTCGCGGAACAGTTATCCGTCGAACTGCATGCACTGCATGTCGTCTCCGATCCGTCTCCCATACCGGGGCCGGAAGGATCGTGGATCTTGCCCAGCGATGCCGTGCCGCAGCTCGTTCACAACGCCGAACTGGAGTTGGCAGTGCGAATGGAAGCCGCTCTGCCTCACGACCTCACCGTCGTTCGCGCGGTGATCGTCGGCCAGCCCGTCCGAGACATCATCGACTACGCGAAAACTCACGCGATCGACCTGATCGTCATCGGCACACACGGTTACACGGGGTTGTCTCGCCTGTTGCTCGGCAGCGTCGCCGAAAAGATCGTTCGCCTAGCGACCTGTCCCGTGCTGACCGTTCATCCCCAAGACCACCTCTTCCGGATGGACGAGACTCCCGCAACGTGAGATGTGACTCATGACGCCCCTCAACGAAGGCGGTCGCGATTTGCGAGCGGCCCGCCAGCATCAAACTAAAGGAATCCGAGAGATGAAGACTTCTCAGCGAGCATTGATCGTAGTCGGGCTGATGGGAATTGCGTCGGCGTGCGCGGTGCTGGAGAGTGGCTCGGCCATCTCACAAGATCAGCCGAAGAAGAAAGTCCCTGACGCGAAGCGGGATCCGGAACAGACCTCGTTTATGCGCAAAAAGCTGGAGGCATCGGCAGAGATCCTCGAAGGTCTGACGGCCGAGGACTCGAAGCTGATCATCAAAGGGGCGCGGGCTCTGGTCGAGATGAGCCACGCCGAAAAGTGGAAGGTCCGCAACGATGTGATGTACCGCCAATTCAGCGGGGAGTTCCAACGGAGTGCGCAAAGCCTGTTGGAGGCCGCCGAGAAGGAGAACTTCGACGCGGCGGCACTGAAATGGATCGACACCACGATGAAGTGCCTGGAGTGTCACAAGTTCGTGCGCGGCATGCGTCTGGCCGGTGGCAACTCGTAACGCCGCAGTGGCTTTGCCTCACAACTCGTAGGGTGGGCTGTGCCCACCAACCCGCAAGCCATAGCGGTGGGCACAGCCCACCCTACAGCTAGTGAGCTGTCGCATTTGGTGCGCAAAGCCCGCCGCAGTGCTTGGTCATGAGTTTTTAGTTTCGTTGCTCGATTGTCTGATTGAGAAAGACGGCACGTCCGTCGGGAGGATTCCATGCTCAGCAAGAAGTTCTGTTGGACCACCGTCACGCTGTGTGCTTTGGGCACGGCGGCTTTGGTGTGGAGTACCGTTGGAAAAACACTGGCCGAAGACGCGCCGAAGAAAGCTCGGCCCATCAAGTCCTTGGTGATGCGGACGTTCATGAAGGTCAAACTCGCACAGGCTCAAGCGATTCTGGAGGGCCTCACGGTTGAGGATTTCGACCAGATCGAGCAGAACGCGACCGCGATGTTTTTACTGACGAAGGCGGAGCAGTGGAATGCCAGCAAGGATGCGCAGTTCGTCCAGCACAGCAAGGAGTTTGAGCGGGTCACGACCAAGCTGGCCAAGTATGCCAGCGAGAAGAACCTCGAAGGGGCTTCGTTGATGTACGTGCAACTGACGCTCAACTGCGTCGATTGCCACCGGCTCGTGCGCGACAAGGGCCTACAGGCTCGGAAACAGCCGGACGAAAAGGGCGGCGAAGATTGAGAGGACCTCGTAAGGATTCGGTGCGAAACAACTTCCCGCTTTCCTCCCTCCCCTCGGCGGGGAGGGCCGGGGAGGGGGGAGGATGGTCCAGTCGATTTGCCACTCGCCCCCCCTCCCTAACCCTCCCCGCCGAGGGG
>JAYSQC010000659.1:0-4884 GCA_043721755.1 Schlesneria sp.
TTTACGGGTCTCTGCACTACTCCATAATCTCTGTGACGCCGAGTAGTGCAAAGACCTGATTCCACCGGGGCAAGCCCGGTGGGGTGAGTTTCAAAACAACGCCTGGCAGCGACCCACGTGACTACTGCCATGTCGATGGCGACGGATCCTCACCGAATCGGAGTTCCCTTGCTGCAGACTCGGCAGACGACGGCAATGCCAGCCGATGCCGGACGATCGCCGTCACCAAATCGCGGCCGTAAGACTCGGCCACGACATCGTTCAACATCAACCACCGTTCGTCGCTCAGTTCGCCGTGCTGAGCCACCAGCGTGACGATGGCTCGCAGCGGATGGTCATTCGCCAAGAGTCGCTTCGCACACGCCGCAGCCTCCGTCGGCGAACTGGCCACCAACTGATCTCGCAAGGCCCGGCCTTCCGAGACACAACCCAGCCACATCGGTAGCTCGCGGTCCCCCGTGGACTGGATCGCCTCCAAGCAATTCAGCACCGCAAGTGCCCCGCGAACGCAGACCTGACATTCGACTTCCTGTTCCAACGCGACCAACGAATCGGCGGTTGAAACCGCGTTGCGAACGGTCTCTTCACGCCCCTCGTCGGTTGGCCACGACGACCGCAATTCGCGGAAGTCGTGGCGGAACTGCCACAGCTCTTCAATCACTTTCGTCGAAGCAACGCGCCCATTCTCGGTCAGTCCGCGAGAAGCCTCTCGCAGACCGGAGGACAGGTTGCCGCTGCGTCGCCGCAACTCGCCCACCCGCTGCCGAAATTGGTTGAGGACTTCTTTCACAATTCACCCTCTCGCCTGTGCGACTGGGGTCGGCACATTGCTGGCCCCAGTCTTGACGTGTCCGACAGAAGTCCAAGTCGTAGGCACATTCCCCGTGCCGTTCACCGAATTCCTCGGCGAATCACGGTCGCGCGGACGGCACACGGAGTGTGCCTGCGACTTCTGTCGGAAACGTCCATCAAGCCCTGGAAAGACTCGGTGTGGCGGCGGGAGCCGAACGACGGACTTCCGGATGTTCGGCGACGGTGGCTTCCGGTCGCTTGGCGGGCTTGGGTTCCGTGCTGGTGACCGAACCGACCGTGAATCGACCGTTGAAGGTCGAACCCGATTCGACGTTCAAGTTCTTGGTCAGCACATCGCCGTCGATGATGCTTGAGGACTTGATGACCAGCAGTCCGAGAGCCTGAACCGTTCCCTTAACACGTCCGGCCACTTCGGCGTGCTGAGCCAGAATGTTGCCTTCGATGATGCACGACTGACCGACGATCAGCGAGGTCTTGGTGGTGACATCGCCCCGGACGATCCCTTCGACAACCAAGTCGCCCTCGGCGATGATGTTGCCGTCGATCACGGTCCCTTTTCCGATGACATTTGGCATGTTCGACTGCTCCCCTTTGTTGGATTCTTCTTCGATCGGTGGTGCGGATTTGAGATTCATCTGAGCCAGCGGTGCCGGGGCAGCCATCGACTCGGCCTTCTTCGATTTCGGTCCAAACATGTGTCGTCCTTCCTAACTTGTGATGAAGAAAACTGAAGCGCTCTCGAAAACGATCGTGATCCCACCGCCTGCTCGATCGCTGGCGAATTCGATCTGAAGGAGGGATTGCGATGCCAATGAGTGCCACGCGGAGATCACTTCAAGCAAACCGCGTTCTGACTTCGGCAAACTTTTCCTCGGAGAAGCCCCGAACCGGCAAGTCGGCCCGGTCGTAGTGGTCGCAGGGATTGTGCGGCACAACGGCGGGAGGGCGGTGCCTGCCTCAGCCCGCACAAAAATTAGAACCGTTGCAACCCGACGTGGCTCAAGCGGCCGTGAGGCCGAGAGATGTTGCCGATTCGCCACGTCAACGTGGTGCGGGCCGCGTTCTGGCATCATGCCGCGCGACCACAAATCGACGATTGGCACGGAGAGCGATGTGTCGGCGAATTGACGCCCCTTCGTTCACCGGTTGACGTTCGGTTCCATCACCGCAGCGGCACTGTTCAGGCGCGTAAACGTCACCTTGCGCATCAGCATCGCCTGCTGAGGCCCCGCCCACCGGGTGCGAATCCCCACGATGAGCCGCTCCCCCGGCTGCACTTCGGCCAACACCGCACCCGGCCATTCGCTGCGCTGAGTCTCGTCGAGCGAGACATAGCAGAGCTGCCGACCGTGGATCACGCCCTCGAAACTGTGCCTGATCCCAGCCAGCGATTGTGCCTCGCCAAACACCCGAGCGCCGATTTGTCGCAGGTGCAGCCGCAAGACAAGCGGTGAGGCAGCGGCATCATCCGCATCAAACTCCGCCAGCCACCACGTATCGTTGAGATGGACTTCGGCGACCACGCGATTGAAGCGATCCGACTTGCCCGTGGAACTCGCACCGCGTCCCGCTTGATACGCCCACAACAACAGGGGCGACATCAGCAGCACCGCCGCGACGACTGTGACTGCGACTTGCACCGGATTGAAGTTCATGGGATCGACTCCTCGGCCGGGACGCGTCACTCAGCAGATGTCGGGTGGGCTGTGCCCACCATTCCACAACCGATTGTGGTGGGCACAGCCCACCCTACGGAAAGCCATACAGCCGAATTGGCCGGGATCGCGTCACTCAGTCCGGTCAAGCTGATCGGAGCTGGCGAGGACCAGTCCCACCTGCAACCGACGGCCATCGCGGACAACGGTCAACATGATCTCATCACCGGGCTGCTTGGCTTCAATGTAACTGAGGAAGTCTTCGGCCGTCACGATTTTTTGGTCGTCGATGCCAACGATCAGGTCCGCCGCCGTGCGGTCTTGTCGCGTGAACGTGAACAGCCCACGACGTTGCTTCGTCAGCTTCGGGCCTCGCAAACCAGCTTTCTCGGCGGGACCGTTGGCTCGGACTTCCGCGACCAGCAACCCCTTCTCAGTTTGATAGACCTTCTCGATGCCACTCTCCGGGCGAATCACTCGCCCGTGCTTCAGCAATTGCGGGACGACGCGCGACACCATGCTGACTGGAATCGCAAACCCCACTCCCGAGCTTTGTCCGGATGTCGTCGCGATCGCCGTGTTGATCCCGATCAACCGACCGTGCGCATCCAACAGCGGGCCTCCCGAACTGCCGGGATTGATCGCCGCGTCGATCTGAATGATCGACTTGATCTTCCAGTTGCCGTGAATCTGCAACGACCGGTTCAGGCTGGAGATGATCCCCGTTGTGAGCGTCCGCTCCAGGCCGAACGGGTTGCCGAGTGCATAGACGCGCATCCCAACTTTCAAGGGACGCGAGTCTCCCAAGATCACGGGGAACAGCTCGTCTTCCGGCGCGTCGATGCGAATCACCGCCACATCGTTGAGCGGATCGGCGCCCACCAGAGTCGCATCGTAGGTCTTGCCATTGAACAGCGAGACGGCGATCTCCTTCGCCCCCACGACAACGTGATGGTTCGTCAGGATGTGCCCGTCGAGATCAATGATCGAACCGGACCCCGAGCCTTCCGACTGTTCGACCATGATCAGCCGCTCGGTCTTTACGGACTTGGCCGTGATGTTCACGACGCTCCGATTGGTCGTCTCGTAGACCGCGATGTTGATCGCTTCTTCCGGAGTTAGTCCGTCCTGATCGAAGGCCCGCGCGGCGAGGGACTTGATGCGATCCACCGGCGGGGTCGCGGCGGGATTGGCCCCACGCTCTTGAGCCACGACCGACGAACCGCCGTCCGCACTGAGCAGCCAGACGGTAAACAGGCTTCCCAGTACGGCCGAACACAGACATCCCAGAACCAGTCGCATGATCCACCTCAGAAGCGCAGCCACCCGCTCAACAATTGCCAATTCCACCACGCGCCATCATCGCCGCCGCCGCGCGGGCGAGGCATACACCCCGCGCGGCCCAGATTGTCGCAGCGTCGTTTAACCGCGTGGGCAACGCCCCGCGCGTCAAGCGACATGGAATCGTGTTTTGCCGCACGACACGCGGGGCGTTGCCCACGCGGTTAAACGAGTCCGTTCAAACCGCGCGTGGTATAGGTTCTTTCCGAAAGAGGCTCAAGATCGTAGTCGTGGCCTGAACACCAACCCGCAGTGTGAACGAGGACGATCCCGCACGGAATGCCCCGGCGTCCTCGCTCACGCTGCGGGTTAGTATTGAAGACCCCACGTCCAGCCAACTCATCCGCAGGAGCATCCGTTGCAATCGTCCAATCGTTTCGCGTTCAAAGAATGGGGCGTCATCTGTGCGGCCCTCGACTCGGGCCGTCAGAGTTTGATCCTGCGCAAAGGGGGCATTCACGAGGGACGCGATGGCTTTCGCGTCGAGCATCGTGAGTTCTGGCTCTTCCCAACGGAGTTCCATCAGCAGCCGGGAGTCCTTGCCGCCGAAGCCCAATCTGCACTGGATGAATGGCGGGCGATGGAGTCGGCGGCGGGAATGCTGCTGCTCCGCAACTACGCCGTTGTCGAAGAGGTCATCGAGATTCGTGAGGAGTCGCTGTTGCCGCGACTGCTCGGCCTGCACGTCTGGTCCGAGCAAACACTTCACGACCGCTTTCACTACCGAACGCCCGGCCTGTTCGCACTGCTGGTCCGCGTTCATCGTCGAGCCGAGCCGCTGCGAGTCCCTCAGTCCCCACACTTCGCAGGCTGCCGCAGTTGGGTCGATTTCCCCGCCGACTTCGCGACGAACGGACTCACCCCGGTGTTGTCGGAGGAAACGCACCTCGCACAAATGGCAGCCATTCACGATCGTCTCAGAGGCGTGACGGCGGTCGGTTAAGGGATTGGCTCAAAACAACTTCCCGAGTTCCCTTCTGGTTCCCTCCCCTCGGCGGGGAGGGTTAGGGAGGGGGGACGAGTGGCAAATCGACCTGACCATCCTCCCCCCTCCCCGGCCCTCCCCGCCGAGGGG
>JAYSQC010000660.1:0-7486 GCA_043721755.1 Schlesneria sp.
GGACGATGGCAAGAGGCGTTTCCCTTCATCGCCCTCGCTCACGCTTCGGGTTGGTGGGCTAAAGTAAGTGCCATTGGGCGTCAGCCCCCCGGTTCTTCGCAAGCGGGCTGACGCCCCAGAACCGGGGGGCTGACGCCGCCCCGCTCAGATGTCTCACCACGAACCGCGTGAGGTATAGCAGGCCGGTTGCGCGAATCGAACATCGTAAGGCTGTTCACCAGAGAAGAAGTCGGACTTCCAGCAGAGCCGGACTTTGAGCGGTCGGTCGTTTCGAGCATGGCGTCCCGTTACTATCCGGATGTCTGCCACAGTCGTTCTTCACTCACTTTGGCCCCGCGTTGAGGCAACATGTTTCAGAATCTTGGCCTGCCGCCCGGCGTTTCCGCTCCTCCCACGCAGGCTGTCGGCATCGCGTTTACGGAAGGGCCAGCGTGTGCGGCGAATGGCGATGTGTACTTCACCGACATCGTCAATAACCGCATCCTGCTACTCGAAGCGGGAGCGAAATACTTCCGCGTGTTTCGCCAACCGAGCGGCCGTGCGAACGGGTTGTTGTTCGATGTCCAAGGTCGGTTGCTCGCCTGTGAGGGAAATGAGTTCTGTCCCAACGATGGCCATCGCCGGGTGACTCGCACCGACCTGACGACAGGTCACGTTGAGGTGCTGACCGATCATTGGAACGGGAGGCGATACAACGCACCGAACGACATCGCAGCCTGCTCGAATGGGCGGCTCTTCTTCACCGACCCGTGCTACTACGACCGGGCGACGATGGAGTTCGATCACGATTCGGTCTATCGCATCGACCCGAATGGGACTGTCACCCGAGTCCTCACGCAACCGCAGATTCAACGACCGAATGGCGTCGCCCTCAGCCCCGATGAACGGACGCTGTATCTGGTCGATAGCTGCCCGGTCCTCGGTGGCCATCGTCGCATCTGGGCCTTCGATCTGGCGGACGACGGTGCGCTGAGCGGTCAACGTTTGGTGATCGACTTCGCACCGGGACGCGGCGGCGACGGCATGTGCGTTGATTCTGAAGGAACGCTCTACATCGCGGCGGGGGTCTCGCGCGCTCGGCACTCCAACGAGACAGCCGACGTTCCGCTGGGTGTCTTCGTCGTCCGCCCCGATGGCACGCTGCTCGGCCGCATCCCGGTCTATGAAGATGTCATCACAAACTGCACTTGGGGCGGAGCCGACTTGAAGACGCTCTACATCACGGCGGGCAAGACGCTGTATCAAGTGCGAGTTGAGGTTCCCGGTTGGGTCGTGCATCGAAAATGACGAGGTCACAAGGGCCGCGCGTAGGATGGGCACTCCTGCCCGTCCTGCCTGAAAACCGGACGGGCAGGAGTGCCCATCCTACAAATGAGTGAGATCACAAATGAGTGAGGTCACGCGGTGAAGCAGCAAGTTGGGTTGGTTCTTCAGTTCCTCGTCCTCACGGCGACACCGCTCATTTCGTGGTGGCAGCTTCAGTTTGGGTTTCCACTCATCTGGATGCCAGCCGTCCTCGCGGTGGCGGCCGTGTTGTTTTGGATCGGGACTCGGCTGAGGGAGTCGAAATGAACGCACGAACGGTCCTGCCGAGAACCACCTCGAAGTCGGGCTTTTCTAAAAGCCGGACTTCTCTGCCGGAAGAGTCTTTTCAGAGAGAAGTCCGGCTATCCCTCACGCGGCACAAAGTGAGAGGTTTCCGAGCGGGGCGGCGTCAGCCCCCCGGTTCTTCCAAAGCGGGCTTACGCCCAAGAACCGGGGGGCTAACGCCGCCCCGCTCAGAGGTCTCATCACGGACCGCGCGAGGTTTAACAAGGCTCAGCCGGACTTCAAGACTTCATGTTTGTTTGTGGGCGTTGATTGCGGTTGTCTCGTTCTTGGCCACCCGCTCCGCAAACGCCGCCCCACCGGCGCAGAAGCCGATGCTGGGGGCGGCGACGGTTGCGGCGGACACCAGCGTGTTGAAGCGTCTCGGCACGGTCGAGGATTATCTGTCCGACAAGCGTTGGGCTGAGGCCGCAGACATTCTGCACGAGATTGCTCAGTCGGAAGGACGTTCGTTGGTGCTGGCTCAGCCGGGGCAGGCGGGAACGACGGCGGTCTATCTCAACGTGGCTACGCGCTGTCAGGTGTTGTTGTCGCGGATGCCGATGGAAGGCTTGATCGGCTACCGTCGCAAGGTCGATCCGCTGGCGAAGCGTTGGTTTGAGAACTGGCAACGGACGCGAGACCGTGCGGAACTGGAGCGACTCGTCCGACAGACGTATCTCAGCAGTTATGGTGACGACGCGTTGTGGTCGCTCGGTGAAGCGGCTTGGGATCGGGGCGACTTTGCCACGGCGCGATTGTGCTGGTCGCAGATCGTCGCGTTGCCCGAAGAAGCGCGGGCGGCCAACTTGCCGACGGTGCTGCGTTACCCTGACAGCGATCTCGATCCGGCGATGGTGCTGTCGCGGCTGGTCCTCTGTTCGCTGATGGATGGAAACCGCGTGCGGGCCTTTGAAGAGCAGCAGCGTTTCGAGCAGCTCTATCCGCAGGCGGTCGGCACGCTCGCGGGAAAGCAAGGGCGATTGGCGGAGTTGCTCAAGCAGGTTCTCGAAGAGTCTGTCGCGTGGGACGCGCTGCCTTACGCAGGCGAAGCGACGACGTTTGGCCTCGCGCCGGAGCGGACTCAAACCTTGCCCGAAGTGATTGATGTCGGCGCGCCGCGTTGGAAGCAGCCGCTCGCACCCCACTTACTCAAGCAACTCGAACGCCCGCGATCGACTCTCGATCGCGGACCGCTCAGCACACATCCCGTCGTCTTTCGTGACCTCGTACTGGTGAACGATGCCGATTCGATCTCGGCCTTCCATTTATTGACGGGTGATCCCGCGTGGCCGACCGAACAGGGAACGGCTCAGATCTATCCGCCCGCCGCAGTGGAGCGAACTCCCGCACCTGATCGCCTGAGCGTGGGTGTGCCGTGGTTCACGATGACTGTGGCTGACGGAAAACTGTTCGCGCGGCTTGGCTCACCCGTCACTGGCCCGAGTGGAACGGAGCCGCGTGATTTGGCGAGCGACCTCGTTTGCCTCGACCTAGCCCACGGGGAGGGCCGACTCGTTTGGAAAATCGCCGCCAGCGAATGGCCACATGACGGCGAGCAATCGTGGCGGTTTGAAGGTTCGCCGGTCGTGCATGACGGCCGTGCGTACCTGATCCACAGCCGACGCCGCTCGCAGCTTGAGTTCGCGCTGACGTGCCTCGACGCCGCGAATGGCGAACGGTTGTGGACGCGGCCGCTCGCAACATCGCGCACGACGATCGAGGACCATCACAACCGAGTCAGCCACCTGCTGCCGACGCTCGGAGCCGGAAAGCTGTTCGTCTCGACCGACGCCGGTGCGATCGTGGCGGTCGACGCGCAGGACGGTCGCGTCGAATGGGCCGTCACCTACGAAAGCCGTCCGCCGGGCGATGCAGCCGATCAGTCCGATCACGCCAAGCAGGGCCTTGTCCCGGCGATGTTTCATGAGGGCTTGGTATTCGTCGCCCCGAACGATTGTGACCGGCTGTTCTGTATCGAAGCGGACTCCGGCCGTGTGCGCTGGCAGAAGCCGCATCCCACACGAGATCGCTGGCGGCACTTGCTCGGCGTCGTTTCGAGTGACTCCGGATCGAAGCTCGTCGTCAGCGGTCATTCGTTGCGGACGCTGGATGTCGAGACGGGGCGCGAGGGCTGGCGCGTCCTCGCGTCGAACGACATCACCGAGCGTGGGTACGGACGCGGTGTGCTGGCGGGAGACGCCGTGCTGTGGCCGACGCGCGAGGGACTGCGAATCCTCGACGCGGCGAGTGGTCAGCCGCGACGCAACATCCCCTTCAACACGCCCGACTCCGCTGAGACCGGCGGCAACGTGCTGGTTGCGGGCGGAATGTTGTTGATCGCACAGTCCGAAAAACTGGTCGCGTATGGCGAGTACAGCCTGCTCAAGGAACGACTGCATCGCGATCTCTCGTCGCAACCAGACAAGTCGCGGATGCTCTTCAAGCTGGCGGAAATCGAAGCTGCGGCGGGCAATCTCGACGCGGCAACGAAGGCCGTTCAGACGGCGAGGCAACTCGATTCAGCAGCGTCCCCCGCGCGCGATGTCTCGCATCAGCAACACCTCGCGCGGCTGAGCGAACTGCTGCGTCGCACTGCGTTGAAGAGATCGGCGCAAGGACACGCCGACGAAGCGATCGCGGGCTTGAATGAGGCACTCGTACTCGCGGCAGAACCGGTCGATCGCGCGCGGGTCCTGTTCGACTTGGCCTCGGCTGAACAGGCACGTCAGCGTCCTGAGGCGGCTGTCGAACACTGGCAACACATTTTGGATGACGCTCAGTTACGAACGGCCGTTCGTCGTGAAGCGGTCGGCGAGACCACGGCGGGAAGCGAAGCGACAACGGCGATCGCGCGACTCCTCGCACAGCACGGTCGCGCGGCATATGCCTCGGTCGAGCTACGGGCCTCGCCAGAGATCATCTCGCGCATCAACGCACGGGGTGCCGCCGGACTTCGTGCGGCACTCACGCAGTTTCCGCACTCAGAAATAGTGCGTCGCGCGCGATTCACGCTCGCGTCACTCGAATGCGAGGCGGGACAAATCCAATCGGCCAACTCGAACTTCGCGCGCCTGGTGGACGAAGGAGTGACACCAGCCGAACAGGCGACCGCTCTTGTGGCGTGGGCCGAGGCACTCGAAGCGGCGGGCTACTGGCGCGGATCGCACCGCGTTTGGGAGCGGCTGAATGAAGCTCGGTTTGCCCATGAATTGCTCGATTACGGCGGTGCGATTCGCCGCGCTTACGAACTCGCCCGAGAACGACTGGCTCGCCCCGAGTACCACGCCTACGAAGACGCGCCGCCCAAGCCGATCTCGTTTCTCGAACGAGCGTGGACAGTGAACCTCGCGTCGAACACGAAGACGGCCGAACAAGAAATCCAATTGATGCCGTTCGTACCGCAAGGAGAACCGCCGTCCCCATCGCTCGCGTGCGTGATCGTTCCTCGGGACGGCGACGCAACCGGCCAATTTGGGATGTGGTTGGAATGCCTCGATCGCGAGTCGGGTCGCGTCCGCTGGCAACAACCGTTCTCCGCGACACCGCGTTGGGTCGCATACGCGGAAACGCACTTGCTCATCGCGGCCGATGACGAGTTGTCGGCGCTGACTCTCGAATCGGGACGGCTCCTGTGGTCGGTCACCTTGCGCAGCGGGGGGCCAGCGAAGTCGAAGTCACTCGCACAGCTTCAAACGCGCGATCACGGGGTCATCGAGTTTGAACCGCACTCCGGCGTGAGACTCATTGATGCGCGAACCGGTGAGACCGCGTGGTCGTTTCAACCGCCGGGCCAACTCCAGCGAAACTGGTCCTGCGGCGCGAAGCAGATCGCCGTGCAAACGATTCAGCCCGCGACAACGTGGCTGCTGGAGATCGGGGCCGAACCTCGCGTCGCTGAACTGACCGGCCATTCCGAACCGTGGCGTCGCCCGCCGGTCATCGACGACGCGGGGCGAGTCACCGTCGTCACCGACACCCGCCGCGTGGAATGTCTCGTGTCCCAAGTCGCGTCGCCCGTGTGGACGTTTCGCGGCGGGATGTCGTTCGCTCATACCGATCCCGTCGCGTGGTCCTCACACCAACACCTGCTCCTCACCATCGACGGCACAACGCTGACGGACATCCACCGCGAGACCGGTCGTGTCCTGTGGTCCGCGGGCCTCACCGACTGGCCGCTGAACGATCCGGCTCGCCAAGTGATCGCCAACGACACGACCGCTTTCGTTGCCAGTCACGGCTGCGTTCGAGCGATCTCGCTGAACAACGGCCAACGACTTTGGGAACGGTTCGTCGGCGACGAGACACGCTCGGCGGAGACCGCAAACGTGTCGTCGAGTCACGGCCAATGGAACGTCGCTGTGTGCAACTCGCTGGTTGCTGCTTGGCCGATGGCACCCACTGGTTCGACCCCGCAAACCAGCTCCGCGATTCGGTCTGTTTGCTTCTGCGCCGCCGACACCGGCCACATCGTTCAACGCTGCCAACTCCCCTCCCACGCGAAAACGGCGGCTGTCACAGGGGACTCAAACGGCACACTGGTCGTGACGGATCGAGGCATCATCGCCCTCCGTCCCCTACCGCAATTGCCAGCGGCGCGGCCTTAGTAAGGACGAGGAACATGAGCTGTCGTCTCCAACCCAAGGGGCCACGAGACGCAACGTCGTTTAACCGCGTGCGGTGTCACGGTCGGAAATGATGACGCCACTGGTGACTTCGTCTGATGCTTCCGTCGTCACACACCAAGCCCGAGTTCGCTCCTGCGGCTGACGATCTCCCAAGTCACTGCCAAAAAACCTCACCGTTGCGACACCTCTCCATCCGCTGTGGCTCAACCGAAACGACGAAATCTCGCGCGTCATCGGAATCGCTGTTTGACAGCAGTCTCCCACCCCCTTTAGCGTGGAGGGCAGGCACTGGCGACTGGAAGCGGTGCATCGAAGTGACAGTTTGAGGCTCTCCGCCATTCCTGTTGAAAGTTGTACGACGTGAGCGGCAAGGCGCTAGCCGCCGGTGATTTCCTGCATGACCGGCGGCTAGCGCCTTGCCGCTCACAGGTGTTGTCCAACAGGAGTGGCGGAGAGTGTAAAAAGTTTAGACGTGCCGCTGTCAATGCTAGGTAGACGACAATGCCGATCAGACTGGGCGACCTCCCGGAATTTCGCGTGACCTCGATTTCAAATATCGACACCGAGCCGCAGTTGGTGGGGATATTCACGCATCTCACTGCCGTGCGAGAGGTTCGCAGTTGGCTTTACGCTGGCAACGAATTCTCCCTCATTGGCGACTTGGTTGATCTGCAACCGTCAACGAAACAGGCCACCTTCGTGGCACCATTTTGGTCTGGCACGAGTCCAATTCAAGTTGGCAGCCTCGTTCCTTGGCTGGATGGCAATTGGCAGGCTTATCACGTCACGATGATCGTGGCTCCCGACGCGACTTGGCACCGAGTCGAGTTTGCATCACAGAATGCGCAGCATTTCATGCTTGGCGACGCTCACGGCTGGGGCCAAGTCGGCAACAAGTTGCCCGAGGGTGCCATCGCGACTCATGTTCAGACCGCCGGGTGGGACCACGAACATTGCGAGCTGTGTTTCCAGCACATCGGCCACGGGGGCGATCGCTTCGGGTACGTGGACCTTGAGAACCACTGGCTCTGTCGTGAGTGCCATCAGCGGTACGCTGAACCAAGAGACCTTGAATTCGCGTTGGCCAACCCACACGCGAATCCGTGTCACTGACCAGCGTTTCTTTCGACCTCAGCCATACTCGACAGACTCTGATAAATCGACTCTCCGCCATTCCAGTTGAAAATGGTGTCCCGTGAGCGGCATGGCGCTAGCCGCCGGTCGTTTTCGCCGACACCGGCGGCTAGCGCCCAATGGCACTTACTTTACTA
>JAYSQC010000661.1:0-17039 GCA_043721755.1 Schlesneria sp.
AGTCTTCGGAACGCACCTCTTTCGTTGCACACATCCTTGGTTTCGGTGCGTTCCGAAGACTCCACGCACCCTACGAGAGCGAACATGAAGACTGACGAACTGCGTGAAAAGTATCTGGCGTTCTTTGAGTCCAAGGGCTGCGTGCGGCGGCCGACCGACGTGCTGGTGCCGAAGGACGATCCGACGGTTCTGTTCACGCCGGCCGGGATGAACCAGTTCAAGAACCAGTTCCTCGGCATCGGGCCGGTAGAGTTCACACGCGCGACGACCTCGCAAAAATGTCTGCGGACGGGGGACATCGGCAACGTCGGCATCACCGCCTATCACCACACGTTCTTCGAGATGCTCGGCAACTTCTCGTTCGGAGACTACTTCAAAAAGGAGGCCATCCACTGGGCGTGGGAGTTCCTCACGACGAAGAAGTGGCTGGGGCTGGACGCTTCGCGGCTGAACGTGACCGTCTATCTCGACGACGATGAAGCGTTCCAAATCTGGAACAAGGAGATCGGTCTCGACCCGAGCCGCATCTCGCGCGAGGACGAGGGGGAAAACTTCTGGCCCGCGTCAGCTCCGTCGCAGGGACCGGACGGCGTCTGCGGGCCGTGCAGCGAGATTTATTACCTGCCACCCGGTGCGACGAAGACGGTCGAAATCTGGAACCTCGTCTTCACGCAGTTCAATCGCGTGGGCAGCCCGCCGAACAACCTTCAGCCGCTGCCGAAGAAGAACATCGATACCGGCATGGGCCTCGAACGCTGTGCCTCCACGTTGCAGGGCGTGCTGAGCAACTTCGAGATCGACATCCTCAAGCCGATCTGTCAGGCGGCGGGTGAGATCGTCGGCGTGAAGTACGAGTACACGGCTCCGCAGGGGAGAGCACTTCGCCGCATCGCCGATCACGTGCGAGCCTGCTCGTTCGCGCTGCACGAAGGCTGCGGACCTGGCCCCGAGAAGGAAAACTACATCGTCCGCCTGCTCCTCCGCCGCGCGTCGATGGAAGGTTTTTTGCTCGGCACCTGTGAGCCGTTTCTGTCGCAGCTCGTCCCCGTCGTCGCCGAGATGATGAAGCAGCCGTACCCCGAGTTCGGCCAAACGGTCGAAGCGGTGCAGCACGCCATTCAAGAAGAAGAGAAGCAGTTCCTGAGAGTCGTCGAGTCGGGCATCGTCCGATTTAAGAAGCTCGTCGAGCAGGCGAAGAAGTCGGGGACAAAGATCGTCTCGGGTGAAGCAGCCTTTGACCTGCACCAGACGGACGGCTTCTTGATCGAGTTGACCGAATCGCTCGCGGCGAGCGAGGGCCTGACGATCAACATGGCTCAGTTCAAGGAGTGCAAAGAGAAACACAAGAAGACCAGCGGACGCGGAGCCTTCGCGAACTCGGTCATGTCAGCCGGACCACTCGACACACTGCGACAGACCGGCGGGACGCAGTTCCTCGGCTACGACACGACGAGTGCCGAGGCTGAGGTCGTCGGGATCATTGCCGACGGCCAGCTTGTGACTTCGTTCGACAAGACCGACGCCCAGATCGCCGTCGTGCTGAACCGTTCTCCTCTTTATGGTGAGGCCGGTGGCCAGGTCGGCGACATCGGCAAGCTGACCAGCCTCATACTCCGCGACCCCACCGGGCTTGCCCCGGTGGAATCAGGTTTTTGCACTACTGAACGCCCATCGGAATCAGACGTAGTGCAAAAACCCGCGAGCCACCGGGACAAGCCCGGTGGGGTTGCGGCGTTCGCGGTTGATGCCAGCTTCATCGAGTTTGAAGTTCAAGACACGCAGCGCGATGGCGAGTTGCTCGTCCATATTGGCACGCTCAAGTCGGGCAAGCTGACTGTCGGTGCGAAGGTCCAAGCCGTCGCCGACTCCTCGCGCCGCGAAGCGATCGGCCGCGCACACTCGGCCACGCACATCCTGCATCACGCACTGCGAACGTACCTCGGCGAGAACGCCACGCAGCGCGGGTCGAAGGTGCAGCAGGACGAACTCCGATTCGACTTCGCGCATCCGAAAGGTCTCACGTCCGACGAACTGCTCAAGATTGAGGACGAGATCAACGCGCGGATCGCCGACGGCGCGCCAATCAACACGAAACTGATGCCGATTGCCGAAGCACGCACCTTGGGCGCGATGGCTCTGTTCGGCGAGAAATATCCCGACAACGTGCGCGTCGTCCGCATGGGCGACTTCAGCACGGAACTGTGTGGCGGCACGCATCTCAGCAACACCGGCCAAGTTGGTTTCTGCCGAGTCATCCGCGACGAACTCGTCGCCGCAGGCATCCGCCGCATCACCTGCTTCACCGGCCCGAAGGCGATCGCACGCATTCGTGAGACGGAGAACATCGTCAAGGAATCCGCCGCGCTGCTGAAGTCGCAGCCCGACGATCTACCTCGCAAGATTGAGGCTCTTCAAAACGAACTGCGCGATGCGAAGAAGGAACTCGCCAAGTACGCGGGCCAGTCACTCGCGGAGACCGCAGGCAAACTGGTCGCCAGCGCCGAGACCATCGGCACCGCCAAGCTGATCGTCGCCCAAGTGCAGGACATCACCCGCGACCAACTCAAAGAGTTCACCGACCGCATTCGCGAAAAGGCCCCGTCCGCCGCGATCCTGCTCGGCCTGATCGCCGACGACAAACTGGCCTTCATCGCCTCCGTGAGCAAAGACCTCACGGCTAAGGGCCTCAGCGCCGGAGACTGCGTAAAGGCCGCCGCCAAGCTCGCGGGAGGCGGAGGCGGAGGAAGACCCGACCTCGCCGAAGCCGGTGGCAAAGACATCACGAAGCTCGCCGATGCTCTCGCCGCCGGAGCGGACTACTTCAGAGAGAAGCTGGGCAGTTGATTGACGTGTCCAACAGAAGTCCGAATCAGGCGACGTAAGAAAAAGTGTTTGCCCAGTGACCGAGGTAGGCGAGAAGACCTGAATCATTTGTTGGCCATCTAATTTTTCTACCCCCCATTTTCTGCCATGAAAATTCTCCAAAGGGATTTCCTATGCGATTTGTACTGCTGACCGTGTTCGTCGCGTCGCTGGTCTCACGGGCGCTGGCTCAAGGTCCGTTGCCTCCCAAAGAGGCT
This sequence comes from Schlesneria sp., assembly GCA_043721755.1. Classification (GTDB taxonomy): domain Bacteria; phylum Planctomycetota; class Planctomycetia; order Planctomycetales; family Planctomycetaceae; genus Schlesneria. The sequence goes on from JAYSQC010000661.1 coordinate 3,081, forward strand.
GCCGCTTCGATCAAGTTGCCGCCGGGGTTCAAAGCAACATTATTTGCGGGTGAGCCGGACGTCGTGCAGCCAATGTCGATGACGTTTGATGATCGTGGTCGGCTGTGGGTGGTCGAATGCCGCTCGTATCCGAAGTGGCTGCCCGCCGGGACGAAGGAGGGGACGGATCGCATTCTGATTCTGGAGGATGCCGACAACGACGGCACCTTCGACAAGAAGACGGTGTTTCTCGACAAGGGAGTGAACTTCAGTTCGGTCGAGTACGGGTTCGGCGGCATTTTTGTCACGGCCATTCCGAACTTGATCTTCATCCCCGATGCCAACGGCGACGATGTGCCCGATGGTCCGGCGCGGGTGCTGCTCGACGGGTTTGATGTGAAGGCGGTGCATAACGTCGCCAACAGTCTGACGTGGGGGCCGGATGGCTGGCTGTACGGCTGCAACGGCATCCTGTCGAACTCGAAGATCGGCAAGCCCGGTACGCCGGACGAACAAAGAATCCCCATGAACTGCGGCATCTGGCGGTTCCATCCCGTGCGTCACGAGTTCGAGGTCGTCGCGCACGGCACGACGAATCCGTGGGGCCTGGCGTTCGACGAACGGGGCGAGGCGTTCCTGACCAACTGCGTGATCGAGCACGCCTTTCACGTCGTCCCCGGAGCACGCTTCAAGCGGATGTTCGGTCAGGATTTCAACCCGCGCACGTTCGAGTTGATGCAGACCTGCGCGGACCACATTCACTGGGCGGGCGGCGCGTGGGAGGGTGCTCGCAACGCGACGGGTAAGCACGGCGAGGCGGGCGGCGGCCACGCTCACTCGGGCGCGATGATCTATCTCGGCGACCAGTTTCCCGCCGAGTACCGCAACAACCTGTTCACGGTCAACATCCACGGCCAGCGGCTGAATCGAGACAAGCTCGAACGCAGCGGCTCCGGATATGTGGCCAAGCACATGCCCGACTTCGCCCCCTCGGGCGACCCGTGGTTTCGAGGCGTCTGTGTGAAGGAAGGGCTGGACGGCAGCGTCTACATCAGTGACTGGTCCGACACCGGCGAATGCCACAACTACGACGATGCCACGATCCAGCGCGAGAACGGCCGGATCTACAAGGTGACGTATGGCGATGGCAAAGGCAGGAGAACCGACAGTCAAGGTCGTGTTTGGATGACGGTCCATCCAAACACGAGTTTGAAGAAGCAAGTTGATCGGCGACGACTGCAAGAGCAAGCAGCTCGCAATCAGGTTCCTCAGAGCATCGTAAAGGATTTACGCGGGTACATTCAGGAGGTGGCACGTGAGGCAAAAGATGATCGGCTGCACGAACTCTGGCTCGCACATGTCACTGGAACGCTCGACGACTCATTGCAAAGGATGCTTTTGAAATCACCACGTCTCACGATTCGCGGCTGGGCCATCCGTCTCGAACTGGAAGACAAGGCTGCGTCGTCGGAGATGCTGGTCAAGTTGGCGGAACTCGCGAAATCAGACCCCTCGTCGTATGTGCGGCTGCAACTGGCGAGTGGCTTGCAGCGGCTGCCGCTGGCGGATCGGAGGGAGATCGCGCTGGGACTGGTCTCGCACGCCGAGGACTCGGCCGACAACAACCTCGTCCTGATGATCTGGTACGGCATCGAGCCGCTCGTGACGCAGGGCGATGACAACGTGCTGCCGCTCGCGCTGGCTGCAAGAATTCCCAAGCTGCGGCAGTTCATCGCAAGAAAGCTGGCGACGGATGTGGCTCCGCAATTCGGGCCGCTGCTGCGATGGCTCGAAGAGGCGGGTGAAGATGTCGCCGTGCAGCGCGACGTGCTCGCCGGGTTGCACACCGCCCTCGAAGGGCGACGTGATGTGAAGGCCGATGCCGGTTGGGCCAAGCTCAGCGCGCGGCTCTCCATGAGCGGCGATGCGACCGTGCGAGACCTCAGCCAACGGATTTCACTGGTGCAGGGAAGTGATGCGGCGTTCAACCACTTCATGACAGTCGTGAAGAATGGGAAGGTCAAAGTGTCCGAACGGGAACAGGCTCTCGCCGCAATCGTCACCACGCGACGGCCCGCTGTCGCGGACTTGCTGCTCGACCGGCTGAACGATGCCGACCTGCGAGCCTCGGCCATTCGTGGCCTCGCCGGATTCGATCGCGATGAGGTCAGCAAAGAAATCCTCGGGCGCTATGCCAAACTGAGCGACCCCGAAAAGCTTGACGCCATCAGTACGCTGACTGCCCGCGAAAAGACGGCCCTCGCGCTGGTGACGGCGGTCGAAGCGGGGACGATCAACAAACAAGACCTCTCCGAATTCGACATCCGTCAGTTGCAACGGTTCAAGGAACCGAAGCTGAAGGAACTCGTGAACAAGGTCTTCGGAGCCAAGCCCTCGTCCGCCGAGCGAGCCAAGCAGATCGCCGAGATGAAAGCGAACATTCTCGCGGCTGATGCCTCGAACGCGAGTTCCGCGCGCGGCCGCGCGGTCTTCACCAAGAACTGCCTCTCCTGCCACCGGCTGTTCGGCGAGGGCCGTCAAGTCGGCCCCGATCTGACCGGAGCACAGCGCACGGACCTCGACTACGTCCTGATCAACGTGATGGACCCGAGCGCCCTCGTCGGCGGAGCCTATCGCGTGACGATCCTCGTCACGAAGGACGGCCGCGTCGTGAACGGCGTCGTCAAAGCCGAGGACGCCCACACGATCACTCTCGAAACCGCCACCGAACGAGTCGTCGTCGCAACCCAAGACATCGAAGAACGGGCACAACAACCGGTCTCGATGATGCCCGAAGGTTTGCTCCACCGCCTCAAGCTGGAAGAAATCCGCGACCTCGTGAAGTACCTCGCCAGCCCAGAACAGGTGCCGCCGGAGTGAACTGAGTAGAACCAACCGTGCCACTGCTTTGAAGACTCCAATGAGGGCTTTGCCTCAGTCCAAAGTAGCCTTCATCGCTCCGCGTGAAGTTAGCCGAGTCAGTGGAGAGGTCGATGGAACAATCAGCGTTGCATTCGCGCACGGCTGACTTCACGCGGAGCGATGAAGGCTACTTTGAAGGCAAAGACAAGAACTTGACTTAATGAGGCAAGTTTCAAACTCGAAGAAGTCCGAAGCAGTGGCACGGCGCGACGAGGCAAGGAGCCTGACGTGTTCCGGCGCTCCCGTGTCTCATCGCGCAACTGTTCGACAACTTGAAGCTCACTCAACGAGTTTGATCTTCAGTTCGTGCCGTTCGCCGTTGCGGAGGATGGTGAGGGGGAGTTGGTCGCCGACTTTGTAGTTCAGCTTGATGTGCATGTTGAACTCTTTGGTGTTCAGGCGGGCGGGTTGGCCGGCGATGGCGATGATGATGTCTTTTTCGCGCAGGCCGTCTTCGTAGGCTTGCTGGCCTCCCTTGCCCTGCTTGTTGATCCATTTCACTTCGAGCGGTGTGTCGGTGGCGGGGAGGTTCAGTTTTTCGCGGGCTTCGTTTGAGAGAACCGGCGTCCAGACTTGGAAGCGGGGTGGGGCGTTCCACATCGAGCCGCGCCACGAGAAGTCATGCTTCTTCCAGCCGGACTTCAGCGCGACGGTGTGCTTGCCCGGGCGGGTCGTTTCGATTTCGACCTGAGCGTTTCCGAGGGGCAAATGGTGCAGCACCCACTGCATGTCGGCGATCGAGGTCATGCGCTGGCCGTTCATGCGGACGATCTCGTCGTTGGCGAGCAGTCCCGCGACAGCGGCGGCGGAGTCGGGAAGAACCTTTGCGATGCGGACGCCGCTCTTGCGATCGATCTTCAGGCCGAGGCTGTCGGGCAGCGGGAACTTGTACATCATGTCGATGGAGAACTTACCGGTGTCGAGCGCGTGCTTGTGTTCGGCGTCGTGAATGTTGTGGCAGTGGATGCAGTTGGACCGCGTCGTCTCCTGCGCATACTTCGCGGGATTGCTGAGGCCGGGAAGTTCGAGGGCACTGCTGACCGGCTTCGGTTCGCCCCGCTTCCCCTTCAATTCGGCCGCGTTCTTCGGATACGCGGCGTGAAGCTCCAGCACACGGTTCATCGTGTTGAGCAATCCCTCGATCGAGTTGTACGCATCGGAACCCTCGGCGCTTTGAGTGCCGTACCGTGCATAGACGACACCGTCCGCGTTGATGAACATCCCCGTCCAGTTCAAGTCGTGATCGAACTGGAACAGCGAGAGATCGACTCCCTTCATCTCGACCTGCCGCACCGAGACGAACTTCTCTTTGGCGAGGGCCTGCACCCGGTCATTGCCATTGGCGACATCGGCATCGAACGCCGCGCAGTCTTTGCACGGGACGCAGCGAAACGTGACAAAGATCGGTTTGTTCGACTTCTTCGCTTCGGTCATTGCCTGCTGGATGTCGTTGTAAACCCACAGGTCAGTTCGCACGCCGTTGGCGTCTTTCAGGCGTTCACGCAGTCCGTCATCAGCCACACTCTGGGAACCACGGATGCAAATCGAGCCACACGCGAACAGGACCAGCACGCCAAACAGTCCACACTGCCATCGTCGATTCATGACGTACCTCCACGAGTTACTTGAAGTTGAGTTGCCGTGCCCAGCAGATTGAACTGTGAGCGGCGGCGGAAATGGGGACCGTAAAACTGTTTCGCAGGAGCGCAATGCTGTTGATCACCGTTCCTGGCTGTGTTTTGAAACTCACCCCACCGGGCTTGCCCCGGTGGAATCAGGTCTTTGCACTACTCGGCGTCACCAAGACTATGGAGTAGTGCAGAGACCCGTGAACCACCCCGACAAGCGGGGTGGGGTTTCAAAACAGAGCTTGACTGAAGTTGCGGGCGGAATCCTTGCTCACGCTGCGGGTTGGTGTGGTCATCCAGATCGTGGCGGGCGCGTGGGTCGAGACGGTCTGAGAACTCGGACGACGAACGCGAAACCCAACACCGACGGGACGAGGATGTTCAGCGGTATCCTCGTTCGTCCGATCAGCAGTGCGACCACGACAAATCCCACGACCACAGCCAATGATGTCCGGCCCAACTCTTCGTTGCGCGTGAAGGACGGAAGTGCCAGCCACAACGCTCCCATCACCAGCCCGACTTTCAGTGCGGCTCCGCGCCACATGTCTTGGCTCCCTTCGAGCCCGAAGCACGAGAGTACGATTGCGATGGCAAACAGTCCTAGGGCGATGAGTCCGACCAACGAACGATTCACGGCGACTGTCTGTGAGTTCTGGGTGTTCATGCCGCCGATTATGGGGCGAGCTTTCAGTGAGGGGAAGCGCGTCGCGATCCACCTCGACCGAGCCGCAGTCATGACGGGGCAGGGCCTTTGCCATCCGTGCCGGGTTGTACGAGTTGTGTCAGTCGCGCTCGCGACCACGTTGAATCGTGCGGCAATCTCAACGCAATCCGTTCAAGCTTCATCAACGGTCGAGTCGATGGCTCTTGGCGAACATCGATTCACCAGCCAGCCGATCTCGCACCAGAGACGCCCCCCCACGGAGCCCGTTCCATGTTGTCCGATTCGAGTGATTCCACCCACGTTGCACCCGACGTTCTGCGAGCCGAGCAGGCTCTGCAGACACTCCGGCTGCGTGTGACAAAGCACGCCGATCAACAGTCGCGATTGAAACAGTTCTACCGGGACTGGCAGCAGAACTGGTTGGACCGCGCCGAGCATCTGCACGAACAGATGAACGAACTCGAAGCGAGAATCTCACCTTGGCTGCCACGCGAAGTGTCACCTCGACTGAGTGTCCTGTCTGTCTTGGAAGAGGCCGCGTGAGGCCTGTCCGGCATGAAGCGCGAGGCCCTCGTTTCTTCCTCCCTGATGGGCCTTCAACTTCCTCGATTTCACCAAACGACGGGGGCGGATGCAGTCGATGTTCGACTTACGGTTGTCATTTTCCGTGTCCTCAATGGCGAAGTTTAGGCAACTGGCGTTCGTTTCTGGCGCGGCCTATACTCCGCCCGCGAATGGTGGGGTGCCGTAGTTTTGGTCACTCCGAGGTCTCCTGTTCGCCGACGATTCGATGAAATTGGTTAGTTCGACTGTATGACTTCCCGTAGGGTGGGCACTGCCCACCACAATGGGTCGCGAATTGGTGGGCAGTGCCCACCCTACATTTTGACACCTCATACAGTCGAAATTAGAGTGACACCCACTGAATATGGAATGGGCCTGCCATGTTGTTGGTCGTGATTCGAATTCTTTACGCCGTGGTTTGTGCGGGAGCGGCGTTTGCCATCGTCCAGCCGACGAGTCCCGCGCCGGAATTCATCTTGGCGAATCCGGCTACCGCGTTCGTCGTGATGATATTGGCATCGCAGGTCGTGACGCTGGCGGACATCCTGTTCCCGCGCAAACGGATCGACGTGATCTCGGCCGTCTACTTTGGGATGTTGATCGGCTGGCTGCTCTCCTACCAACTCTATTACGCACTTCAGGCGTTTCTGGCATCAGCCGGTTTCGATCCGCGAATGGCTCCGGTGGTCGGTGTGATGCTCGGGGTGATGCTGCCCTACATTTGCATCTCGTTCCTGCTGCAAACGAAGAATGACTTCCGGTTCGTGATTCCTTACGTGGAGTTCTCGAAGGAAATCAAAGGCGGGCGGCCGCTGATCGTGGATACCAGTTCGCTGATTGACGGACGGATCGCCGACATCATGGACACGAACATCCTCGATACCGAGTTGGTCATTCCCAGCTTTATTTTGGAGGAATTGCAAGCGATCGCCGACAGCAGCGACAAGCTCCGGCGGATTCGCGGTCGTCGGGGACTCGATGTCCTGACGAAGTTGCAGCAGAACCCGAAGGTCGAAGTGCGGATGTACGAGGTCAAAGACAAGGATTTGGCCGAGTTGACCGTGGATCAACGGTTGGTCGCTCTCGCCAAGCGGATGGGTGGCCGGGTCGTCACGAACGACTTCAATCTCAACAAAGTGGCGAGTGTTCAGGGGGTTGATTCGATCAACCTCAACGATGTCGCGAACGCTCTCAAGCCGCGTTACCTCCCCGGCGAACTGCTGCGGATCCGAGTCATCCGCGAGGGCGAGTCGTTCGGTCAGGGTGTCGGTTATCTGGATGATGGCACGATGGTGGTGTGTGAACAGGCCAACACGCTGGTTGGCAAAGACATTGATGTCGTCGTGACAAGCATGTTGCAAAACAGCGCTGGCCGAATGATCTTTGGTCGGATGCCCAGCCCACCCGGCCCCGCCGCACGGTAGTGCGAGGCACTTGCGTCGCAACCCACTCGGAACCTGAAGTCCGGCTTTTCTGAAAGCCGGACTTCGTTTTTGAATGGCTCATCGCTTCCCGCACGGAGTTCTTCGGATCACCGCGTTGACGTGTCCGAAAGAAGTCAAAGTCGTAGACACATTTCCTGTGCCGTTCACCGAATTCCTCGGCGAATCACGGTCTCGCGGACGGCACACGGAGTGTGCCTGCGACTTTTGTCGGACACGTCCGCGTGACTCATTTTTGCGGCTATCCGAACTCCTCATCGTGGGCGTCCTCTGCTAGATTCCGTCGCGATGTGTGAGGGGAGGCCGGGCTGCTGCGACGACGGGCCTTGGTCTTCATGAAGCGTGCCTGTTCGATGTGCCGCGAATCGGCTAATCAACGTGGATGAGGCCGCAGGTCTTCTCCGTTTGCGTTCGGCCGTCCAGACTCGGAACCAGAAGCAATCACGATGAGCTTTTCTGACACGACGCTTGCGCCGCGGGCCGCGCGCGAATCCGCCAATACGACTCGATCCAGTGGAGGCCACGTCTCGATGGGCCACAGCAACGCCGGGGCTGGTGACAGCTCCAACCTGTCCTACGTCGAATCGCTCTACCTCGAATACCAGAAGTCGCCCGAGTTGGTGTCCCCCGATTGGCGCGACTACTTCCGCCAGTTGAGCGAGGCGCAGGCTCACTCCGCTCACGAGGAGAACGGCCACGGCCTGTTCAGTCCGCATCCATCGAATGAGATCGGGCTGGTCAGTCCCGCCGAACTCGACTACGCGATCCTGCAAGAGCGAGTCGATCGGTTGATCCGCAACTACCGAGGCATGGGACATTACGCCGCCGACATCGACCCACTCGGCCAGCCGCGAGCCAGCGTTCCCGAACTGGATCCCGACACCTGCGGCTTCAAACCGAGCGACCTCGACCGCAAGTTCTCGACCATGGGTGCCGGCGGAGCCGACCTGCGGACTCTGCGAGAAATCGTGCAGTGGTTGAAGAACACGTACTGCCGGTCGATCGGCGCGCAGTTCATGCACATCGACGACCTCCCCGTGCGCGAGTGGCTGCAACAACGGATGGAATCGACCGAAAACCGCCTCCAACTGACGGCGGAAGAACAACGGCGAATTCTCAAGCGGCTCAGCGATGCCGTTGTGTTTGAGGAATTCCTGTGGAAGAAGTTCCAAACCAAGAGTTTTTCCTTGGAGGGTGCAGAGACGCTGATCCCGCTGTTGGAGTTGGCGATCTACAAAGCGGCCGATCAGGGAATTGAAGAGGTCGTGCTGGGGATGGCGCATCGCGGACGACTGAACGTCCTCGCCAGCATCATGGGAAAAGCCCCTCGCGCCATCTTCCGTGAGTTCGCCGATCTCGATCCGGAACTGCACACCGGTCGCGGCGACGTGAAGTATCACCTCGGCTACAGCAACGACTGGTATTCGGGAGACGGTCGCAAGGTTCACTTGTCACTCTGCTTCAATCCCAGCCATCTGGAGTTCGTGAATCCCGTCGCGATGGGACGAGTCCGTGCGAAGCAGGATCGCAAGGGGGACGTGGATCGCGACAAAGTCATGTGTCTGCTGATCCACGGCGACGCCGCTTTCGCCGGTGAAGGAATCATCCAAGAGTCGCTGAATCTCAATCAACTGGAGGCGACCCGAATCGGTGGCACGATTCATGTGATCGTGAACAATCAGATCGGTTTCACAACCAGTCCGTCCCAAGGGCGATCCACACCGTACGCCAGTGATGTGGCGAAGATGCTGCAGATCCCGATCTTCCATGTGAATGGAGAAGATCCGGAAGCAGTCGCCCAAGTCGTGCGGATGGCGATGGATTTTCGACAACAGTTCCACCGGGATGTCGTCATCGACATGTACTGTTACCGCTTGCGCGGGCACAACGAAACCGACGTGCCCGAGTTCACTCAGCCGCTGATGTACAAGAACATTGTCTCCCGCAAAAAGGTTGGCCAAGTTTATCTCGATCACCTCCTGAAACTGGGTGGGATCTCCCGAGAGGAAGCCGATCGTTTGCTATTCGCTCATCGACAGCAGTTGGAGTCGGAGCTGGAAGTCGCCAAGGGGCCGGGTTACGAACATCGCTGGGACATGCTGCAGGGACTTTGGCGGGGCTACGTCGGCAGTCACGACGCGGATGTCGCCGAAATTGAGACCGGCGTCGATGTGACGAAACTGGCGGAGATCCTCGATTCACTCACGCGACTCCCCGAGGGATTTGCCGCCCACGCGAAGATCTTCAATCCCGATCCGAAACGAAAGAGCCTGCTCCAAGATCGACGTGCGATGGCGAGCGGACAGCAGTTGCTCGACTGGGGGTGTGGCGAGGCACTCGCGCTGGCAACCCTCAGCCTCGAAGGTCATCGAGTCCGTTTGCACGGACAAGATGTGGAGCGAGGAACGTTCGGGCACCGGCACGCTGTGTTGCACGATGTCCTGACTGGCAAGACCTACATGCCGCTCCAACATCTGTCGCCGGATCAGGGGCCGATTGAGATTCACAACAGTTGCCTCTCGGAAGCCGGTGTTCTCGGGTATGAATATGGCTACAGCTTGGACACTCCGGATGGGTTGGTCTGCTGGGAAGCTCAGTTCGGTGACTTCGTGAACGTCGCTCAAGTCATCATCGACCAGTTCATCGTCAGCGCCGAAGACAAGTGGAACCGTCTCAGTGGCATCGTCATGTTGCTGCCGCACGGGTTTGAAGGGAACGGTCCCGAGCACTCCAGCGCGCGACTCGAACGGTTCCTGCAACAGGCGGCCGAAGACAACATCCAGATCGTTAATCCCACGACACCCGCCCAGATGTTCCACCTGCTCCGCCGACAGGTGCTGCGCAAATGGCGCAAGCCGCTGATCGTGATGACGCCCAAGTCGCTGCTCAAGATGCCATTGTCCTCGCTGGACGAACTGGCGACGGGCACCTTCCGGCGCGTGTTGCCCGATGCGGCCTCCCACCCGGCGGCGGGTGTTCAGAAAGTCTTGCTCTGCTCGGGCAAGGTCTACTACGACTTGGCCAAACGCCGTGATGAACTCGAACGGAAGGATGTCGCCATCCTGCGGCTCGAACAGTTGTACCCGCTCCCCGAAAAGCAGCTCGAAGCGGCTCTGTCGGCCTATGCACCCGGCACTCCCGTGACGTGGGTTCAGGAAGAACCCGAGAACATGGGAGCCTGGCGGTTCCTACGAGTCATGTGGGGCAACTCCTTGTTTGGTCGTCATCCGTTTGAAAACATCTCGCGCCCCGCTTCCGCCAGTCCCGCGACAGGCTCCCACACCAGCCATGACTTGGAGCAGAACGAGATTCTCACCAAGGCCATCGGCCCCTCGAACAAGCCGTCGAGCGGGCATCATTGATCGAATGTTCAGTCCGACTGTCCCACCCCTACGCCCGTGAAATCCCTGGCCATTCAGCCCTGAAATGCCAACTCGAACCGAGGATGAAGAAACTCCATGACTGTTGAAGTGAAAGTCCCCAGCTTCGGCGATTCTGTCACGACCGTTGTTCTCGTCGATTGGTTCAAGCAGGTGGGCGATGCCATCGCCGTCGATGAAGACTTGGTGGAGATCGAAAGCGACAAGGCGACTCAGAAAGTCCCATCCCCCTCGGGTGGCGTCGTGACCAAGTTGCTCAAGGCCGCAGGTGATTCCGCAGACATTGGCGAAGTGATCGCGCTCATCGACGAGAAGGCTGTGGCGGCAAGTGCCTCGGTGGCCGCTCCCGCAGCGCCGACTGCGGCCGTATCAACTCAGGGTGGACATGTCATGCCTGCGGCCGCACGCGCGTTGGCCGAGGCGGGTGTCGCCGCTTCGCAAGTGGCTGCGACTGGTCCCGGTGGGCGGCTCCTCAAAGAAGACGTTCAGCGTCATGTCGCTGCCGCAGCAACACTGATCGCCGTGCCAACTGTTGTTGTGAAGGCTGCTGAGACCAAGTCGGCTCCCGTCGAACCGCCGCGCACGATCATCACGAAGTCGTCCGGCGAGCGTTCCGAGAAGCGGCAGGCGATGAGTCCCATTCGCAAGCGGATCGCCTCGCGGTTGAAGGAAGCTCAGACGAACGCGGCCTTGCTCACGACATTCAACGAGGTCGATATGTCGGCCATCATGTCGCTCCGCAAACAGCATCAGGACGCCTTCACCGAGCGGTACGGGATCAAGCTCGGGTTCATGTCGTTCTTCGTGAAAGCGGCGGTCGATGCCCTGATCGCATTCCCCGCGATCAACGCCGAGATTCAAGGGGCCGACATCGTCTATCACAACTACTGCGACATCGGGATCGCGATCGGCGGCGGCAAGGGTCTCGTCGTGCCGGTCCTGCGCAGTGCGGAGCGAATGGGCTTTGCCGAGATCGAACTGGCGATCGCCGAATTCGCGAAGAAGTCCCAAAACGGCACGCTCAGTCCGCAGGAGCTGACCGGCGGGACGTTCACGATCACCAACGGCGGCGTCTACGGTTCGCTCCTCTCCACGCCGATCGTCAATCCGCCGCAGAGCGGTGTCCTCGGGATGCACGCCATCCAAGATCGTCCTGTCGCACGAGACGGCCAAGTCGTCATCCGCCCGATGATGTACATCGCCCTCACTTACGATCATCGCATCGTGGACGGACGCGAAGCGGTCACGTTCCTCAAGCGAATCAAAGACTGCATCGAGAACCCAGTCAGGCTGCTGCTCGATGTCTGATGAGCCTCATTCGTTTAACCGCGTGGGCAACGCCCCGCGCGTCGATGGGCGAAACAAGCTCAAACGTCGCTCGACGCGCGGGGCGTTGCCCACGCGGTTAAACGACGCAAATGTCTCACACCTTTTGGCGCGAGGACTTAGGAAGTAATCCCAACATGTCTCAACACGATTTGATCGTCATTGGTGCCGGACCAGGCGGGTACGTCGCGGCCATTCGCGCGGCGCAGCTGGGTCTCAACGTCGGTGTCGTCGAGAAGGAAGGTGCTCTTGGCGGAGCGTGCCTGCGGGTGGGCTGCATTCCCAGCAAGGCGTTGCTCGAATCGAGCGAACTCTACCGACTGGCCAGAGATCATCTGGGCGAGTACGGCGTGAAGGTCGAGGGCGTGACGCTCGATCTGCCCGGCATGATGCAGCGGAAGGACTCGATCGTCGCAGGGCTGTGCAAGGGGATCGAGGGCTTGTTTCGCAAGAACAAGATCACGCGGTATGTCGGCCATGGTCGCATCGCTGCGCCCGGTCGAGTCACCGTGGACGGCCCGCAGCCGCAGGAACTGACCGCCAAGCACATCCTCATCGCGACGGGCAGTCGCTCGGCACCGCTCAAGGGTGTCGACATCGATGACGACCTGATCGGAACGAGTACCGAAGCCCTCAAGTATCCGAGCGTCCCCGGCCACTTGGTCGTGATCGGTGCGGGAGTCATTGGACTGGAACTCGGCTGCGTCTGGGCGCGGCTCGGCTCGAAGGTGACGGTCCTCGAATACCTGCCGCGCATCCTGCCGGGGATGGATACCGAGATCGCGACCGAAGCTCAAAAAATCTTTACCAAGCAGGGGCTAGAGTTCCGCCTCGGGATGCGCGTCACCGGTGCCCGCGTGGTGAACGGTCGCTGCGTCGTGGAGTGCGATGGTCAGCCGCCGATGGAATGCGACCGCGTGTTGCTCGCCGTGGGTCGCATCCCCAATACGGACGACCTCGGCTTGGACAAGCTCAACGTCGCGCGCAATCAGCGCGGCTTCATCGTCGTTGATCGCACGTTTCAAACTTCGATCCCCGGCATCTACGCGATCGGCGACGCGATCCCCGGCCCGATGCTCGCGCATAAGGCTGAGGAAGAAGGGGTTGCGTGTGCTGAGTGCCTCGCGGGCAAACACGGTCACGTCAATTACGACGCGATCCCCGGCGTGGTCTACACCGACCCCGAGATCGCCAGCGTGGGCAAGACGGAAGAGCAACTTAAGGAGTCGGGCATCCCGTACCGTAAGGGCGTCTTCCCCTTCATGGCCAACGGCCGCGCGAAGGCTCTCGGTCAAACGGACGGTCGCGTAAAGATGCTCGCGCACGCTGAGACCGATCGCATCCTTGGTGTTCACATCATTGGCCCGCGAGCCGGTGATCTAATCGCCGAAGCCGCGACCGCCATCGAATTCGGAGCCAGCAGCGAGGACATCGCCCGCACCTCCCACGCTCACCCGACGCTGGCCGAAGTCATCAAGGAAGCCGCCTTCGCCGTGGACGGCCGCGCGATCCACATGTGACGGGTGTCGAGTAGAGTCGCCGTTCGTCTGGGGTCGGGCGTTCAAATTTCAAAATTGACCGGTCAAGTGGCCTCGAACATCACGCTATTGTGCCATCATATGAATCACGAAATGGCCATGTCTGAACCATCATCCGAGATGGTCGCATTTTATGAATGCCGCACGAATGAGCACATCGAACGCGTGCGTACATGCTTGGCCGTAATGGCGTCAGTCACCGAATACGCTAACGAACTGAAGCAGCGCGCTCGCGTTCACGACGCATCGAAGTTCGGGCCAGAAGAGCGGATACCTTACATTTGGCTCACGGAATTCCATCGCTGTCGCCGAAGTGGGGAGCCGTTCTCCTATCCGAATGGAATAGAAGATCGCGTTCAGGACGCGATTGATCATCACATGACAACGAATCGCCATCATCCAGACTTTCATGCTGATCCAAACGAAATGACGGATGTTGACCTGATTGAAATGGTGTGCGATTGGACTGCAATGTCTCTGGAGTTCGGGCAGGATGGTGGAAGCGCTCGCGGATGG
>JAYSQC010000662.1:0-7091 GCA_043721755.1 Schlesneria sp.
GTCAGCCATTAGCCGGGGGTTGAGCGAAGCGACACCCCCGGACGAGGTTGGACAAATGGCTGTTGCATCCTGAAGGGATGCCAGCCTTGCGAAACGGGGAGGCCTCCTGAGCTGGCCAGCATCCCTTCAGGATGCAAATCCAATCTCGATGTCTTCGTACCGGGGGTGTCGCGGACGCTCAACCCCCGGCTAATGGCTGACATCCCTTCGGGATCAAAACGACGGGCTTCATCCCGCTCATTGGAATCCCCCCAAAACATCGGATGAACCTGTTTTCCACACAAAACGTCAACCCAGGGCGTTGCCCTGGGCTGGCATAGCATCGCCCCTTTGGGGCTGAAATCCCCGAAGGCCGGACTTCAAAACTGACGCTGCGGGTTGGTGTGGTCACTGCGGCGGTGCTGGCAGTTCTTCGTAGCCGCGCGATTTTTTCTTGCGGGCGGACTCACTGTTGGAGACCGGAATCGGCGTGCGTGTCGCTGCGGGATCCGGAACGGAACGAGTCAGTTCGTCCTGCGGCGGACTGGTGGGATCGTGTTTGTCGAGGCGGCGTCCCGTGACGGCGGACAGGATCGTGGGTTGATGCTTCAACCAAGCCTGTTGCCAATTGTTGCCGGCGTTCAACTGCATCGAGAGCACTCCCGCTTCGAGCGTTCCGTCGGCGAAGTCTTCCAAAGAACCGGGATACTGTTCGATGTCGATCGGATGAACATCGAGGTCATGTCCTCGCTGCAAGTCACTCGCCGTTTCTCGGGCTGAGCGGTTGTAGTAGGCCTTGGTCTTGGCCGAGGTCGCAGCGAGATGAATCACGCGACGCGGGTGAAACGTGTAAAGCGTGTCGAGCAACGCGCGCGTTTCGGCTTCGGTGGCTGGCCCTGCTCCGGACGATCCGTCAGGCAGAGGTCGATACCGGCGGCTCGGAAAGTTGCGGTTGATGAGAACACCGCGAGCGTTCTCGGAGACTTTGTGAGTCAGCCCGTCGGGGTTGCCCGCGCGGAAAATCAGCACTTCGCTCGACGAGTACAGTTCCGGGCGACGAGCCAACTCATCGGCCAGTTCGTCGATCCAACGCACCGCGATGCGATCTTCGCCGTCCAGTCCGGCCACGATCAATGTGCGCGGGCCTGAGTCTCCGAACCGCCGCGTGTGCAGCGGCCGTCCTTCCGTCGTCTGGCCGATCACCTTCCACTCGGGAACTGCGCCGGAACTCGTCACGACGGCCTTCGTTCGAGCGACCGGCGCGTTCTCATCTTTGCCTGCGATCTGAGCGATCTTGTTGGCCGTGGGCACGCTGTCCGACGCCACATCCTCCGAAACGTTCGCGCTCGGCTTGCCGCCGCGCACGACCGTGGCTTCCTGAACGGAGGCACCCGGCGTTCTGGAAGGGCTGGAGGCGGAGTCCAACTGCGCGTGGCTTCCGTCGCTCAAGGCGGGAGGAGCGGCGCTGGTCAGTTCGTCACGATTGCGAGGGTTCGCGGAGATCGCGGCATCGGTGGGGCTGAGGGACGATTTCGCCTGATCGCGCACTTGAGCGAGCGCGTCATCCAATGAAAGGTCCGCGATCCCGTGGTCTCGCACGAAGTCGTCGAGGACCGTGCGGGACTGAGCTTGGACTCGACGCAGCGCGTCTTGCGCGGCAGTCGTCTGTGCGTCCAAACTCCCAGACGCGCTGTTGGCATCTGTCGAGTGGCGCGCGGCCGGATCGACGGGAGTCTCCCAATCGAAGAGGGACCGCAGCGCGGTCTGTTCGGTCGTGAGACTCGAAGCAGCAGGTTGATCGAGGTACGTAAACCCGACGCCAGCGGCGGCAAGCGTGATCGCGGCAAGCAAAAATCGCACAGCGGTCTCCAAACTCGGCGCGGGGTGGCACCGTCGTGGGGACAGGGAAAATGAATGACTGCCGTGGTGGAGTCCCTTCGCCTCACCGCAGCCATCCGTCATAGATTGCTCTACCGGTCGTATCGAAGCCTGACGCGCAAGCGAAGGACGGGTTGCCGAGCGTCCTTCGCTTGCGCGTCAGGCTTCGATGGACGGGCCGTTATTCCGTGCGGCCTCAGTCCTCGTCGATGCCGAGGCGGTACTTCAGCTCTTCAAACTGGCGGACGTATTCCTCGGCAGTCGAATGGACGTGCTCGGCTTCCGTGATGAACTTGATGTCTTCACGGCAGGGGAGTCCGTAGTCGTCGAGGATGTCCTCGAAGTCCACCAGTTCGTGTCCGTACAGGATGAGCAGCTTGTGTTCGTCGAACTGAACTTCCATCGGGATGTTCGGGTTCAGCACGGCCAGTCCGGTGCAGCCGTCGTTGAGCAGCAGCTTCTCGAAATCGCAGAGCGTGCTTTTCAGCACGGGCATGTCGATGTCTTCGCGATACAAATCGTTGTGGCCACCGCGCCGGTCGTGACTGGTCTCCAGCACCAGATCGACTTCGTTGCCGAGCGGATCGAGCAGATCAAAGAACAAGTCCATCAAGGTTTCGCGGCTGGCCGCAGCCATGATGACCGGAATCTTGATTCCCGTCTCGCGGTCGTGATACGTGTCGTGGCGATAGCCGGATTGCGGCGTCACCTGTACGTCATACGACGGTCGAACAGCATCGGTCAGCATAAAGCCGTTGTAACGCGCGATCCGCAGATGCGTTTCGAGTTGCTCATCGCTGAGATTCTCGAAGCTGCTGCGGCCGTGCTTTGGCTCGCCGTCGCGATACGTGTTCTTGAAGAATCGTTTCAAGAACCCCATGACTCAGCCCCCCCTTCGAGGCGTCGGTGCGATGTCCAGCCGTGGCCCGTCGCAAACTCAACACCCAACCAACTCAATCCGGTTTGGCGAGTACTCCGGCCCAATGACCGCAGACCCGCTCCGAGGCAACTCTAGCACGGGATTTTCGACTCTTACGAAAAGGCCATCGGTGAGCGCAGGATTTCTGAAGGGGAGACCGTTTGTTCGGCCGGGGACACCGTTGACGGGATGCCTGCCGGTCAGAGAAGCCTCTCCGCAGCAGATCATTGGGGAACGCGGGCTGATGAAAACGATTGGAACGGATCGTCACGCAAGGCGGCTCGCGCAGTCTTTGCCTCGATCACGGCGGCGATATATACCTCGCGCGGTCAGAACTGCCTCGTTTAACCGCGTGGGCAACGCCCCGCGCGTCGTGCGGCGAAACACGACTCCACGTCGCTTGACGCGCGGGGCGTTGCCCACGCGGTTAAACGAGGGTGCGTCAATCTCGGCCGCGCGGGGTATACTCCGCCCGGCTCCAAACTTGGAGAACCCTGACAATCAAACCACCTCTCCCGAGGATTCGATCCATGCTGAATCACGTTCGATCTGTGTTTACCTCGCCCAGTCCTGTCCCGCTGAGCGTTGCTCTGTTAGTCGCGTGTGGCCTGGCGGCGTGTGGCAACTCTGCCTGTGCTCAAGAGACCACGCCAGTGGATGCGGTCAAAGTCGCGGTGCCTGCCAAGGAAGACACTTGGCAAGTCATCTTCCTGAGCGGCCAGCGAATTGGGTACTCCCGCACCGTGACCGAGCCGGTTTCACTGGGAGGCCGCGATCTCATCCGCACGAAGTCCGAATCGAACATGTCCTTCAAGCGGTTCGGTCAAACGCTGGTGATCAAGCAAGTCGTGACGACGGAAGAAACGACCGATGGCAGCCTGCTCAGTTTTCGCTCGCAAACGGACAACCCGCCGGCGGCATCATCGTCCACAGTCGGCAAGGTGGTCGGGACCGAACTGAGGCTCGAACAAACAGTCAACAACACGATGAAGGAGTCCGTCCAACCGTGGCGGCCCGAGGTGAAGTCGCCCGCTTACCAAGACCGCGTGCTGCGTGTGACGCCGCTCAAACCGGGCGAATCCCGCTCGTTTGAAGCCTTTCTGCCAGACTTCAATAAAGCGTCCCTGATCCACCTGACCGCCGGCGATTGGAAAAACGTCAAACTCCTTGACGGAAAGTCGCACAAATTACTCAGCGTGGAAGTCACGCAGGCGATCCTGCCCGGGTTCGTCCTCAAAGGCTATGTGGATGAAAACGGGGAGACACTCAAGACCTCGACCAACATGCTCGGAGCCGAGTTGGTGATGTACCAGGTCTCGAAGGAAGAGGCCCTCAAGTCGATCGAAGGGGCGCAGTTGGATTTGGCCGTCAGCACGCTGATCAAGGTGGCTCGCATCCCCAATGCTCACGGAACCAAGAAGGTCGTCTATCGCGTGACCACAACCGGCCAAGACGATCCGACAGAAGTCCTCCCGTCTGGCGGGACTCAGACCGTCAAGAAGATCGGCCCCGAGCAGGGCGAATTGACCGTGATCGCCGTGCCGATTCCGTCCACAGCAGAGTTGGGTCAAACGCCCGCCAAGCCGGTCGAGGAACAGTTTCTGGCTGCGTCCCAATATCTCCAACGCGACGACGAACGGGTCCAACAACACGGGAAGAAAGCCGCCGGTGACGCGACCAATCCCGCGTTGATCGCGCGCCAGATGGAGCAGTATGTCCAGAAAACGCTGACCAAAAAGAACTTCTCCACCGCGATGGCATCGGCGGGAGAAGTGGCCAAGTCGCTGGAAGGCGATTGCACCGAACACGCCGTTCTGTTGGCGGCGATGTTGCGGGTCAAAGGAATCCCGTCGCGAGTGGTCGTGGGCTTGGTTTACGTTGAAATCAACCACGCGCCCGTGTTTGGCGGCCACATGTGGACCGAAGCCCATCTCGGTGGGAAGTGGGTTCCGCTCGACGCGACTCTTGGGAACGGCGGCACGGGAGCGGCCCACATCAAGCTGTCTGATTCCAGCCTGTCCGACGATAGCCCCGCCGCGATCAGTAGCTTCGCCCCGCTGATGCTCGTGATCGGCCAACTGAAGATCGAAGTGGTCTCCGTCGAGTGATCTTGTTGGCACGCCACGGGGCTGTCTGCCTCGACGATCTTTGCAGAACTTACAACCCAAACCGGTTGCAACAATTACAAAAACGCGCGTCGCTGGAGGATCGGCAACTTTCTGACAGGATCGACGAAATGCGGATTCAGCCCTGAAACGAAGGGACTTGTGGCAGCTCGGCCCATCAAACTTGTCGGCACGAATGAGACTGGCACAACCCGTGCTTTGTGTCAGTCTCGGAATGAGCAATTCATCCCAGCGAATTCACGGGGCGGTCGTTCGACCTGAACCGAGATGACGTATTTTCCTGCCGGCCCGAGGGAGACGGGCTACGCTCCGCCAACGACCCACATCAACTTTCATGCCTACTCAGGCCGGGACGTTACCCGCAACGTCCCGGCCTCTCGCCTTCTTTGGCCTCAAAGCAATTCTTGAACTGGCTTCCAGCAGCCGATATACCGTAGACGGTTGAGGATGGCACACGGCACACTCACCCGAAGCGTAAGCGAGGACTGGTGTTGCCTCCTCGCTTACGCTGCGGGTGAGTGTCAGCTTCAACCGCGTGCGGTATAACGTGCGCCGAAAGCTTGTCTGACAACGTGAGTTGTGTTTGCGTTGCAGAAGCCAGATGCCGTTGATTGGGTTGGCCGCTTTTGCCGAATCAATGCTCGCCCCCCGTCCGCAACAGAAGGCAGAATCCATTGGCCGAGCCAATCCGCGACAGCTTCAAATCTCAGCGCCGCATTGCGGTATTGGTGTCCGTCCCCGATCCAAGCCTCAATCTCGGCAACGAGCATGCGCTCGACGAACTCCGGGGATTGGTGAAGACGGCGGGAGTCCAAGTGGTCGGGACGCTCATCCAAAATCGCGAGCGACCTCATCCCGCCACCTGCCTCGGAAAGGGAAAACTCGAAGAACTTCAAGAACTGGTCGAAGCGACCGGAGCCGAAGTTGTCATCTTCGACAACAACCTGACGCCCGCTCAGGGGCGGGCTTTGGAAGAGGCGACCCAACGAATCATCGTCGATCGCAGTGAGCTGATCCTCGATATCTTCGCCACCCACGCCAGAACGAACGAGTCGAAGCTCCAAGTCGAGTTGGCTCAACTCCAATACACGCGCACGCGTCTCAAACGGATGTGGACGCATCTCGAACGAATCGACGGCGGGATCGGTGCCAGTCGCGGTCCCGGCGAAAAGCAGATTGAAACGGATCGCCGCCTGATCGACCTGCGGATTACGGAGCTGAAAGAGAAACTCAAGGAGGTCTCCCAGCGCCGCGAGCGGATGGTGCGCCAACGCGATTCTCACCCGCTCGTGTCGGTGGTCGGTTACACCAACGCGGGCAAGAGTACGCTCATGAACGCCCTCACCGGTGCGGATGTCTACGTCGCAGACCAGCTCTTCGCGACTTTGGATACGCGAACCCGCAAATGGAAGATTCCCGGCTGGGGCAGCATCTTGTTGAGCGACACCGTGGGGTTCGTCCGCGATCTGCCGCATCAATTGGTCGCGTCGTTCAAATCGACACTTGAGGAGGCCAAGCAGGCTCACCTCTTACTACACGTCGTGGACGCCTCGAATCCCGAGGCCGAAAAGCAGGTGGAGACGGTCGAGCATGTCCTGACAGAAATTGGCATTGATGTCAGTCACTCAATCCTCGTGCTGAATAAGATCGACGCTGTGAAAGACCGAGGTCTCGTGGACGTGCTTCGCTCGAAGTACACCGATTCGGTCAGCGTCAGTGCCATCGAACGAACCGGGCTGGAGCGGCTAGGAAGCATCGTGTCAGAACGGCTGTCCAACGGATTCGTCGATGTCATCATCGAACTGCCCGTCAACAACGGACGATTGATGGCCTATCTCGCGGAACACACGCAGATTCAAGAGACGCGGTACGACGAGTCCTCCGCATTTCTGACGTGCCGAGTTCCACAGACCCTGCTGCCACGATTGCATTCCGAGCCGGGCGTCTTAAAGATAGAGGTCCGATCTTCGCCAGCGGAGGACTCTCCCCCGCCGATTCCACCGACAGCAGCCGATTCGCAGAATCCTTGAAGCCCTAGTGGTCGGACAACTTGAGATTGCGGGGTTGTTTCACAACGAGCCCGACGCGCAAGCGAGGGCAAACCGTTGTCGAAAGTGAAGCCCTCGCTGGCGCGGCGGGCTAGTGGTCCGCCAACTTGATCTTGAGGGGTTGACCTCGTTTAACCGCGT
>JAYSQC010000663.1:0-1662 GCA_043721755.1 Schlesneria sp.
GGATGGGGAACAGACTCGAATGTCGCTCGACGCGCGGGGCGTTGCCCACGCGGTTAAACAACGCAACCGAACAACTTAAAATTGGCGAACCACTAGCCCACCAAACGATCACAGCCTCTCCGCGACAGGACGTTCTTTCGCGGAGCGAAAGACGACACTCGTCGCGCTCGCATCCCCAAGTCCTTACCATTGAACGTCAGCCCCCGGACTCTTTGACTGAAACGAAAGGTAACCCATGACAACCACCGAGAAGTCTCTCCGAGTCCTGATCGTGGATGATAACCGAGACGGTGCGGACGCTTTGGGTCTGCTCGTGGAAGCACTCGGCAATCAGGTGCATGTGACCTATGGCGGGAAGCAGGCGCTCGACGTGGCCACCGCATTTCGGCCCGATCTGATGTTTGTCGATCTGCTCATGCCGGACATGGATGGCTGTAGTCTCGTGAAGCGCATCCGTGAGACTCCGGCTTTCGCACAGACGAAAATCGTGGCCATCACCGGCCAGAAGGACAACGAACACAAAGCCAAGGCGATGAAGGCCGGGTTCGATGCGTATCTCGTCAAACCGGCCACGCTGGATGAAATCAAACAGGTGCTCGCGAGTGTCGTCCCCGACGAGGCATCGGCGGGACAGGCGCTGCGACTCCCCGTCATGCGGGCGCGTCCCAATGTCGAGGGCCGCCTGCCGATGGACGAAGCGCGACGCATCCGCAGCGGGCGGAATTCCAAATCGCTGACTCAGTCCGAAAGCGAAGCCGCCGTCTGTGAGGGGATCGTGCGCTTTCAATTGGAGTATCTGGGATGGCGGTCCGAGCAGATCGTCGCCCACTTCATCAAGGATCTCTTGGTGGCTCGCATTCGCGGTGCGTTGACGCTCGCCGAACGACAACTCGGAAAAGCGCAGTCGCCCGACAAGGGCCGTGATCTCATCAAGCAGTCTCGCAAGCAACTGCTGGAATTGGCCCGACCGATGTTGGAATCGCTCGTCCACGAAGTCACCGCCGTCAAAGTCTTGAGCATGCACCACGACATCAGCACCGTGACCGGCGAAGAAGTCATCCTCTTTACCCTGAGCGGGGCGCCGCGCTTCGAGTAGCCAGTAGTCTCGTGGTCGAACAACTTTGTCTTGCGGGGTTCATCACTAGCCCGACGCGCAAGCGAGGGCTTCACTTTCGACAACGGTTTGCCCTCGCTGGCGCGTCGGGCTCGTTGTGGAACAACCCCGCAATCTCAAGTTGTCCGACCACTACCCCAAGACCACGCCACGCGATTGGGTCTTCATCGAACTCGCGCGTAAGTGGTACGTCCGTGAGGCTGGCTGGAAGCTGAATCAAACGGGCGAACTCTTCGACATGAGCGACGCACCGTTCGCCGAGAAGCTCATCGCCGCCGACTCGAAAGACGCGGCCGCAACTGCAGCACGTCAGCGTCCGCAAGCGGTGCTGGATGAATTGAATCCCGCTGGCGGCATCCTCGGCGACGGCACAGGCCGACATGCCAACAAGGACAAGAAAAAAGGGCTCTCCGCCATTCCTGTTGAAAATGGTGTCCAGTGAGCGGCATGGCGCTAGTGTAGTGTCTCACTCAGATGGGAACTTATTCGGTGTTCGTTTTCATAGGTTTTGTCGCGCTCACCTCCTGAAAACGTTGAGCGCACAATGT
>JAYSQC010000664.1:0-4411 GCA_043721755.1 Schlesneria sp.
CTGTTGAAAAACGTAGGATGGACGCCCTCGTCCGTCCGTTTTCAACTCGAAATCACTCGGACGAGGGCGTCCAAGTTACGTTCTTCAACAGGCTGCTACGCCTCTTGTTCAATCGACCGCACTTCTTCACACACTCGGAGGCAGCATCAATGCTCGCTGGCGACATGTACGCACCTGGCAAGATTCGTCTGATCGAACAACCCGAACCGACTTTGAATGCCGCGCCGCCGGACGGTGTCTCGGGGCAGATCATCTTCCAACCGGAAACGACGTGCCTGTGCGGGTCCGATCTGCCGTACTTCAACGGCTGGGACGAATGGCCGATTGAGACAGCTCATTCACTGCATGAGATGATCGGCACCGTGACCGCCACCAATGGGAAGCGGTGGCAAGTTGGTGAGCGCGTGCTCGCGGTCCCCGTCATGCAGCAGGGGTTGGCCGAGCGGTTCATTCTCGATGAGAACCGGGCGATCACGATCGCGACGAACGTACCCGAAGAGCAGGCTCTCATGGCGCAGCCGCTTGGCACGGCGATCTTCGCGCTGAAGAAGCTACCCAACTTGCTCGACCTCGACGTGGCCGTGGTCGGTCAGGGACCGATGGGCCAGCTCATGAATGCCGCTCTGGCCAACATGGGTGCTCGGCATGTGATCGGCATCGACTTGCTCGAAGACCGGCTGAAAGTCAGTCCAAAAATGGGAGCGACCGCCACCGTCTGCAACTCGCAGGAAGACCCGGTGGCGGCCGTGAAGAAGATTCTGAACGGCAGTCTGCCCGACATCGTGATCGAGTGCGTCGGTCATGCCGATCAGCAAATGAATCTCTGCTTCGACCTGTGCAAGCAGAAAGGCGAGTTGCTCTGTTTTGGCGTGCCGCCTCAGATCATCAACGGCCTGCGCTGGCGAGACCTCTTCTACAAGAACGTGACCGTCCACACGTCGGTCAACCCGGACTTCCGTCGCGACTTCCCGTTGGCCATGCAATGGATTGCCGAGGGCCGGATCAACGTCGCGCCGATCATCACGCACCGTTATCCGCTGGCTCAGTTGCAAGAGGCATTTGATCTCTTCCGCGACCGCCGCGACGGAGCGATCAAAGTCATCGTCGAGTTCCCCGCGAAGTCGCGATCATGACGTTGGCCGAACAGATTGAATTGGCGTGTCTGATCGAGGCCACGGCACGGAAGGCAGGCAACGTCCATCCTGCCGCAGCATTCAACGATCTCGATTACGCCGACTTCGTGGACGCGGCACGAGCCGTCGCCGAACCGCTGGCCCAGACACGCGAGATCGGTCTCGGTCGCGCGATTCTCTCCGCAATGAAGGCGACGCGCGCGGCGAAGGTCTGGTCGAATGCGAACTTGGGGATCGTGTTGCTCCTCGCACCGCTGGCCGCTGTCCCGGCAGGTATTTCGCTCGTCGATGGTGTGCGAGATGTGTTGGCTCGGACCACGGTCGAGGACGCGGAACTCGTCTACGAAGCGATCCGGCTCGCCAAGCCGGGGGGCATCGGGAAAGCGGAGTCTCAGGACGTGAACGCGGCACCCACGGTGACGCTGTGTGACGCGATGGCCCTCGCTGCCGGACGCGATCGGATCGCCGAGCAGTATGCGACCGACTTCACGTTCGTCCTCAACACGGCTCAGCACTGGTTGCATGAGGATTGGACGTGGCTCGGACTGTGCCCGCTGTCGATCTTCAGTCGAACCGGCATGCGCGACGAAGTGCCGGTCGCGCCGTGGGAGGCCGCCGTCAAGAAGCTCCATCTGCGGATCATGGCTGATGCGCCTGATTCGCTCATCGTGCGCAAGTGCGGAGCGGAAGTCGGCGAGCAGGTCAGACAACGCGCCGCCGAACTCGTGGACCTCGACTGGCCGCAATCGCTCGCCAGTTGGAGCCGCTTCGACGACTTCGACCTCTGGCTGCGTAGCGACGGCCACCGGCTGAACCCCGGCACGTCGGCCGATCTCGTCGCGGCGGTTCTGTTCGCCGCGCTCCGCGACGGTGCGATTCATTTCCCAACGCGAGACCGTATTCTGTCACACGCGGAACGACTGCTGTTCACGCCGAGGAAATAGAGGGCGGTGGATAGTTCCTCGCGTTGAAGTCCGGCTTTTCCTAAAGCCGGACTTCGTTCTGCCATGCTGCTTGCGGCCATGCTGTGGCAGACTCACCACGGATCAAAGGGAAGTCCGGCTAACAAGCTAACTGCCCGTTGAAAACGTAACTTGGACGCCCTCGTCCGAGCGTTTCAATTGGAAGAGGACGGACGAGGGCGTCCATCCTACGTTTTTCAACGGGCTGCTAAGCCGGGCTTCCGAACGCCCTTCCGCCGCCCTCTCGCGCAACAGGACCATCCATGACCGACGAACGTTATCGCGTGCGAGTGACCAAGGATCATCTGGTCTTCAGCGCCGCGCACTTCATCACCTTCAACGGCAACATCTGCGAGCGACTGCACGGTCACAACTGGCGTGTCGCGGTGGAAGTGGCCGGGCCGCTCGATGAGAACAGCTACGTCTTCGACTTCATCGCACTGCGCGATGCGACGCAGAAACTGGTCCACGAACTCGATCACCGCGTCTTGCTCCCGACGCAGCATCCGGCCATTCATGTGCAGGCCGATGACCGAGAAGTGACCGCCACCTTCGAGTCCCGTCGCTGGGTCTTCCCGCGCGAAGACTGCATCCTGCTCCCCGTCGCCAACACGACCGCCGAGTTGATCGCGCGCTGGATGGCTCTCCAACTGCGAGACCTCATCCGCAACCACTCCGCACACCAACTCGACTCACTCCGCGTCGAGATCGAAGAAAACTTCGGGCAGTGGGCGATGTGTGAGATGCCTGTCACTTCAAAGTAGCCTTCCTCGCTCCGCGTGAAGACAGCCGTGCGCGAGTTCGGTGCCAAGTATTACAACAACGTTGCTTGGCAATCCGCTCACTTCACGCGGAGCGAGGAAGGCTACTGAGGAATCACAACACGAACGTAGGGAGCCTCCGCATGCAGACCCTTGAAAACTTGATGACCGAACATCGGGAAGTCACTCGCCGTCACTTCCTACGTTTGTGGGCGACAGGAGCGGCCGGACTGGGGCTTGTTCCATGGCTGGCTCACGCCGATGACGCAACGGCGAAGGCGGCGCTCTCTCGGGCCATTACTGAGTTGGAGTATTTCACGTTGCCCGAGAAGTTCGGCACCGTCGAACGGGGGACGCCGCTCCCGTACACGCATCCGATCGAGAAGCTGCGTGAAGTCGGGATGACGCGCGAGACGTGGAAGCTCGAAGTCGTGGCCGATCCCGACAAGCCGGCCACGCTCGAAACCCCGCTCTCCAAAGAGAAGGGGAGCGCACTCGATTGGGACGGCTTGATGACGCTCGCCGTGACGAAGGCCGTGCGGTTCCCCAAGATCATGACGTGCAACAACGGCGGCTCGCCGCTCGGCATGGGGTTGTGGGAAGGCGTGCCGCTGCGCGAAGTCGTCTGGCTGACGAAGCCCAAGGAAAATCTGCGTCGACTGTTTTACTTCGGCTATCACAACGATGACCCCAAACAAATCTTTCGCAGCTCGCTCCCGATCGGCCGCGTGCTGGAAGACCCGCCGGGCGAGCATCCGGTGATCCTCTGCTACAAGCTCAACGGGGAATTGCTGTCGGGCAAACGCGGCGGGCCGGTGCGGATGCTCGTGCCGGACGCCTATGGCTTCAAGTCGGTGAAGTGGCTGCAACGAGTCGTGCTGACGAACGCCCCGTTCGCGAACGACACGTATGCTGATGGCAACAACGATGTGGACAGTGCGATGAAGACGTTCGCTCGGTTCGTGTCTCATCCCGCGAAGGCCAAGCTGGGCGAAGCCCTGCCGATCACGGGACTGGCCCAAGTCGGCCTGTCGGGCTTGAGCAAGGTCCAATACTGGCTGAGTCCCCAGGGAACCGACTGGCCGCAGGAAGACCCTCATTTCACAGCGGCCCCGTGGCGCGATGCAGAACTGTTGCCAGCACCGACCGTGTGGAAGACGTTGCCCGACGGAAAGCTGCCATCGCCGGTTCTCGGTTTCGATCCGAACACGAACCGCCCGACATCGTGGCCGATGCGAAACACACTCGCCCATTGGGCCGTCTTGCTGACCGATGTCGCGGTCGGTGAATACGACCTGCGCTGCCGGACGATCGACTCCAACGGCGTCGCCCAACCGCTGCCGCGTCCCTTTCAGAAGTCGGGGCAGAACAAAATTCAAAACGTGTCGCTCAGTGTGGTGCCGTCGTGACCCACACCAACCCGAAGCGTGAGCGAGGACGGTTCAATGCCGCGCACGCTAAGAACTTGTCCAAGAATTACGCCGTGTTTTGAACAACACCAACCCGAAGCGTGAGCGAGGACGGATGTCGCTCGACTCTCGTCCTCGCTCACGCT
>JAYSQC010000665.1:0-1530 GCA_043721755.1 Schlesneria sp.
GTGAGCGGCATGGCGCTAGCCGCCGGTGTAGGCGAAAACGACCGGCGGCTAGCGCCTTGCCGCTCACGGGACACCATTTTCAACAGGAATGGCGGAGAGCCAAAATTGGCCGTCCAAGTCTGATCCGATCATCACTGTCGTTCCTCGGCCAATTTTGAAATTTGAACGCCCGACCCCAATTCGATCCGCGCGGGGCGTTGCCCACGCGGTTAAACGACGGTCCCCGCCATCCACGAGGACAACCTCCATGACAACCATGAAATTTGATCGCAGCCGTGAGCAGTTTGCTCGTGCCCAGAAATCGATCCCCGGTGGTGTGAACAGTCCCGCGCGGGCGTTCGGTGGCGTCGGTGGGACGCCCGTCGTGATGGATCGCGCGGACGGCGCATATCTCTACGACATCGACGGCAATCGCTTTATCGACTTCATCGGCTCGTGGGGACCGCACATCCTGGGGCACCGACATCCCACCGTCATGGCGGCCATTCACGCGGCCCTCGAAAAGGGGACGAGCTTTGGAGCACCGTGCGTCTTGGAAACGGAGCTGGCCGAGTTGGTCATCGACGCCGTGCCGTCGATCGAACTCGTGCGCATGGTGAACTCGGGAACCGAAGCGACGATGAGTGCGATTCGTGTCGCGCGCGGCTTCACCGGACGCAACGTCATCGTCAAGTTTGAAGGCTGCTATCACGGTCACGTCGATAGTCTGCTGGTCAAAGCGGGCAGCGGAGCGCTCACGTTGGGCACACCCTCCAGCCCCGGCGTTCCGGCCGGATGCACCGCCGATACGCTGTGCCTCGACTACAACGACTGCCAGCAATTGGATGACCTCTTCGCACAGCGCGGTGCCGAGATCGCGTGCGTCATTCTCGAACCGGTCGTCGGCAACATGGGCTTGGTCATCCCGACGCCCGAGTTTCTGCAGATGCTGCGCACGCTGTGCGATCGCCACGGAACGGTCTTGATCTTCGATGAAGTGATGACCGGTTTCCGGCTCGCGTATGGCGGCGCTCAATCGCTGTTCGGCATCCGTCCCGACATGACCACGCTCGGCAAGATCATCGGCGGCGGACTGCCGGTCGGTGCTTATGGTGGGCGAGCCGACATCATGCGGAAGGTCTCACCGGTGGGACCGGTCTATCAGGCGGGGACGCTCTCCGGGAATCCGGTCGCCATGTCGAGCGGCATCGCCACGCTGACGACTCTCAAGCAAACCAACCCGTACCCGCGACTCGCCGAGTTCACCGAGCGCCTCACCGCCGGTCTGTCCGAGCGAGCCTCGAAGGCCGGCATTCCGCACACGGTCCCGCACCTCGGCAGCATGTTCACGCTGTTCCTGAACCCCGAGGTCGTCACGAATTGCACGGTCGCCGTGAAGAGCGACACGCAACGGTTCGCCCGCTACTTCCACGCGATGCTCGGTCAGGGGATCTATCTCGCGTGCAGCCAGTACGAAGCCAACTTCGTCTCCGCCGCTCACAGCGAAGCCGACCTCGCCGCCACACTGGCCGCCGCCGAAGTCGCGTTTGA
>JAYSQC010000666.1:0-5524 GCA_043721755.1 Schlesneria sp.
GTTGAAAATCGTAGGATGGACGCCCTCGTCCGTCCGTTTTCAACTAGAAATCGCTCGGACGAGGGCGTCCAAGTTACGTTCTTCAACAGGCTGTTAGCCCCGGTTTGGATGACACAAACCGGGGCTAGCGCCCTGCGGCTGATCGCAGCCTGTTTCACTTCGGGAAGTGATTGCGCTCCCGTTCCTTAACGCCTTGGTCGGGGCGGCGTCGGCTTGTTCTTCAGTTCCTCCGCCATCCGCTGGTGCCGGTCCGCCAGATCCTGATCTCCCAGCGACTGATAGGCCGCCGCCAAACCTGCATGCACCTCGCTGCGACCGGGCAGACTTTTCAGCACACGCTCGAGATCCAGGATGGCCTCTTTAGGACGTCCCAGCATCAGCAGGATTTGGCCTCGGGTTTCACGAAACTCTGGATGCTGAGGCAGGACCTGCAGCGCTGCATCGACAAGCTGGAGCGCATGCTCCGGTTGGGGCGGATCCGAGCGGGCCAGCACGTAAGCCAGATTGTTCGCCGCCACGGCCAGTTTCGGATCCCGCTGATGGGCCTGCTCCAGATGAAATGTGGCTTGCGGCAGATCCCCTTTTGTCGCCGCCGCTGTTCCGAGAATTAAATGAACGGTCGCCGGTGCGTCCCCGCGCGCGAGCGCGTCTTTCAGCCAAGAGCGGGCCTGTTCTCCATCC
The DNA here is from genome assembly GCA_043721755.1 of Schlesneria sp. Lineage (GTDB taxonomy): Bacteria > Planctomycetota > Planctomycetia > Planctomycetales > Planctomycetaceae > Schlesneria. Next base: position 682 of record JAYSQC010000666.1, read on the forward strand.
GGAGTTTCTTGCGTCGATAACTGCGCAATTGCGGCCAGGACCGCTGGATGATGCGGGGCATAATGGAGGGCTCGTTCCAAGAGTTCGATCCGAGAGGCCAATTCCAGGGCCGACACCGGACGGTTGGCAGCCAGCAGAGCGTCGGCGGGTGCGTTCAGTCCGTCGGGCGACGGGGCGGTTCCAGCGCCGGTCATCCGCATCAGGAAAACTTGAGCGATGGCCGCACCATATTGTGGATCGGTCTCTGCGCTGTCAGCGGCCTGCAAGACCTCAATGGCTTCACGCAGCTTGCGCTGGAAGACCAGGGCCTCCGCCCAGCGCAGACGGTTGGCATCGTCTTGGAGATTCTGACGCACAAGACCTGAGTAGTACGCGGCCGCTCGATCAGAATTCGTGGCCGATCGGGACTCGTTCCCCTGCTGCCGATACACGGAGGCAAGAGTCATCAACAAATCCGGACGGCGAGCGACAAGCTCCTCAAGGTACTTGGCGGCAACCTCCCAGCGCCGAGAGCGAATTGCCACGTCCACGAGTGGCAGACGCGCGGCGGACACGGCATCCCGGCTCACCAGTGACAACTCCAATCGCTGCTCCAACTGCTGGAACTCGGCGGGTGACAGCGGCGTCTTGCTGTTCATGATCTGTTCGGCCAGCCAGAAGTGGGCTGGCGCATATCCGGAACGGTCCGACGGGGCGAGGGACTGCATGATCCGTGTCGCCCTGCCGTGCTCATTCTGGCGTGCGAGCGCCGCAGCGTACTCATAGCGAGTTCGAGGATCGGTAGGCTGCAGCACCAGCAGGCGACGTCGGCAGAGGTCTTCCGCCGCTTCATTTGACTCGTCGTGTGCGCGGTTCGCGGCAACCTCGTAACGCGTGGCCAGTGCGCTGTGGTACGGCCGACGAACGGCGGCCAGTGCGGCCACGCCGGCACCCACGCAGATGAGCGCCGGAAGTCCCTTCCAAAGCTGAGACCACTGCCGCGACGCCCAGTAGCGACGAGACTGAAATAGCTTGAAGAACATAAGAGCAGGAACCCCTCAGGAATCAGTAGCGTTGGCGGCGGGTTGGTCGGCCGGAGCCGCGGGATCACCCGCGAATTGCTTGCGGAGCCGGTCGCGCGCTTCGAGGAAGAACTGCAACAGATCGTCCTGCTCCGCCTCACCCAATGGAAACTCCCCCGTCACCAAGGCTTGGAATTGGTAGGTTGTCGAGGGGGCGGCAACTGCGGTGTTAATTGCGGGCACGATTCGATCCCGCAGTCGTACCAACAGCGGCCGTGGTCGCGCATTTCGGTCTGAGCCTCCCGATGGAGCAATGAGCGTCCCCTGTTCATCCCATAAGCTATAGACCAATGCGCCCACTTCAAATTCGCGCCGTCTCAAGGCGACTTGTTGGAATCCTCCGGGCGCGTCGGTGGCGGAAACGGTTCGTTCGACCGAAGTGGTCCAGCCGGTCGCCTGATAACACCGAAACAACGGGTGAGCCCCTTCAAACGGGAAATCAAATGACAACTTCACCAGGCCCCACGGTGCCTGATAGGTCCATTGACGCGAAAACTCACCCTCAAGGTGATGACGATCCCGCTGCGCTGTGCGGTAGTCGATCTGTTTCCAGCCTTGCAGTTCCGCAGGCAGGGCTTGTTGATCCACCGCGACCGCCGTTTGGCGAGGATCGAGTGACGCTCGAAACGCCGGAGCAGCGGCCAGAATACGGATGCCGTGCGTGAGTTGAGGGATCCACAGCAGCAGCGCGATGGTGGCGGCCACTGGGAGCCACCCAACGGCATGACGCGGCTCGACCGCCGCCTGCGATGGTGCGATGGCCGTGCCGGTGTTTGTCGCAGATACCAGCGGATTCGCATTCATCGGTGCAAACCAGAATAGCCAAAACTGTTGGACACTCCCCAGGAAGAGCAGCGCGACACCAAACAGCGCCAGTCCCAACAGTTCGTGAGGCCAACCCTTGGACAGATCCAATCCCCATCGGGTAAAGGCGAGCACCACTGCGAGCACGCGCACGATATTCAGTGCGATGGCGGCACCGGCTGCGCAAAGCAGGGCAAAGAGCGACGCGAGCAATGGTAATCGGACATACACCGAACACAGCAGGGCCACACCGACAATGGCCAGGAGCGAGTGAATGCCGCTGCAGGCGTCTTCGACGAAGAACTGCTGTCCGGGAACTTCAAACGTGTTCCCGGCTTGAAGGTGGATGACCCCCAGCGCGTCGAGCACGACACCCGTAACCTGCGAGGTTTGCGACCGCAGCCATTGCAGCAGATCCACGTCCCACTGAAATGGCGGTGGCACGACGAACCACGAAATCACCCAGACGGGCAGCAATTTTTGCGAGGCCGGACGCGACAGCAAGTCCAGCAATGCCCCGGGAAGCAACAGCAGCCAAGCGATCATTCCCAGCCAGGGTGAGAACAACAACGCGGCGGGAAGAAACACGGCAAAGCCCGCGACCAGAAAACAGCGCTGCCAGAACGAGCGTCGCACCGGATCCAACAGTTCCGTGGGACGATTCATCCAGCAGAGTCCGCCCAAGGCGGCGAGATAGAGGGGGACGAACTGATAGTGTGGCCGCTGCTGCCATAACTGAACCAAGAACACGATCACCAACGGCAGCGGACCAAGCACCAGTGCCAGCCGAAAACCGAGACCGTTTTGAAGTTTCAACGACGAAGGCATACCGGTTTTGTGGTTCATCAGAGGTTTTGGGGGGATCACAATTTAGAGCAAAACAGAGGTCCGTCCGATTCTTCATCCCAAGGGATGTCAGCCATTAGCCGGGGGTTGAGCATCCGCGACACCCCCGGTGGGGGGTGTTTGGAATTGGTCTTTGCATCCTGAAGGGATACGGGCAGGTTCCCCGTGTCAGCCAGAAGGGACAAGTCATTGGCATCCCTTCAGGATGCCAATGACTTGGTGGAACTCTTGGTTGAAACTCTTCCGGGGGTGTCGCTGCGCTCAACCCCCGGCTAATCGCTGACATCCCTTCAGGATGAAGGCGGGCAGACTTCTGTTTTGCCCCCAGCAGCGATCCCCCCAAAACCTCGGATGAACTGGTTTTGTTGAGTAAGGGTTCGGCGACACTCATCTCTGGCCCGAAGAACGAAGATTTATCCCTGCCCGTTCGTGGCCATCAGAATGTTCGACACACCACGACTGTCATAGAGGAACTGACGCATCAATCAGGCGACGCTCGCCCGACGGCGGCGGTAGCCGCGAATGACCCAACCAATCCCACCGAGGCCCAGCAGGGCACAACTGGAGGGTTCGGGAACGGCGCTCACATTCACGTCCAACGAGACAATCGTGCTTGGATCAAAACCCAATCCTTGCCAGTTTACATAAATGTTGTCCGCATCAAAGGTGATGTTTGCCGCCGAGAAACCAGCCATGTTGGTGGCAGCATTGACGGTGACAGATGTAATCGCCGGCAACGTCGCTCCGAGATCGAAAATGCGGAATCCGTTGAACGCCGCTGGACTCCAAGAGTTAGCAGCGTAATAGTCAACCAGAATGTTTGTATCGGAGATGTCCATCGATGCCACATCGAAACTTGAGTTGAACAGCCCAGGCAACTCCACACCTGCACCGACTACAACCGGGTCGGGATTGAAAGCGGTAGTGGATGCATCGGGAAACAAATACTCATAGCCGATCGTCTCCCCATCAAACAGCAACCCTGCTTGCACCTGCCCCGCGGTCGCCGCAGCGAACACGAGAAACGCCATTGCCAATTTCATTGTCCGCATCATAATCACTCCCCTCAAAAGACATGAAGAAACAATCACCATTCCGACAACACGCCGGAAGGATGCCCCTGCCATCAACGAAGATGACAATGACGATTCCGACAAAAGTCGAAATCAGGTGATCCGGGCGGCATCAGCCCTCGGACTCTTAGCTGCAATCACAAGAGTCCGATGGCTGACGCCACCCGGCTCACCACTTCTGTCGGAAACGTCAACAATGAGTAACGGGGGGGCAATGGGAAAAGAATTGGATTGGCGAAGATTTCACGGAATTTCTGGGACGGGTGACGTGCCGTCCGTTGGACGATGTCGCCCCCTCAAGGCTCCCCCAAATCTCTGATGACATGAATCCGGCATTCACGACATAGCTCAACCCGCCCGGCCGCCGCGAAGAATCCACATCATCCGGACAGGTGAGTGCGGCGACCCAGACGTTTTCCGTCGCCGCGATCCCGGCGGAAGTCGCATTGGCCTTGATGTTCTTCACCATCGCACTCGCATCCAGCGCGGGCAGGATCGAGATGGGCCAGCCAATTGTCAGATTCCCCGCCGTCCCCCCTCCATTGACAGTCATGGTCGATGTCAGCAAGGGGAATGCACCATTGTTGGAGGACGAAAAATTCGCAATGGCCAGCCCCACGTTACGAATGTTGTTCAAACATTCCAGCTTGCGAGCCGCCCGCCGAGCCGATTGCACGGCGGGCGCGATGAGTGACGCCAGTACGGCGATAATGGAAATCACAACCAACAATTCAATCAGAGTGAACCCGCGATGTTGCCCGACTCGATTGCGACGCGAGGACGAGCGAACCGCTCCAACGGTCCAACGCATTTGAATCTGAGATTGTTTCATACGACATCCACCGTTTTTTGGCGTACAGAATCGTTTCACCGCAATAGGGAGCGATGGCAGACCCGCCACCGCAACACCTGTCAAAACCCGTTCCCGGAAAGCATTCTCGTCGTTTCCGACAGAAGTCAAAGTAGTAGGCACATTCCATGTGCCGTTCACCGAATTCCTCTGCGTCTCGCGGACGGCACACGGAGTGTGCCTGCTACTTTTGTCGGAAACGTCATTCT
>JAYSQC010000667.1:0-15431 GCA_043721755.1 Schlesneria sp.
ACCCGCAGCGTCAGCGAGGGAGTTCCTCGTGTTTCACGGCGTGTTTGACTCCCTCGCTGACGCTGCGGGTTACAAAGTGAGTGCCATTGGGCTGACGCCACCCCGCTCAGATGTCTCATCATTGACCGCGTGGGCAACGCTGCTCGGCTCAGAACGGAAACATGAAGGGCGTCAGCGCGACGGCGATGGCCATCATCAGCAGGTCGAGCGGGATGCCGATGCGCAGGTAGTCACTGAACTTGTAGCCGCCGGGGCCGTAGACCATGAGGTTGGTTTGGTAGCCGAACGGTGTTGCAAAGCCCATCGACGCGGCGATCATGATGGCGATCATGAACGGCTCGTAATTGACGTTGAGCGACCTCGCGACAGCCAGTGACAGCGGGAACATCAGCGACGCGGCCGCATTGTTGGTGACGAGTTCCGTCAGCAGCATCGTCAAGAAATAGACCATCGCCAACTGCACCCACGCGCTCCCCCCTCCCATTCCGATCATTTGCGTGGCGGCAAATTTGGCGAGACCGCTCGTTTCAATCGCCTTGCCAATTCCGAGTGACGCCCCAATCACAATCAGCACCGACCAGTCGATGCTGCGCACCGCTTCACTCGCCGTGCAGCAACGGGTGCCGATCATGACGATCGCCGCTAAGAGCGCGGCGGGCAACAAAAAATCTCGCTCGGGCAATCCGCCGGGAACGGCATCTCGGCTGAAGACCGTCGCGAACACGATCATGCCGACCAACACGGCCAGTGCGATCCAAGCCCGGTCGTGACGCGGCGGGGTCGAGTTCTCAACGTGGCTCACGAGAAAGAAGTCGTTCGAGTTTCTCTGTTGCCGGACGAAATCGGTGTGAGCCTCCAGCAACAATGTGTCACCGGATTGCAGCACGATGTCGCCGATCTTACCCGTGATCTTCTGGCCGTTGCGTGCGACCGCAATCACCGCCGCGTTGTAGCGCGAACGGAATCGCCCGTCGCGAATGTTCATGCCCACAATCGGGCAGCGGCTGGAGACCACCGCTTCCATCAGGCAGCGTTCGCTGTCGGTCGCGTTGAGTTTGAAGACTTGGTCGGTCGCTGGCACGAGTCCGCGCATCTTCCGCAGATCGACCACCGATTCCACGATCCCCACGAACACGAGTCGGTCGTTGGCTTGCAAGTGTTCGCGCGGACCGACCGCCGCGATGACTTCGCCGTTCCGTTCAATCTCTGCCAAGAACAGCCCCGGCAAATGACGCAGCCCGGCTTGCTCGACAGTTCGATTCACGAGCGGCCCGCCCGCTTGAACGACCATCTCTACCGTGTATTGCCGAGGATCGTCGCTCAAACTGATCGCCGGACGGCGGTCGGGTAGCAGCCAGCGACTGAAGATCAACATGTAGATCACGCCACCGATCGCGCACGGCAGACCGACCCAGGTGATGTCGAACATGCCGAACGAACGCAGCCCCTCTTGGGACATCTGCGCCTTCACCACGAGATTCGTACTCGTCCCGATCATTGAGCAGACGCCGCCGAACGTCGCCGCGAAGGCCATCGGCATGAACAGCTTTGAGGGACTGATCCGCGACTTCTTGCAGATGTCATCCACGACCGGCATGAACATCGCGACGATCGGCGTGTTGTTGAGGAACGCACTGAATGTCGTGACGGGAATCAGCAGTCGAATCTGCGCTGATAGCACGGTTTTGGGTCGTCCGAGAAACGGTTCCGTTAACAAGTTCATCGCGCCCGTTTGCATCAGCCCGGTGACGATCACGAAGAGGACGCCCACGCTGATCAGTGACTCCTTCCCGAACCCTTCAAACGCCTGTTTGGTGGTGGGCAGAGAGGGAGAATCAAACAAGCCCTGCGCGATGACCAAGACCAGCAGACAGCCGACCGTCAGCGCATCCGGCGAACTCCATTCGCGTGCCAGCCCATAGACCATCGTGACCACGACAAACAACACCAACCAAGCTTCCCAGCCCATTCCGTACCCCGTCCTAAAAGCGGCCGCAGCCAGCCGAAAACGTAGGGTAAGCGTCTCGCTTGCCCGTTTTTCATCGGCTTTATCGGCAAAGCCGGGCAAGCGAGACGCTTACCCTACGTTTTCAACAGGCCGATCATCACATCTACAAATCAAACCAAACACATCTCGTCGGCGAACTCACTCCGGCCGGACAACTCACCGCAATCCGATAACTCGCCCAGCGGCGGCACAGGGTGTTCGCCGTGTCAGTTCATGTCAATCGTCAGAACCAGCTTGGCCACTCAATGAACTTTCCCGCAACCGGCACGGTCATTCGCGCACGTCCCCTGCCTCGTTTAACCGCGTGGGCAACGCCCCGCGCGTCGATGTGCGAAACAGGCTCGTTCGTAGCTCGACGCGCGGGGCGTTGCCCACGCGGTTAAACGCCGTGGCTCTCGATCAGTCTCACTGTTCCCGCGTAGTAGCGGCGGGTTTGATGACCATCGTGGACGAGCAATGCTCCGTCCGACGCGATACCGAGACAATCGCCCGTGCATTCGAGTTCTGTCGCGGAGACACGGATGCGCCGATCGCGCAGGACGCAGAACCGAGTCCATCGCGCGGCGAGGTCGAACGATCCTGCTGCCAATGTTGTCAGGTTCGTTTCCCAGCGCTGAAGAAAACACCGCAAGACATCCCCTTCGTCGAAAGTGCTGCCGGATGTGTCTCGCATGGAAGTGGCGATGGCACGAATGTCATCGGGCGCGGAGGCAAACGCGGTGTTGACGTTCCAGCCGAGACCGGCCACGAGTCGGCCGGGCATTCGATCCGGCTGCTCGATCAAAATCCCGCAGACCTTGCGACCGGCGAGCCACACGTCGTTGGGCCACTTCAATCCGACGGCCGACTGCGGCAGGAAGACCTCCAACGTTTCAGCCACACTCAGCCCGGTCACGAGCGAAAACTGCGGCCACAGTTGTTGTGCGATCCCCAAGGCGGTCATGTCGAACAGGACCGAGAACATCAGCGTTCCCTCGCTGCCGTACCAACGATTCGCTCCACGCCCTCGCCCTGCCTGCTGTCGTGTCGCCCCGATTAAGCAGGGCGTGACGACCGCCGAATCACCCGCCCATTGCAGCGCGAGATCATTCGTCGAACCGGTCTCATCCAACCATTCAGCCCGACGCAGGAATGTCGAGGTCAGCAGATGTTCGGTGTCAATCATGACTTCAGACCTCACGGGGGAAGCACACAGCGAATTGGGGTCGGGCGTTCAAATTTCAAAATTGGCCGATGAGACGTTGTCTGGATCAACGGCAATCGTGACGGCCAATTTTGAAATTTGAACGCCCGACCCCCGACCTGTGCGACCTCGGCTAAGGAAGCTCATCCATTCGCCAACTCGCACTGCCCGACTATAACGTCGAGCCGAGTATTGGACTGGCCTGCCGAGGAGTGAAGTCGTGCCGCTGTTGTCGCGCTGTGTTGCTGCCGTTGGAGTCTGCGTGTGCATTGGGCTGAATGTCACGGTGTCGCGTGGTGACGAGCCTCGTGCGGTCTCGGACAAAGAGTCACCGGCGGCGAGAGGCTATTCGTCACTGAGGACTCACCCATTTCTGCCTCCCGATTTTGATGAAGCGGTGTTGTCGTCGCTCTGGACCGTCTGGCCCGAGCCGGATCGATCGCAGGCGGAGCAAGCCGCTGAGGCGACACGACGACGGCTGATCTTTTCGTACTACGGCATCATGCCCGATCCCGAGGCGGCTCCCGCGATCAAACCGCTCGGTTATGTCGTCGATGCGAACGGCATTTGGACCATGAATTGTTTGGCCTGTCACGGCGGCAAGGTTGCGGGGCGAGTCCTCCCCGGTCTGCCGAACTCACACACCGCACTGCAAACGTTGACCGAAGACGTGCGGCTCGTGAAGTTGTCGCAAGGCAAGAAGCTCGGACACCTCGACCTCGCCACATTGCAGTTGCCGCTCAGCACGACCAACGGCACGACGAACGCGGTGATGTTCGGAGTTGTCCTCGGGACGTATCGCAATCTCGACATGACCGTCGATACGAATCGTAAGCTGCCGAAGCTGTCGCATCACGACATGGACGCGCCGCCGTTCTGGAACGTCCGTAAAAAGCGATCACTTTATGCGGACGGCCATTCCCCGAAGACGCCCCGTCCCCTGATGCAGTTCATTCTGCTCCCGCGCGTCACACCGGAAAAACTCGCCGAATGGGAGCCTCACTTCACGGACTTACTCGCGTGGATCGAGTCGCTCGAACCTCCCAAGTACCCGTTCGAGATCAACCGCGAGCTGGCCTCGCGCGGCGAGCGAGTCTTCGTCGAAAACTGCGCGCGCTGTCACGGCACCTACGGAGCGAAGGGCAAGTACGAGCAACGCACGATCGAACTCGATGAAGTCGGGACCGATCCGCTGCGCTTCCGGTCGCTCACGGTCGAGCATCGTCAGTGGGTGAAGGACGGTTGGCTCAGCCGCTTCGGAGCCGATCCGGTGGAAGTCGATCCGGTCGGTTATGTGGCCCCGCCGCTCGACGGCATCTGGGCGAGTGCCCCGTACTTTCACAACGGCTCGGTTCCGACGTTGTGGCATGTGCTGCACTCGGACGCGCGGCCGGTCGTCTGGAAGAGAACCGAGGACGGGTACGATCAGGACAAAGTGGGCCTCGAAGTCGAGACGTTCGACAGCGTCCCGCGCTCCGTTAAAGCGACCGCTCACCGCCGTCGTTACTTCGACACGAAGCAACCGGGCAAGAGTGCTTCAGGTCACACGTTCCCCAACGTCCTCGATGAAGACGAGAAGCAGGCACTGCTGGAGTACCTCAAGACGTTGTGAGGGTTGGCGGTGCTGCTTTCAACAATCCGCAATCGGCCTGTTAAAGAACGTAGGGTAAGCGTCTCGCTTGCCCGTGATTGCCGTTGGAAACGTGATTGCCGTTGGAAAACAGGCAAGCGAGTAGGAAGTCGGCCGTTCGCAAGGCGGTGCGTTCCGAAGACTCCACGCACCCTACCGCTTCAACAACTGTCATCAGTCGATGATCTTGCTGATCGGGTACTCGACGATCCCCTTCGCGCCGGCCGCCTTCAGGCGCGGGACGATCATGCGGACATAGGACTCGTCCACGATCGTATTCACATCGACCCAATCGGGATCGGAGAGGGACGCGACGGTCGGCTTTTGCAGTGCGGGGAGTTCTCGCAGGATTTGTGCGAGATCAGCGCGGCGGACGTTCATCATCAGTCCGACTTTGCCTTCCGCAGCGAGGCACGAATGGAGCATGAGCGCGATGTTTTCGAGCTTCTCGCGTTTGGCAGCGTCCTGCCACGAAGCCTTGTTGGCGATGAACCGCGTCGTGCTTTGCAGCACCTCTTCGACGATCCGCAGGTTGTTTGCTTTGAGCGAACTGCCCGTCTCAGTCACTTCGACAATGGCATCGGCCAGCTTGGGCGGCTTGACCTCGGTGGCACCCCACGAGAATTCGACGTGCGCCGTCACGCCGTGCTTGGCGAGGTAGCGCGTCGTCAGTCCGACGACCTCGGTGGCGATCCGTTTCCCTTGCAGATCCTGCACCGATTGAACCGGTGAATCGTTCGGGACGCACAGCACCCAGCGCACCGGACGGCGACTGACTTTGGAGAACATCAGCTCGCACACTTCGTGAACGTCGGCTTCGTTCTCCAAGACCCAGTCGTGGCCGGTAATGCCCGCGTCGAGTACACCCTGCTCAACGTAGCGGGCCATTTCCTGAGCGCGGATCAACAGGCACTCGATCTCGATGTCGTCGATCTCGGGGTAATACGAGCGCGACGAGAACTTGATCGTGTAGCCCGCCTTCTTGAACAGTTCGGCCGTCGCGTCTTGAAGACTCCCTGCGGGGATGCCGAGTTTGATCAGCTTGTCGGTCATGGTCTGGTTTCGATCCGAAATGGGGTCTGGAGTTTGACCACGGATTCACAGATGACCCGGATCAGAAGGAAGTTTCGAGCTGAAGCCGTTGCAACTCTTCCGTCTTATCCGTGCTCATCCGTGTGATCTGTGGTCGAATGGTTTCTGGTCTTGGACTATTTCTTGTAGACCGCCTTGGGATCGAAGAGTCGTTCGCCGAGCGTGGTGACCGTACCGGTGGCCGGGTCGATCTGGCGGAAGAAGCAACTTTTGAAGCCTTCGTGGCAGGCGGCTCCACCGATCTGATTGACCTTCACGAGCAACGTGTCGGCGTCACAGTCGTAGAACAGGGCCTTCAACTCTTGGATGTTGCCGCTCTCTTCGCCTTTGCGCCACAGTTTCTGACGGCTGCGGCTGAAGTAGCAGACTCGCCCGGTGCGGAGTGTCTCGGCATACGCTTCCGCATTCATGTACGCGAGCATCAGCACATCGCCGCTCGCCGCATCTTGAGCGATGACGGGAAGCAACTCGGACTTGGTGAAATCGGGGCCGTTGGTCTCAAGCATGGATCGTGTGAACCTTCATCAACAAAAGTCGCCGTGCAGGGGCGACAAGCAAGCCGGTGAGCGGGCGACAAACTACCAGCTTGCACAATGGTAAGCCAGTTTCGCGATTGGAGCCGGTTCCGCTTGAAAAGGTTCGGGACATTGAGAGTACCCGATGCGTAGCACGAGGCTGGGCTTTGTCGGAAAACGATCCGCCGGAACGCGCTCGCGTCCGGTTTCTGCGGGGAAACCGTGGGCTAGCGCCCAGCGGCTGATCGTTTTCCGACAAAGCCTAGATCTCGCATTTGCCACGCTGCTGGAGATCGGTCACTCTGCCGACGGAGCGGAGGATTCTTCAAACCAGCCCGTCGCCCGGCAGAGTCTCAGTTGGGCGACGTTGTGGTCGATGACCGCGTTCAAATAATCGCGTCTGGCTTGGGCGAGGGCTTGCACCGCTTGAAGGGCTTCGATCGGGAGGCCCTTCGCGTTTTCGATCCGTTGCAGGTTGAGGTCATACGAACGTTGAGCCGCTTCGATCCCGCTCTTCGCGAGTTCGATCCGCTGGCGGCGCGACTGAACTTGGCCGTGCGATTCGACCACTTCCTGCGCGATGCGGTCCATCACGACGACCTCGCGCCATTGGGCCTGCCGCAGTCGTGAGGCGGCTTCGCTCCGAATGGACTGCTCACCGAAGCCGAGATTGCGGACCTCCCAATACGCGACCGCATCGCCGTCGAAGCGGTCGGCCGTGTTCGTGATGGTGCTGCCCAGTCCACCCCCGAACCCGCCGTAGCTGACACCGAGCAACACGCTCGGGATCAGCGGTGCATACTTCTCGCGCCGCAACCGTTCGCACGCTTCGCCGACGAGCTGCCGATGCTCAGCCAGTTCGGGGCGGCGGCTGAGTCCCTGCGCGACCAGTTCGTGTGCGGTGGACTCGGGCGACGTGAAGCTCAACGGAATCACCACCGGTTCGTGCGTCGTGATGGCCACGCTCGGGTCGGCGTGAATCAGGAAGGCCAACTTTGCGGAGGCCGTTTGCACCAGTTCTTCGGCCTGCGAGAGATCGCCGTCGCGCGCGGCCAGTTCCGCCAGCGACCGGTCGTGGTCGGCGGCTGCTCCCTGACCGACTCGCGCGAACTCACCGGTGAGTGTGGCGATGCGGTTCGTCTTCTCGCGGGCTTCGCGCGCGATGGCGAGTCGTTGTTCGGCGCGCAGCAGTTCGAGATACGCGATGGCCGAATCGCAGAGCACATCGTTGCGAGCCGACGTGGCCGCGAACTGTCGCGACGACGCCTGATGGCGAGCGATCTTCGGTTGGAAGAGCGCGTCGGTCAGATGGAAGTTGGCAACGAGTCCCGGCACCGACGGCGATCCCGCTCCGACCGCTCCCGCCCCGAGTCCGCCGTACAGCGACCCGCGACTCGTGTTGAAGACGCTTCCCGCCACGTCCTGAATCGGCCCCTCGTGCTTGTTGTAGTTCACGCCCGCTCGCAGCGACGGCAGCCACAACACGTCGGCCCGATCCACCTGCGCATACGCTTCGTTGATCCGCTCACGAGCGAGAATCACCTGCGGGTTCTGCCCGCCGGCGAGACCCAGCACGCCGCCGAGGTCGAGCGGGTACGAGGCCGATGCGGATGACGACGTGATCGGTGTCGCCCCTGTCGTCCGGACGCCCACGTCCGGACGAGTCTCTCCCGGTGCGTCGTTCAACGCGGAGACCTGAGTGACGTGCGACAACTCTTCCGTGTCAGTCGCTGCGGACAACGCCGTCGTGAGACTCGTTCGCCCCGCTCCGGATTCATCCAAGGTGGCGACCGGTTCGACGGAGGCAATTTCCACCGGTGGTTTCTGCGCCACGCGAGCGGTGCGCGTCGCCGAGCAACCCAGCGGCAGCAGCAGCACCACCAACGCAACGACACAAACCGTCCGTCTTCCGTGACGGAACAGCTTCTTCATGACCGGCTCCCCAAGGCTGTATTCCGCACCGGGGACGATCCGTGTCCCTCGGCCCATGAGGTATCGTCCGTGCCGCCTTCAACACGGAGTCTGAATGTGCCGCGTGAGGCAGTCGGAGGCGGGTCGCCCCGGTCGTACCCGTCAGGCAGACTCTGCGGACACCGTGTAGGACGGGCACTCCTGCCCGTCCGCTTTCGTATAGAAGAGCGGACGGGCAGGAGTGCCCATCCTACAGGGCTATTTCGCGGACGGAGGCACGACGACTTCGACGATTTGTCCTTCCTTGAACGCTGCCGAGTTCGCGCCGATGACGTGTTCATTCCCGGTCAGTCCCGATTGGATTTCGACTTCGGCTCCGCTTTGGATGCCGAGCCGAACCGGAGCGCGCGAGACTTTGCCGGTCGTGTCGATCACATGACAGAACGTGACCTTGTCCATTGTGAGGACGGCCGCACGCGGCAGCGCGAGGACGTTCTCGCGCACGGCCGCCTTCAATTCGGAGGTGACGTACATTCCCTGCCGCAGTGTTCCCGAGGCGTTGTCCACGTCGATCTCGACCCGCAGCGTGCGCGTGGCCGGATCGAGCGACCAACCGGATCGAGCCACCTTGCCGGCGAACGACGTGCCGGGTGATGAGGGGACGCGCACGGTCGCGTCGCAGCCGTCTTGGATGAGAACCGCATCGGCTTCGGGGACATCGACTTTCACGCGGACCTTGTCGATGCCGACAACAACCAGCAGCGGTGAGTCATTGCCCCCGGCGGCGGCGCGCACGAGGTGTCCGAGGTGAATGTGACGGGCCGCGATCCGGCCGTCGAACGGCGCGCGGATCAGGGTGTAGTCGAGCATCGTCTTCGTCCGCTCGGCATCGGCCGTCGCGACCTTGAGACGAGCGCGCGCCGCGACATGATCCGACTTCGCTTTCTCGACGAGTGCCTTCGCCTCGTGAGTCATCGCGGTGGCCGAACGCACTTTCGCGGCTGTCTGTCGACGGTCGGCATCGGCCGCTTGAAGCTGACTCGCCGTTTCATCCGACACCTTCTGGCTGAGAGATCCCGATGTGACCAGTTCCGCCACGCGAGCCGCTTCGGACTTCCAGCGGTCATAGATCGCCTGATCTCGTTCGGCCGCCGCTTCCGATTCCGCGACCTTCGCGTATGCCGAGGCGACCGTGGCCTCGGCCACTTGAATCCCCGCGACCGCCTGCTGGACGTTGGCTTCCGCTTGCTCGATCAGCGCGAGCTTCTGCGTGTGCTCCTCGTTCAACTCGGGAACGGCCAACTCACACAACACTTGTCCCGGAACGGTCTGCTTTCCCGTCGCGTCGTACTTCGGTCCCGTCACCTTGTCGCCCAGATCGACATGCCGCTTCCGAACGTATCCCGTCACCTTGGCAAACAGCGGAGCCTCTTCAAACGCCTCGACCTGCCCCGGCTGCTCGACCATCCGCACCAGCGTTTTTTTGACGGGCTTGATCGGCGTGACCTTGATCGGCGGCAGTGCTATCGCCGGACTCGAAGAGGCTCCAGCGGCAAGAGGCATCACGCTCGAAGCCTTCTCGCACCCGACAGTGAAGAGGATCAGGGCAACACTTGCGATTCGAGTCCTCATGGATTGGGCTTTCTCATTTTGTGAGACTTGTTCGTCGTTTGCTGTTTGTTGAGCTTCGCTTTGCTCATCGAAACCCGTTCTTCGACGATGCGTTGTTCCTCCTCGGACAGGTTGAGGAAGTCTGCCGCATCACCCATTTGGAATCCGGCTGCGGCCAGCCTCTGAGACTTGTCGAGCTGAAATGTCGTTTGGGAGGGCGCGAAGTCTTCTGAACACAAAGGCGGAGGATCGTCTCGTCGTTGCCGATCCAAGGATCGAACCAATTCGTGGAGTTTTGTTTCCATCTGAGTGTCCTCCAATTGGAACAACGGGCCGCAATCATGGGTCGTGTCGGCGGCATTGATAACGAGTTGTGTGAGTCGCCAGTCTGGAACGTGTTGCCACACTTCGTGCAGCAATTCAATCATTCGATCAAGCCGATTGGGATCGCACGCGGTCATCCGGTTTTCCCTGAGTGTCGCTGCTTCGTGGATAGCTAGGGTACGGCAATGCCGAGGTCACGACAGATTTTCCGAGCGAGAAAATCGTTTACTTCGCGGTGTCGCGGGATCGCGGACGTTTGCACGAGGATCGGATTCACGTAGACGCTGTGGCTGCCACCTTCACGAAGCAAAACGCAGCCGTGAGACTCGACGTGTCGAATCAAATCGAGCCGCTTCATGATGCGACCAACACGAAGGGTTCTCGCGTCACGACCTGTCCCGCGAGCGACCTCTCAGCCAGTTCCCGATTGGCATCGAGGACCAGCGTCACCGCTTCTTGCAGGTTCTCTCTCGCTTCTTCCAATGTCGCCCCTTGCGTGTTCGCGCCGGGGAGTTCTTCCACGAAGGCGATGTAGCCTTCAGGGACTTCGAGATACACGGCTGTCAGATTCATGATTGAGTCTCCTGAGAAATGTCACCGTCGCAGTATGCACTCGTCGGGTCGTCGGGGTCGAGAGACGCGGATTGGGAAGAGGGCTTGCCCATCAGCAGGGCGAAGACGGCGGGGAGAATGAAGAGCGTGGCGATGGTCGCGGCGAGCAGGCCGCCGATGACGGCTCGGCCCAGCGGTGCGGTTTGCTGGCCAGACTCGCCCCAGCCGAGGGCCATCGGCAGCATCCCGGCGGTCATCGCGAGACTCGTCATCAGGATCGGGCGGACGCGGGCGATGGCTCCGTTGACGGCAGGGTTCCAGCCGGTGTCGCCCGCGTGGCGACGTTGCTCGGCGAACGTGACGAGCAGGATCGCGTTGGCCATCGCGACGCCAATCGCCATGATCGCGCCGATGAACGATTGGATGTTGATCGTCTGGCCGGTCGAGTAGAGGGCGAGGACGACTCCCGCGATCACAGCCGGGGCGGTCGAGACCGTGGCCAGAGACAGCCGCACCGATTGGAAGTTGGCTGTCAGCATCAGAAAGATCACGACGACCGCCAGCAGCAGCCCGACGCCGAGGCCGCTCAACATTTGTCTCATCGGAGGAATCTGACCGCGCAGTTCGGTCGTCACGCTGGCCGGCTGTTCACCCGACTTCTCCAAGCGTTTGAGAACGGCCAGGATTTTTTGAGACGCGCGCCCCAGATCGAGTCCCCCGGCGCTGAGCGGTTCGATATTGGCGGTCAGTGTGATCTCGCGTTTCATGTTGTAGCGGTCGAACTGGCCGGGCATCTTGCCGGGACTGATGTCGGCCACGTCGCGGAGCAGCAACGCGTGGTTGCCACTGTGATTGACCGGAACCATGCCGAGATCATCGGACGTGCGCATCTCGCGCTGCGGAATTTCAAGCTGCACTTGGTAGCCGATGCCGCTCTTCGGATCGGGCCAGTAGTTGGGAACGAGGAACCGCGTGGAGGACGTTGCCGCCACGACCGATCTCGAAATCTGAGCCGCCGTCGTGCCGCTGAGTCCCGCCTTCTCACGGTTGATGTGAACACTGACGGTCGGGTAGTCGAGCGACTGCGCGATTTGGATGTCGCGCAGGAATGGCAGCTTCTCCAGCTCGGCTTTCACCTTGAGAATGAAGGCCCGGTTGTCGTCGAGGCTCGCGCCGCGCGCGGCGATCTCGATCGGCGTGGGCGAGCCGAAACTCATCACCTCGCTGATGATGTCGCCCGGCTCGAACGAGCAGCGGACATCGGGAAGCCGCTTCGCCAACTCGACCCGCAGTGTCTCTTTCATTGCTTCCGTACTGATGCCGCTGCCGTACTTGAGGGCGATCCGCAGCAACGCCTCTTCCGGGCCGCGCGACCATTGATAGACCGCGTTGATCGGGAAACTGGCAGGAACGGTGCCGACGTAGCCGAGCGTCAGTTCGATGTTCTGGCCACCGACCTGTTCGCGAATGATGTCGAGGACTTCGAGCGTGATTTGTTCCGTCTTCGTGATGTGCGTGCCGTCCGGTGCGCGGAGCCTCAAGCGAAACTCACCGACATCCGCCGACGGAAAGATTTCCCAACCGAGCCGACTGCCAACCGACGCGATGATCCCGCCGCAGATCATCAGGTAGACGAACAGAGTAAGCAGCCGCAGTTTGACCACGCCGATGACGAGGAGCATGTACATGTTCATCAGGAACGAAGTTCGAGCGGGCGCTGCGTTGGACGGGGCTGCTCCTCTTGTCCCCTCGCCCCGGCTTTGCGGGGAGAGGGTTAGGGTGAGGGGTTCTTCATGCCTTGTCCCCTCGCCCCCGTCATCGGGGGTGAGGGTGAGGGGGGCTTTCGCTTCGGCCTGCATTGGCCTTGTTCCCTCCCCTTGGCGGGGAGGGTTAGGGAGGGGGGCTGCTGACGTGGGCGGCGTCCACTCCTCATCGGCCCCCCTCCCCGGCCCTCCCCGCCGAGGGGAGGGAGGAAGAGTGAAGTCGGTGGTGAGATTGGGGGCGTTCTCGCCACTCGGCCCCCTCACCCTAGCCCTCTGCCCCGCTGTCTTTGTTTCGCCCAAGACAGGCGGGGGCGAGGGGACCACTCCGGCCTGACGGCCGTCGGATGAAGATGCCGAGATCAGATTCTGCTCCGTCCCTTGCCTCTCAGCCCTCGTCCCTCGCCCCTTCATCAGCCACACGCAGACCACCGGCACGAACGTACTCGACAGCACATAGCTGGCGATCATCGCGAAGCCGACGGCCAGTGAGAGCGGCACAAACAGTTCGCGGGCCGCTCCCTCCATGAAGAACGACGGAACGAAGACCGCGAGAATGCAGAACATCGCCAGCAGACGCGGGACGGCGGTTTGAGCGTTGCCGAGTCGCACCGCGCGGGCCACCGAATCAGTGTGCTGGAACTGCGTGTGGATGTTCTCGATCTCGACAGTCGCTTCATCGACGAGGATGCCGACCGCGAGCGCCAGGCCGCCGAGCGTCATCAGGTTGATCGTCTGTCCGCACAGCCAGAGGCCAACGACCGACGACATGATCGCCAGCGGAATGTTCAGCACGACGATCAGGGCGCTGCGCCAGTCGCGCAGGAAGACGAGGACCATCAGTCCGGTGAGACAGGCGCCGAGCAGCCCCTCATTCCAGAGGCTGTTGATGGCGCGGGTCACATACGGCGACTGGTCAAACTCGAACGTCACTTTGATGTCGTCGGGCAGTTCCTGCTGCATCTTGGGCAGAGCCGACTTGATTTCGTCGATCACGGACATCGTCGAGGCTTCGGCGCGCTTGGTCGCGAGGATGTAGACCGCGCGACGACCGCCCACCAAGGCGTAGCCGGTCGTGGTGTCGGCGGCGTCCTCAATGATGCCGATGTCGCGCAGATAGACCGTCGAGCCGCCAGCCTGTTTGATCGGGATGGCCCCCAAATCCTGCGGGTTCTTCACCACCGCGTTGGTCGGCACGATCGGGTATTTGTCACCGATGTGGATGTTGCCCGAGGGACTGACCGAGTTGCCCGTCGCCAGCGCCGTCACCACATCGTCGGGGGAAATGCCATACGAGCGGAGTCGATCCGGATTGGCTCGAATCACAATTGAGCGGTCACTCCCTCCAAACGGCGGCGGGGCCGAGACCCCCGGAAGTGTCGAGAACATCGGCCGGACCTTGTTCAGCGCCTGTTCCTGAATCTCGTTGACGGACTTCGTCGCGCTGGAGAGGACGAGATATCCCACCGGCACGCTGCCGGTGTCGAACCGCATCACGAACGGCGGGATCGTGCCGGGCGGCATCTTGCCCCGAGACCGATTGACGTAGTTGATGGTCTCGGCCATCGCCTGCGCCATGTTGGTCCCAGTGTGAAACTGCAACTTCATCAGGGCCATCCCCTGCACGTTGCGGCTCTCGACGTGATGGATGTGGCTGATGTAGAGGAAGTGGTACTCGTAGTAATTGGTGAGCAACCCTTCCATCTGCGCCGGGTCCATCCCGCCGTAGGGCTGACAGACGTAGATCACGGGCAGATTCAAAGCCGGAAAGATATCGACCTTCATCCGCTTGATCGGCAGCTCGATCCCGTACTTCGCCAGCCACGCATCGCAGCTCTTCGGACGCAGCGCCACGCCGCACGACAGGGTGATGGCGATGAGCGCGACCACCACCGTCAACGGCCGCCGCAGGGCAAGGACGATCAGATTCATGCGGGTTCCAAGTCGGGAGCATTCCATGTGTTGGCGGGAGCCTAACAAGGGGAATGAACCGCTCGCAACATGTGCAGACCACTGCGGTGAAACGACACCCGTGGGCAATACAAATTTGTCCGACCACTGATCAGCCGGGGATCATCCACGTCAGGACGTAGGCTTGCGCCATCGTCAATGCTCCGACCAGCGCGGCCAGAACCACACTGTGCAGAAAGACGAAGCGCAGAAAGACGAAGCGCAGAATCTTCGCCTCGCCGCCGCGCTGCCCGGTGGCGACCGCTGCGACCACGATAAAAGTCCCAAAGCAAAACGCAATCAACAGCGCCTGCACCCACCGATCCGGCGACAGCGCCACCACCGAACGCTTCACAATCTCAAAATGGCCGCTCTTCACGGTCCGTTGAAACAAGCAGACCGCCGCGACAACGATCCACCCAATCGGCAACAACTCAAAACAAGCCTCATACCCCGCCGAAGCCACCGCCGCCGAAACCGGCATCCCAAACCCAAACACCGCCAACGCCGTGATCAACCCCGCTAACGCCGACTTGGGAGCATCCAGCCCCCCAGCCAACAATTTGGCCTGTCCTTGCAAGACGCGCAGCAGGCGGCGTCTGACGAACGCGATGGCTGCGGGGCTGGCTTCCTGGTGGAACAGGTGCGCCGCGTCCCACAGGCGTGGCAGGATGTGCAGCAGGTCGAGGATGTCGATGGTCTGTGAGTCGCGGGGGAAGTGCTTATTGCGGTCGGTTTCCAGCGAGACCTAGTGGTCGAACAACTTGAGATTGCGGGGTTGTTCCACAACGAGCCCGACGCGCAAGCGAGGGCAAACCGTTGTCGAAAGTGAAGCCCTCGCTTGCGCGTCGGGCTCGTGAGGAACCCCTCAAGACAAGGTTGTTCGACCACTAGC
>JAYSQC010000668.1:0-1212 GCA_043721755.1 Schlesneria sp.
AACTTGAGATTGCGGGGTTGTTCCACAACGAGCCCGACGCGCAAGCGAGGGCAAACCGTTGTCGAAAGTGAAGCCCTCGCTTGCGCGTCGGGCTAGTGAGGAACCCCTCAAGACAAAGTTGCCCGACCACTGGGTTGGCGGTTGACCGTGATTTTCAAGCCCTGAAGGGGCGACACTCTTCCTGCGAGCAACATCGTGCCGCCGCTTCAGGGCTTGAGATTCTGTGACGACCGAGACCCAGGGCGGCGCTCCCGTTGGTCGCTGGCCCTGGGCTGACTTACGGCTGCCCCGTGGGGGCGGAAATCCAGAACAGCGCAACTTCAAAACGCGCCAGCGAGGGCTTCGCGTGAAATCAAAGCGAGGGCGGAACGTTCAATCACGGTGAGGCCCTCGCTTGCGCGTCGGGCTAGTTTTGAAACGCCCTCTAATCACTGTGCCCACTTCGGTTGGCGGAACAAGTCCGTGACGGCGAGTTCCAAGCCCGGCAACAGCGGCGCACCGTTGAGAACATCTTTCTCGCGCAGCATCGTGCCGCCTCTGCCAGCGACGAACTGGTGGACGTGGCGTGTGACCGGGTCAATCACCCAGACGCCGATCACGCCCGCGTCGAGGTAACACGACACGCGTTCCGACATCCCCTCGCGACGGTCGTTCGTCGAAGCAACTTCGATCACCAGCGCGGGCCGCGAATCGGTGAGCAGCTTCTCGGTCTCTGCAAACCGATCGGTCGATTGGAAGCAGGAGACCGCCGGACAGCGAACGGTCGCGGTCTCGCGTGAGATGACGACGGGCAGCTCGAAGCAAATCGACAGGTCCGGCAACGTCTTCACCATTTTGGCCAGCGGTCGCGACAGATTGCGAACAACATCTCCGTGACTCTCATCGGGCGAGTCGAGCCGGATCAATTGTCCCGCGACCAACTCAATCCAACGGTCTCCGTCCGCCAGCCGTTCCTCAAACTGTGCGACCGTCAATCGTGGTGGAGCAGAAGTACTGAATGTCATGATCCCAATCTCCTTTGACGTGGCCGAACGGGCGGCATTGTAGGTTTCTCCCCGTTGCTCGGGCACTCCCGCCCGTCTGATCCGTCTCGAAGTCCGGCAACAAAGCCAGACCTCGCACGGTCCTTGTTGAGGTATTCGGTTGTTCGTGGTGGCTTCTTCTGTGGTGCATTCGCTCCGCGAATGCCAAGCATTCGCGGAGCGAATGCAC
>JAYSQC010000669.1:0-6953 GCA_043721755.1 Schlesneria sp.
AACTTGAGATTGCGGGGTTGTTCAATAACTAGCCCGTCGCGCAAGCGAGGGCAAACCGTTGTCGAAAGTGAAGCCCTCGCTTGCGCGTCGGGCTAGTGAGGAACCCCTCAAGACAAAGTTGTTCGACCACTAGGCTTGGTCGGGAAACGCGGTCACAATCGGCGGTTGTTTGCAGTGTCTTGGACGCTTTGAGTGACCGGGACACTCTTCTGGTTGACGCCCCCCCCAGACGTAGCAGCCTGTTGAAAAACGTAGGGTGAGCCTCTGGCTTGCCCGTTTTCCAACTTGAATCACGGGCAAGCGGGACGCATACCCTACGTTTTTCAACAGGCTGGTAGGACTGTCAGGGCACCAGCCATCGCAGGCCACTCGATACGGTTCCACCGCTATTTCAGGAATTCAACATGCCACGGATTTGGCGATTTGCCTTGATGGTGTTTGCTGGCGGCCTGTTGCTGGCAGATGGGGCGGTGGCGCGAGCCGTTCCCGGTTGTCCGTTTTGCGGGCCGACCGAGCCGCCATTCAGTCATCGGCTGGCGAAGTGCGATGCGGCGCTGCAAGTGAAATGGGTCTCACTCGTCGGCGATGAGACGACCATGACCGCGGTCACGACGTTTGAAGTGGTCGAAGTTGTGCGCGGCAAAGCCCAGGACTTCAAACCGGGGAGTCGCGTCACGATTTCTTTCGCACGCGACGGCCAGCCGGGCGACTTGTTTCTGCTGTTTCGCGAACAGGGCGAGGACGAGCCGACATGGACAGATCCCGTCGAAGTCACTGAGGGACGCTACGGGTACATTCGCCAGGCACCGTCTCCTGAAACTTCCAATCGGCTCGCCTTCTTCCTGAAGTTCCTCGAAGTTGCAGATGATGAGATCGCGGCAGATGCCTTCGCCGAGTTCAGTCGCGCCGAGTACAAAGATGTCGCGGCGCTGGCTCCGAAACTGCCGCGCGACAAGCTGCGAACGTGGCTGGCATCGAAAGACTTGAAGCTGCAAGTCCGACTCGGTCTGTACGGGATGCTGCTCGGATTGAGCGGCGACGACAGTGACGCGGCGTTCCTCGAATCGCTCATCATGGCGCGGCCCGATCCCGAGCAACCCCGGTTCGGCATTGACGGCATGATGGCGGGCTACATCTTGCTCCAGCGCGAACGAGGACTGAACAAACTGTTGGACGCGAAGTTCAACGACCCGCTGGCTGAGGACGACTTGCTGCCGATCCGCAACGCCTTGGTCTTCATCTGGGACTACGCGCGCGACCGGGTTCCGGCGGAGACACTTCCGGCGGCGATGCGACGATTTCTGGATCGGCCCCGCTTTGCCGCGAGCGTGCTGCCCGACCTCGCCCGCTGGAAGGATTGGTCCGTGCTGGATCGCCTGACAGCGTCCTACGGCAAACCGCCATTCGACTCTGATCTCTCGAAGCAGGACATCGTGAAGTTCGCGCTCGTCTGTGAGAAGGACGGCCTGAAGCAAGACCCGAACGCACCACCCGTCCCGCCGCCGGCCTCCGCGTTGAAGGCCCGCGCGTTCTTGAACGGTCTCGACCCCGAGTTCGTACGCGGCGTGGAACGCAGCCTCGGTGGACTCGCACGCCCGTTGGGCAACTCGAAATAGAACTCGCACGGGCGAGGCTGAGTCGTTTAACCGCGTGGGCAACGCCCCGCGCGTCGAATGCGAAACAGCATTCCAGATCGCTCGACGCGCGGGGCGTTGCCCACGCGGTTAAACGATGTTATCGCCTCACTTTGGGCCGCGAGAACGATAGACCACCATGAATGACACCGCCCGTTTGCCCGCACAACAGGCTCACTGCCAGCGTGGCTTCACGTTGATTGAGCTGCTGGTTGTGGTCGTGATCATCTGCCTCTTGGCGGGATTGCTGTTGCCCGCCATTCAGCAATCGCGCGGCGCAGCGCGGCGAATCAGTACGAGCAGATCGACTTCCGTCAGAGCGTGTACGCCCCCTACCACGCGCCAGTTCGCGCGTACCGGTTGTCACTGCTGCTCTGTCCCTCTGACCCGCAGGCGCGCAGCGGCACCGTGGGCCTGACGAGTTACTGCGGCATTCACAACGACACCGAAACGCCAATCGACGTGAATCAGAACGGAGTCTTGTTCCTCAACAGTGCCATTCGTTACGAGCAGGTCGAAGACGGAACTTCGTACACGATCTACGTGACCGAGTCGCGCATCGACCACGGTGGCGAGTTGGGTTGGATGTCGGGCACGCGAGCCTCGTTGCGCAACGGTGTCGTGTGGACCAACCGGGGCGCGGTCGATGCCGCTGGCAATGTGGCTCCCCCCGAGTTTGTAACGCGACCGAACGAAGAGACCGCGTCAGTCCCAACTCTACGGTTAAAGGCGAGTCGGCATTCGGCAGTCAACGATGTCGGCGGCCCCAGCAGTCATCATGGCGACCATTTCAACGTCATGCTGGGCGACGGCAGCGCTCGCACGCTGCACATCGGAATTAGCCCCAATGTGCTGCGACAACTGACACATCGTGCGGATGGAGAAGTGCCCGGAACCGAGTGATCCCGACCTCAGGCTGGGCGATCATCCTTCGCTTGCGCGTCAGGCTTCGATAGATACGCTTTTTCTTACCGCTCGCCTTACGAGATGTCGCGCAGGTTGAGTTGATACCGAGTCACATCTCATTCACGTCCGACCCTTTTCCTACAGAGCCTTTTTTCCCTTCGGCGGTCGCCTCCCCTTCGCAACCAGATTCTTCAAGACCAAATTCTTCTGCATCTTCTTCCACAAGTGTGGAAACTTTGAGACAGGCTTGCGTGCCCCACCGGTGTTCGAGCGTCTCATGGTGCGATGTCCTTTCGAGGCGATTCCTGTTCACGCAGACTAAGCTCGACTTTTGCCATCAATTTTGAGTGCGGCAATTCATTGCCACTTTCTTTTCTGGGTTGATCGGACTTTGGGGACGACACCGTCATCTCCATCATCTGTGCTTAGTTACGGTGAAGTCACCGCACTTCTTCTTTGCGGCCCTCGTTGCTGGGTCCAGACGCGAATACTCGATGCGGCCAGACCTGTGGGGTCGTTGAGAGCTGCTGCTCCACCCGAAAGACAAGCTGTCGCGCGGCGATTGTTTCGGCCACGGCTTCGTCCATCGCGATCGCGTTGCTGACGACCAATTGAGTCGCCGAGCCGCGCTGCGGGGCCATCGCCAGCAGTTGCTCCGCCGTGCTGACTGTCGCACCGAAGTAGTCGAGGTGATCGTTCAGCGTGGCGACCATCGCCGGGCCGCGATGGATCGCGATGCTCAGGTCCGACTCGCCAAGTTCCCGCATTGCCAAGCCGGCGCGGACGGCGCTCAGCGGTTCCGTGAAGACCGCCTCGATCCCCTCGGTCAGCGTCTTGACCACCGAGCCACCCTCGCGCTGCACGATGTCGTTGAGCCGTTGGAAGTGTTCGTGAACTCGCTCGAACGCCCGCGCGTCGCCCAGTTCAAAGTACAACTGCCCAGCACGGTCCAGCCGGGTCAGCAACAACGTGATCTGCTCGATGCGGATGAGCTGATTGCCGGAGAGGCATTCCCCCGGAAACAGCTCGCGGAACAGCGGCGTCGCGGCGGCGCGAGCGGCGGTCAATGCGTCGGCGCGACTGGCGACACGCTCCAGCCGCGCGACCAGTTCGTGTCCCTGATCGTTGGTCAGCACGAAGAACTGCGCTCCAGCCTGCACGGCGCGCGGAGTGTCGGCAGTCGGCCCGCGTGACAGATCGAGTTCCCAGCGCGAGACTCCCGAATCCGACAGCACTCGGAATTCGACGACGTACGGCAACTGCGGTCCCCGCACCCGATACAGTCCTTCGCCGAGATTCAGATCGCACGAAAACTTCTCGCCGGGCTTGAGCCGGACTTGAGCCACGACGTGCGGCGAATGTGCTGGGCCACCGATGCAGTACATGCCGGTCTCGCAGTCCTTGATGTCGGCGGCGATCCGAAACACGAGTTCGATCGAGTTGGCGAAGTCGAGTTCAAAGTTGGCTTGGCAGGCTTGGCAGTTGCCGTGTTCTTTGAGCAGCTTCAGCGAATCCTGAGTCTGCGACGGGATGCGGCAGAGCGGGCAGATGATGTCCCAAACCAGCGACAGCAATCCTTCGCGTGCTCCGTGCAGGCAGGCGGCGACCATCTGCCGCTCATCGACCGACAGCCGCTGGGCCAGCGCGATCGGCCGGATGCGGGCCAGTTGCTGAACCGGAGCGGAGGACAAGTATTCGCCGAAACGTTCCACCACGAACGGCTCGACACCCAATTCGACGAGGCGTTTGAGTCGCTGGTCCAACTTTCGTTGCTTGTCGGCTGGCAAGTTGGGCACGTCTTCAAACGGATCGCCGAGCGATCCCAGTTCACCCGAAAGCGCCGCGTCGATGCGGTGATAGACCTGATCCAGCGACCGGCGGGTCTTCACGCCGATTTCAATTTTGGCCGCCACTCGCCCGATGAGATTGGAGGGGACGATGCGGATGCGATGTGACAACGTCGTGCCACCGCCCGATCGCGGGGTCAGCTCCACGATGCTCGTCAGCCACTTGAGCGGCCCCTCGTGATACTCGCGCAGCACGCCCATCCGGCGGCCTTCGATCCACTCGAAGGGATGCTCTTGCCAGCCGATCGTCATGCCCAGCTTGCGGATTCGGCCGAAGCGATGACTCCCACCTTGTTCGTTGGCCGTGACGCTGTAATCCACGGACGACAGGCCGATGGCTCGATTCAGACGCTCGGTGTTCGAGACGTGCGGCCAAAGTTTTTCCGGCGAGTTCCGCAGCTCCCAAACGAAGTCGAACGACATAACGTCCCGCGCGTCGGCGGAGGGCAAGGCCGGATGCGCCAGGATGCTGGTCGGCTCGCCGCGCTGCAGTCGCTCGAGTTCATCCAGCAGCTCACCGGCATGTTGGAAGCGGGCTTCGGGCTTTTTCGCGAGGCACTTGGCCACGACTTGCTCGACCGCTTCCGATAGGTCCGCGACGAGCGTCCTGATCGGCGGAGCCGGCTCGTTGACTTGCTTGGCGATGATCCCCATCAGCGTGTTCGCTTCGAAGGGCGGGCGTCCGGTCAGCAGTTGAAACAGCGTGGCTCCCAGCGAATAGACATCCGCGCGCGCATCGACCACCGCCGTTCCCGAACATTGCTCCGGCGACATGTACAGCGGAGTCCCCAGCAGCGAGCCGGCACTGGTGAGATGCTGCGACTCCGACTCCAGAATCTCGCGCGCCAGTCCGAAATCGGTGAGCTTCACTCGCGGAGGGGCGTGCTCGTCATCCGGATTGGCGACCAGCAGCATGTTCTCCGGCTTCAGATCGCGATGCACAACGCCTCGCGCATGAGCTTCCCGCAGTGCGCGCGCGACATCAGCGACCATCGCCACCGCGTCACGTTCCGACAGCCGGCCACGCGACTTCAGGCACGCCAGCACGTCCTGACCATCCACGAACTCCATGACGATGTATTGCAGCCCGTGGTCTTCATTAAGCTCCAGCAAGTTGGCGATGTACGGGCTTTCAACTTCGGCCAGCATCCGCGCCTCGCGATGGAACCGCCGTAACGCGATGTCGTTCTTGGCGAGTTCGGACCGCAAGACTTTGATCGCGACGACACGGCCATCCAGCGGGTCTTCCGCTTTCCAAACCGCGCCCATGCCCCCTTCGCCGAGCTTCTTCAACAGTTTGAACCGCCCCAGTTGTTGCCGCTCCAACAACGGGTCAACGCCCTGTGATGGCCGCGCGTTTTTTGGCTTGATGCGTGATGCTTGGGGCGAGTGATCCGAGCCACGACGGGATGTGATTCGCGAAACTTCGTGTTGCTCACGCTCGATGGATTCGGCCACCTCCTCAGCCGACATCAGATTCGTACCGCCGCTTGGCGATTCTCCCGGCTCGGAGGCGGGCACGATCAACGTGCCCCCACCAACGGCCTCAAGGCGGTCAAGCCAATCGCACATTGACCGCGACACGTCGGCGGCCGTGGGGCGATCCAGCGGATCCGCGGCTCTCATGCCGTCGCGCAACGTCGCCTGCTCCGCTGGGACATCGTCGCCAGTCAGCCAGAACCACAAGTCACCCAATTGCCGGACATCCTCCGCAAAATCGTCGCGGTGAGGAGGCGGTGTGGTGGCAAAGCAAATCTGGCAACAGGGCGTTTGTTCCGGAATCGACTCGGCAATCGCGACGTGCTCCGGCGCGATCGACCCATGAGCGAGTCCCACACGATGTGCCGCGTCCAGCGCCACGACAATCTGGCTCACGATCTCAATCGCTCTTTGCGGGCCAATCGGCAAGTCAGATCCCAACTCGTCGAGCAATGTGCGTCCGACGAATTCCGGCAACACAACAAACGGTGATTCGGCTTTAGGCTCGTAGGCGAGAACCGGTCGGATGCCCGACTCCTGAACCATCTGCGCGAGTTTCACACGGCGATGACAGCGCCGCCAACGATCCGCATCGCTGGTCTTAAAGACCTGCACTTCGACCGGCTGAGCGGAATCAACGTGGACGGCGCGATACCGAACCCGGTCAGGCGTCGCGGCGACTTGTTCCAACAGGCGATACTCGTCGAGTGCTGAAATCATGAGGTTGTCTCGCTAAGGAACAGGCACGCAATCACTTCCTGAAGTGAAACAGGCTGCGATCAGCCGCAGGGCGCTAGCCCCGGTTTGGATGACACAAACCGGGGCTAGCGCCCTGCGGCTGATCGGGAAGTTATTGCGACCTCGTTCCTAAACGGCATCGCCCATTTTCGATGCACACGCACCGACAACCGGATTGCCAGGGCCATTGCCTTGTTGGAGCGGCAAAACCTGTAGGGCGGGACTAGCGGCGCTTCGCCGCGCCGGCCCGCCAGTTTCGCTGCCAACGAGTATGGAGTGGTGGGCCGGCGCTCGAAGCGAGCTGGTCCCACCCTACGACGCGACCGACTGCTCACTCTCGGACGTAAAT
>JAYSQC010000670.1:0-2615 GCA_043721755.1 Schlesneria sp.
TCCGAAACCGCATGGCGCGCTAGCATTGATGGCCTTCCTTGGCATCACGGAAAAGCAGCCCTTTACGCCAAAACCATCACCAATGTCCACACGACCTAAGGAGATGCAGCAGGACGTTGCGATTTTCTTCGCTGCCGAAGACTCGCTTGAACGCATAGTCCACCTTCGGATCGATGCCGGTTCCCATGTCGAGTCCTGCCTCATAGTTTCAGGCTTCCACGCTTGAAAATCGTTTGATCGCGTGGACAACCCGTCAGGTCACTTCGTGGCGATCGCCTGCTGGAGCGGTCGTAGCACCTGTTCGATGACGTGCGATTCCAGAAGCTGTTCGGCCGTGGTGCGGAGTTGCGAGAACGTTTGCTCGTAGGACAGGTCGGATTCGAGACTGCCGTACTGACGGACGGTGAAGAAGACGCTGATCTGCTCTTCGGGGAACTCGCCGCGACGAACTTGGTAGGCGTTGGTGCGGGTCTCGATCATCAGCCGCGCCTGGCGACGGCACGATTCGTCGAGGGCGATCGTGATGGTTGGCTCATAGTTCAGCACTTTCATGCCGGGGATGTCGAGCATCCCTTCCATCGCCGATCCGACGCCCAAGGCCTCCGCCACGAGTTCATCGTGGTTGCCTCGGTAAGCGAAATCGAAGCCCATCATGAAATCGAGGGCCTCACAATCGAGCGGGCTGACTGACAGCATGAACGGGATGAGGTCGAGGATCAGCGAGTGCTGCTCAACCGCATCATCGACCTCGTCCGGATTGATGTGCCCGCTGCAAACGCGGCGCGGTTCGAGCGTGACCCAGCGTTGGTGACCCATGTCCTTGTCCTCTTCCAGCACAAAGTCGCCGTTCTCGCGCGTGTGGAAGTTTCGCATCGTCGGGTACTTCTTCTGCACCCGCTCGAAGAATCCGAGGATCGTTTCCCGGCCGGCGGGAAGCTGCATCTCGGTGTTCAAGTTCATGTTGATGTAGAAGTCATCGGCCAGCGATGAGTACGGGTTCATGGGCGTGTTCCTCAAAAAACTCAACGAGCCTTGTGGCCGAAAAAAGTTTGCGCTCGGTCGTGACTGGCACCCACCCGAAGTGTCAGCGAGGATGCTAGACGGACATCCTCGCTGACACTTCGGGTGGGTGTCCTTTGCCAACAAAAAGTGCCGGTTTCCAAGCGATTCGGCTTGTTTTCGCCATCGCCTGTCCGGCACATCCTCCCACCTCTCCGGCATGGGTCGTCCGTCGATTGCGGGTTGCATGTGAAGTCCGCAAACTGCGGCGGCATTCTATAGCTGAGTCCCATACCGGTCAAAGAGGGTTAAGAATGGCAGTTCGCAGGGAAGAGTTTGGTGGAGATGAGTCAGCGAGGCTATGTTCGTTCTCATCGCCGATCGGTTGGCTGGGGATCGCCGGACGCGACGAGATCGTTCGTGCGGTGTTCGTGGGCCATCCTTCAGCAGCGTCCGTGCGACGAGCGGTCGCGAGTTGGTGGGCCGAATGTTCTGCGAGTGGCTCACTCCAAGAGGCCGATTGGTTTCCAAAGCTGCGTCAGCAACTGCTCGCGTACGCAGACGGCGAGCGGGTTGAGTTCGAGGAGTTTCACTTGGAGTTGCCGGAACGAACGCCCTTTCGAGACAAGGTGCTGGCCACGACGAGGCGACTCGGTTACGGAGCGACCACCACTTACGGAGACCTCGCGCGGAAGGTCGGTCATCCCGGCGCGGCGCGAGCCGTGGGGACCGTGATGTCCACGAACCGATTCCCGATTTTGATTCCCTGCCACCGGGTCCTGGCTTCGGGCGGCAAGCTCGGCGGCTACACCGCGCCGTCCGGGACCGATCTGAAGCAACGGTTGCTCGACATGGAACAAGCGGCGAGTTCGGCACGCTCACGTTCGGCGCGGGTCTCCTGACAGCCTGTTGAACAACGTAGGGTAAGCGTCTCGCTTGCCCGCTTTTCAACAGGCATTTACGGGCAAGCGAGACGCTTACCCTACGTTTTTTAACGGCCTCCTGACCTCGCCGAAACGCCCGACCACAGGTCTCCTCTTTTTACATTGTGTCCCTCTCGGAATCCGCCGCATGTCGCGAGTCCTGTTTCAACTCACCGCTGCCGTCACGATGGCGTTCGTCGTCACGATCTTGGCAATGGTCTCGATGACGCTGGGCGATCCGACCGCCCCCGTCAATCTCTGGTTCGACAAGCACGGTGGAACACTGATGTTGGTCGAGGTGATCGGGATCGTGCTCTTTGGGCTTGCTGCAATGACGGCCGACCGTCGTGAGACGCTGCGCGAGCAGGCCCGACAAAAATCGTCTGACGTTGCGCCCTGAAGTGAGATTCCTCGAAGTTTCCAGCCGATTTAATCCGATGGACTCCAGCAGGCCCCCGAACTCTTGAACACGTTTCGAAGTCCGGCTTTTCCGAAAGCCGGACTTCCGCCTTGCTGTGAACGGTCGAATCGACTTGGGGAGTCATCGGATGAACGAGGGGCTAGTGGTCGAACAACGTTGTCTTGAGGGGTTCATCACTAGCCCGACGCGCAAGCGAGGGCTTCACTTTCGACAACGGTTTGCCCTCGCTTGCGCGTCGGGCTAGTTATTGAACAACCCCGCAATCTCAAGTT
>JAYSQC010000671.1:0-5542 GCA_043721755.1 Schlesneria sp.
AACTTGAGATTGCGGGGTTGTTCAATAACTAGCCCGACGCGCAAGCGAGGGCAAACCGTTGTCGAAAGTGAAGCCCTCGCTTGCGCGTCGGGCTAGTGAGGAACCCCTCAAGACAAAGTTGTTCGACCACTCGCCTCGCGAAATGGGGAGACATTCTGAGCTGGCCTGCATCCCTTCAGGATGCCAATCCCCTTTCTGTGCCGTCGCACCGGGGGTGTCGCGGACGCTCAACCCCCGGCTAATGGCTGGCATCCCTTCAGGATGAAAACGACGGACTTCGTCACCCTCATTGGAATCCCCCCAAAACATCGGATGAACCCGTATTTGACTCCCTCGCTGACGCTGCGGGTTACAAAGTGAGTGCCATTGCCCAGACGCCACTGGGACAGCCGCCGGTAAGGCGAGCGGCAAGACTTGATTGACCCACACCAACCCGAGGTGTGAACGAGGGCGAAGTCGATCCATGTCCTCGTTCACACTTCGGGTTGGTGTCTACGGGTAAACCATTTGTTGCCGGTCGCCTAACCGGCGTGTTTTCCCGTGGACATCCGCAGTCTGATGCCCTTGATAGACTTCACGCGGCCGCAGCACACTCACCCGCAGCGTCAGTGAGGATGCAAAGCACGTCCTCGCTGACGCTGCGGGTGAGTGTGAAATGTGCCATCCTCACCCGCGAGCGGTATCACGGAGGCCGTCCCTTATGAGTACCTTTGCGAGTCTCTGAACATGCCGTGGCTACCTGTGCGAACCGTAGAGAACTGTCCGTATCGCATCGACGTGATGCGCGAGGGCACATCGGAATCGGTGCGTTGCGGTTTGTTGTGCGAAGTGGCCAACGTCGCAGCGGAACTCATCCGACCGGTGGGGCGCGATGCCTGCGAAGCGTGTTGCCGATCGTTCCCTCCCAGCACCGCGCGGCAGAATCCCGTGACCGCGTCGTTGCTGGCGGAGCTGGCGGGCGAGATTCAATCGCGAGGCGGCGTGACGGGCTGTGACTCAGCGCGTGCCAGCCAACTTCTGAACATCGCGCTGCGAGACCTCTCGTTCGACGAGGAACGTCGCTCGACTGCCGCCGACATCGCGCTGTCACGTCAGGCGTCGCGCGCGCCGCTGGCCGTCACCGTCCCGCCGCCAAGTCATCGTTGCGGGAGTCGAGTCCAATCGTGGGCGGTCGGAATTACCACGGCTCCGCGCCGGCAGCCGACATTGGAACCCTGCCTGCAAAGTCTGCGTGCCGCCGGATGGGACTCGATGTTCCTGTTCGTCGATGGACCGGTCGCGCCGCCACGAGAGCTCACCGGCGTCACGACCATCGTGCGCGAAACGCCGGTCGGAGCGTGGTCCAATTACTGGCTCTCCCTCGCGGAACTGCTGCTCCGCCAACCACACGCGGACGCTTACCTGCTGGTCCAAGACGACGCGGTCTTCGATGCCCGTTCCGGCTTGAAACACTATCTGGAACAAGTCCTCTGGCCAGGCTCAGGGCAGTGTCTCGTCTCTCTGTACGGATCATCGACCTACACGGCGGGCCGCGCTGCCGGCTGGTCGATCCTGCCGGAGAAATGGGTCTGGGGCGCGCTGGCCTTTGTCTTCCCGCGCGAACTCGCCAAGCGGTTCGTCACCGACCCGCAGGTCTTCGAGCATCGCTGGTCTCAAACCCGCGGATCAACCGGCAGTTTCACTCCCGGATCGCCCGCCGGGATTGATGTCGTGATCGGTTACTGGGCCGACATTCACGGAGTTCCCATCTGGTTCCCCACTCCCAGCCTCGTCCAACACATCGGCCACGCCAGCTCACTGTGGGACGAGTCACCGGCCGAAGGCTCGCGTCGAGCCGACCGGTTCTCGGGCGATGGATCGTGATCGACCTCACTCGGCAAAAGCCGCTTTCCACGCCGCTCGACGCACGGGGCGTGGCCCACGCGGTTAAACGATGCGGTTTGAACTACTCGATTGGTATCCAATTGGGGTCAGGCACCGCAGACTTCCGAATTGGCGGGGTGAGGCTTTCTTTACGAATAGAATCGCGCCCCGCCAATTCGGAAGTCTGCGGTGCCTGACCCCTTGGTTTCCCCAAGAATGATGCCGTGTTTTGAACAACACCAACCCGCAGCGTGAGCGAGGGCGCATGTCGCTCGACGCTCGTCCTTGCTCACGCTGCGGGTTGGTGTAGTTCTTAGCTTCAAAAAGGCATTGGCCCTGCACCCCACAGAAGGAGTAGACCGAGCATGAAGCCGATCCCCCCGCATTACGGTTCGTGGACTCATCGCATCTCGCGGGAGTTGTCTCGCCGCCTGTGGCTGGCGATGGTCCTCGCGGTGTCGGTGCTTCAGTGCCAACTCTGCGCTGCGGCCTCGCGACCGAATGTCGTGATCTTTCTGGCCGACGACGCCGGGTGGGGCGACTACAGCCGCAACGGCAACACGCAGATCAGCACGCCAAACATTGACTCGATCGCGCGCGGAGGCGTGACGCTCGACCGGTTCTTCGTCTGTCCCGTCTGCGCTCCGACGCGAGGCGAGCTTCTGACCGGGCGCTATCATCCGCGCGGCGGGGTGCGCGGTGTCTCGACCGGACAGGAGCGGCTCGATCTGGATGAACGAACCGTTGCGGATGCTTTCCATGCGGCGGGCTATGCGACGGGAGCGTTCGGCAAATGGCACAACGGCAGCCAGTGGCCGTACCACCCGATGGCACGCGGGTTCGACGAGTACTACGGGCACAGCTCGGGGCATTGGGGCGAGTACTTCGATCCACCACTCGAACGAAACGGTCGGATGGTGCGCGAGCCGGGCTACATCGTGGACCTTTGCACGAACAAAGCGCTCGACTTCATCGACCGCAACGCGACGAAACCGTTCCTCTGCTACGTCCCGTTCACCACGCCACACTCACCGTGGGCCGCGCCCGAACGAGATTGGGAGCGGTTCAAATCGAGGCCGATCACCCAGCGCGCGACCGAACCGGACAAAGAGGTTCTCGACGAGACGCGCTGCGCCCTCGCGATGGTCGAGAACCAAGACGCGAACGTCGGGCGTGTGCTGGCAAAGCTGGATGAACTCAAGCTGACCGACAACACGATCGTGCTCTATTTCTCGGACAACGGCCCGAACAGTGCGCGTTGGAATGGCGGCATGAAGGGACGCAAAGGCAGCACCGATGAAGGGGGCGTGCGATCGACGTGCTTCGTGCGTTGGCCGGTTCGATTGCCCGCCGATCAGACCGTCACGCAGATTGCCGGTGCGATTGATCTGCTCCCCACGCTGCTCGCGCTGACCGACGTGCCGCGTGTGGGTGACAAGCCGCTCGATGGGCGAGACCTCTCGCCGCTCTTGTTGAAACGTCCGTTGCTCACGGATTCGCAGGCCAAGTCGGCCAGTGACTGGTCCGACCGGATGATCTTCTCGACGTGGGCGGGGAAGGTCAGCGTGAGGACTCAACAGCATCGGCTTGACGATCAGGGACAGCTCTTCGACATGGTGGCCGATCCGGGGCAAACGACGCCGATCAGCGCACGCGAACCGGAGATCACCGCGCGACTGAAAGCGGCCGTGACAGCGTGGCGGCAGGAGGTGTTGAATGGAGGTCGCGGCCCGGACTCGAACACCGTTCCAAACCTCGCGACGTTGAAGAAAGCCGTGGCGGGCAACACCGTCGATCCTCGGCCGATCCCCGTCGGCTATCGCGAATTTCCCATCACGATGCTTCCCGCCCGCGATGGCGAACCGCGCGGCACCGTGAAGCGCAGCAGCCCCGCGCCGAACTGCTCGTACTTTGTGAACTGGACATCAAAGGAAGACAGCCTAGTCTGGCTGCTCGATGTCCACACGACCGGTCGCTACGAAGTGGTCATCGACTACACCTGTCCCGAATCGGACGCCGGTTCACAAGTGGAACTGTCCTTCCGCGACAGTCGCCTCATCGGCCCAGTCACTCCCGGCTGGAACCCGCCGCTCTACACCAACCAAGACACGCTGCCACGCCCGCACGGCGAATCACAGATGAAAGAGTTCCGCCCGCTGAAGCTCGGTGAGTTCACGTTGGGACGAGGCCTTGGATCGCTCACATTGCGGGCATTGGAGATCCCCGGCAAGTCGGTCATGGACGTGCGCCGCGTCACACTGACACTGCTCCCGTGAGAGAGAGTTGAGTTACGGAAGTGGGTCAGGGTTGGGAGTCTGCCCATTCTCGAGATCACCAGACCAATTCCCAAGAATGCGAGCGAGTTTCGACTCGAAGGCGTCGTGGCTAGAATCCCCGCCGGTTTAACTACCCGGCTCCTCAACCTTCTGTCTTCATTACCAAGGATTGCGACATGTCTGTTCGATCGACTGTGTGGGTTCTGACCGCGTTGTTTGTCGGTTCATCGGTGAGTTGGGCGGCGGATGCGGCCAAGCCAAAGCCGCTCAAGGCGCTGCTCATCACCGGCGGCTGCTGCCACGACTATGGGCGGCAAAAGGAGGTTCTCAAGCAGGGGATCGAGCAGCGGGCGAACGTCGAGGTCAAGTTGGTTCACACCGACGACAAGACGACGAAGGCGCGGTTCGAGATGTATGAGAGCGCCGATTGGGCCAAGGGCTATGACATCGTCATTCACGACGAATGCACGTCCGACGTGACCGAGCGTCCCTATGTGGACAACATTTTGAACGCTCACAAGAACGGCGTGGCGGCGGTCAACCTGCACTGCGCCATGCACTGCTACCGCGTCGGGACGGACGAATGGTTCCAGTTCGTCGGGATTCACTCGACCGGCCACGGACCACAGAAGCCGATCGAAGTCACGTTTGTTGAACGCAATCACGGCGTGACCAAGGGGCTGGAGAATTGGACGACCGTCAACGAAGAGCTGTACAACAACGTCAAGCTGTTCGAGACCTCGAAGCCTCTCGCACGCGGTCGCCAAGACACGGGCAAGAAGGTCGAGGATTTCGTCGTCGCGTGGACCAACGAGTACGGCAAGTCGCGCGTCTTCAGCACGACGCTCGGCCACAACACCGACACCGTCGCCGATGCCCGCTACCTCGACCTCGTCTCGCGCGGCCTGCTCTGGTCGGTCGGCAAGCTGACCGACGATGGCAAACCGATGGCCGGTTACGAAGGGACCGGCGTCAAGCCGATCGTCCTCGAACCGCTCAAGCCACAGGCCGATCCGAAAGCGTCAGCCAAGTAATCGAGGCCAGTGTTCGACGTGATGCGGCTCGCCCGTCAGGCGAGCCGCAAGCGTTGTTGGATCGCGGAGGGAAGGCTGACGCGGCACAAAGTGAGACATTTCCGAGCGGGGCGGCGTCAGCCCCCCCGGTTCTTCCAATGGATCGGCGCAGAAATTATTGTCGCCTTTCGCTCCGCGAAGGAGCGTTCTTTCGCGGAGCGAAAAACGACAATGTGACAGTGAATTCTGCGCTGATCCAAAGCGGGCTGACGCCCAAGAACCGGGGGGCTGACGCCCAATGGCACTTACTTTACTAACCCGAAGCGTGAGCGAGGACGATGGCAAGAGGCGTTTCCCTTCATCGCCCTCGCTCACGCTTCGGGTTGGTGG
>JAYSQC010000672.1:0-6042 GCA_043721755.1 Schlesneria sp.
CGTCAGCCCCCCGGTTCTTGGGCGTAAGCCCGCTTTGGAAGAACCGGGGGGCTGACGCCGCCCCGCTCAGATGTCTCAGCACTGGCCGCGCGCGGTGAAACGACGCAACTCTGAGATTACTGCTCACACTGTTCTCCCACAGGACTCGCTCGATGACACGACTCACCGCCCTGCTGGCTCTGCTCGCTGGTCCGTTCACGCTGCTGGGTGCCGACGAACCGCAAGCCGCTCCGTCGCGGATCGTCTTCGGTTCGTGCTGCAAGCAGGACAAACCCGCTCCGATCTGGGAGGCCATTGTCGCCGAGCGGCCCGAGTTGTTCCTCATGATCGGCGACAACATCTACGGCGATACGCAGGACATGGCGGTGCTCAAGACCAAGTGGGATTTGCTCGGCGCACAACCGGGATATCAAAAGTTGAAGCAGACCTGCCGAGTCCTCGCCACCTGGGACGATCACGATTATGGAGCCGACGACGCGGGTGCCGAGTTCCCTCAGAAACGAGAGTCGCAGCAACTGTTTCTCGACTTCTTTGATGAGCCGACCGATTCCGCTCGCCGAAAACAGGAGGGAATCTACGTGAGCTACGAATACGGACCTGCCGATCGTCGCGTGCAAGTCATCCTGCTCGACACGCGCTTTCACCGCAGCCCGCTTAAGAAGAGTGGCCGCAAGCGGGGCGATCCCGGATTTCTCGGCCCTTACACCAAGAATGGCGATCCCGGTGCGACGATCCTGGGTGACGCTCAGTGGACCTGGTTTGAAGAGCAACTGCGCAAACCGGCTCAAGTGCGGATCATCGCCTCCAGTATCCAAGTCCTGCCGAACCAGCACTACTGGGAAAAGTGGGGCAACTTTCCCACAGACCGCGTCCGCTTCATGCAGGCCATCCGCGACACCAAGGCCAACGGCGTGATCCTGCTCAGCGGTGATCGACACTCGGCCGAGATCAGCCGCAACGAGCGATTGGTCGGCTACCCGTTGTTTGAGATCACATCGAGTAGCCTCAATGCGCCCGCACAACCTAAGGAAGAGCCGAACCGTGACCGTGTCGGCGGCCTGCACGGGGAGGTCAATTTTGGAGTCGTCTCAATCGACTGGTCGCTCCCCGATCCTGCCCTCACGTTGGAACTGCGCGATGTCCAAGGGAAGGCGATCGAATCACAGAAGCTTCGTTTGAGTGAACTGCGCCGGCGCTAATTGCCCATGCGGCGCACCGAGTCACACTAACGGATGTCGAGGAAAATCATCAATGAATACCGCACGCGCCAACGTGACTCAGCCGTTGGTGAGCGCCGACGCGGTTGCGCCCGCAGTGCGGTTCGCGTTCGTGGACGGACTGCGCGGATTGTCCGCGTTGGCGATCGTCGTCTTTCATCTGTGGTGGTACGAACCCGAGCCATTTCCACTCTGGAATGCCGTGAATTGGCTGACGCACGCGGCGTTGCTGCGGACTCGCGGCGGTGTTCAGGTGCTGCTCGTCATCAGCGGATTCGTGATCGCGTACACACTCCGCAAAACATGGGTGACTCCGCGCGAAATGTATTCGTTTCTGGCGCGCCGCGTCGTGCGATTGTTCCCCGCGTATTGGGTGGCGATCGGGTTCGCGCTGCTGGTAGATCTTCTGTGCAGGACGGTGTTCAACCTGCCGTCTCCCTGCGACGTTCATCCCACGCAGTCACGCATCGCGGCTCATTTGGTGTTTCTGCAAGATGTTCTGGGCTTCAGCTCGCTCAGCGCGGGATTGTGGACCATCTGCATTGAGATGCAGTTCTACGTCGTGGCCATTCTTGGATGGGGCATCGCACAACGGCTGGCGACTCGCTCCAACATCCGTCACTCGCAGCCAACGACATCCGCGCTGCTGGCGGTGTTCGGGTCGGCGGCGCTGGTCGCACTCTGTCACTGGCAACGGCTGGAAAGTACCGAACCGTGGGTCACCCATTATTTGTGGAAGTTTTTCCTCGGCATGCTCACTTGGTGGACGCTCGAACGGATCGTCCCACTGTCGGTCTTCCTTTCGTTCGTCGCCATTGCGATTGGTCATCTGGTGTTTGAGCTGACGCTGGACCCGTCCTTTGAGTGGGAGTTTGAAATCCCGTCTGCCAGCGCCGTTGCCCTCGCGACGGCGCTAGCGATTTTCACCGCCGGGCGTTGGCAGCGACTGCACGTTTGGTTGAATTGGCCGTGGTTGCAGTACCTCAGCCGGATCTCGTACAGCCTGTACCTGATTCATTTTCCCGTCTGCCATTTGCTGACGACAGCCGGTTGGCGCTGGTATCACGGCGCACCAACCCCGGCGCAAGCGGTCGTAAATCTCTCGCCGCCAGCCTGCTCGCCGCGCACGTCCTGTACGTGTGGGTTGAGGCTCCCAGCATGACGTGGACAGCTCGAATGAAACGGCCCGTTCCAATCTGAACGAAGTCCACACGATTTCCCGCCGGATTGATTCTCGGGAGGGTCGTTGCCTGACAGGTTGACGCACCGAGGCTGTGATTTTTTCGTAGCTGAAGTCGCAAGACTTCAGGTTTCGTCGAGGAATCTGAACTCTTGCGAGTTCAACTACTTCATTTCTTCACAGCCTCACCGCGTGCTCATCAAAACCTCGGTTGGAAATCCTCAGGCCACAGCATAAGCTTCGGCTGTTGCGTCTTGCCGAGACTGCTCTGATTGAATGGAAACTGAAGAGGAATCAACCTGATGAGTGATGCCGCAAACGGCTCAGGTCTTTATTTAGGTGGAGTTTGTGTCTACGGAAGAACCGTCGAGGAGTGTGAAGCATCGCAACGGAGTTTCTTGAATCGACTGGCGAAACTGAAACTGGAAAGCTGCGTCCAGGCTTCGATTCGATCCGGAGGCTCGCAGCCATGCGTCGAGTTTCAACTTCACAATGAGTGTGCCAGCGAATGGGTACCCGGCGGTGATACGACTCAGTTGTGCGAGCGATTACAGCTCGACACGGTGAATAATCCTGCGGATTTGGAACGAGAAATCCTGTTGGCGATGCTCGCCTGCCCGATCCTATACGAGTTCCCGAGTGATGCTGAGGTTGTCGCCTCTGTGCGAATGCGGCAGCGGATCGTCGAGGCTGCCCGGAAAACGGCACTGTCGTTTGCGACAAGTTCTGCGGAACGGCCGGACGAGGACTGGAGCTACGACGAAGACTTGGGATTCCTGATTCGTTCCGGCAGGCCGCTAATCGACGCGTTGAAACGGGTGACTCAACCTACCGGCAGCGGCACGTTGTATTCGTTCTCGTGCTACCGCGCGACAGAGTACATCATCGCACTAGCGGTCGCTCAAGAAGCCGAGCTAAGCAACCCCGAGTTGCTCGCCCAGCTTCAACGCCAAGCCGAACTCCGTGCAGTTCGGTCGGGTGAGTTTCATCGCGTCTTCTGTCGTGAACACGGCTCAAGAGCGGAACCATTGCCACTCCGGTACTTTGTCCCCGGCGATCGGACCTGGTTTCGCAACCCAGATTGCCACTCCTCGGATGCGTCGGGATATGAAGGTTCGTGGGTGTTCTATCTGGGGAACGGCCGGTTCTCCAACTTCTGGAAGCGCGATCGTGAATTCACGCTCACCACCAAATGCCTCGAAATGTTTCACTGGCGACATGCGACGTTTCGAGACGAGCAAGGTGCCCTTCGCATCAACGAGGCCATCGTCGAGGAACGTGTGCAGGCTTCACTGCAATCCCCCTCAGAAACCGCACAGATCCTCGAACAGATGGAACGACTTTATGATCCGGCGGGGGTTTACGCGGACGGCGGCTGCATCGATATCTCGCGTGAGTCTCCAAGATGGGTCTGCCCCAGCACGGCCGACCTGATGATGCCCGATTCCGCAGCAACTTCACGTTGACGGAATTGACGAGTCTCTGATATAGCCCGCCGCGCGAAACCGCCTTCACACAGCTTGATCGACGAGTTCGTTCGCCATTCTGTGCGAACACTCGCTCGAACGGCGTTGGCGTTGGCATTCCCTTCACCGATTCAACTTGCAATTCAATGCAGGCGATTCAATTCCGTTCTTCACCAGGAGTCCGAGACGATGTGTGGAATCGTGGGCTACGTTGGTCCGAAGCAAGCGTATGACTATTTGATTGAAGGACTCTTCCGGTTGGAATATCGGGGCTATGACAGCGCGGGCGTCGCCTTGCAGCAGGCCGGTCAGATCGTGATTCGCAAGAAGACCGGACGAGTTTCACAGCTTGCCGAATTGGTGAAGCAACAGCCCGTTACGGGCAACGTCGGTATCGGCCACACACGCTGGGCAACCCACGGCGAACCGAGTGACACGAATTCGCACCCGCACGTCGGCGGCAACGGCGAGGTTGTTCTGGTCCACAATGGCGTCATCGAAAACTACGCGGCTCTGCGCGACAAACTGACCGAGATGGGGTACGTGTTTCGGTCGGCCACCGACACCGAAGTCGCCGCACACTTGATCGCTCATCACCTCAAAGAAGAAATAAAACGCGGTTCGGATCCGATGCTCGCCGAGACTTGCATTCAAGCGGTCGAAAAGGCAATCAAAAAGATTAAAGGAACATACGGCCTGGCGATCCTCTTCCGGGACGTGCCCGGTCTGTTGGTGGCCGCTCGTCTGGGAAGTCCGCTCGTCGTCGGGATCGGCAAGGGTGAGTACTACCTCGCCAGCGATGCCAGTCCGCTCGTCGGGCACACCGAGGAAGTGGTCTATCTCAACGACCATGAGATCGCGGTCATTACCGCCGATCAATTCCAACTGCGGCATCAGAACGGCGGCTCGAACGCCAAGCACATCAAGGTGCTCGAACAGGCTGCGATCGACACCGATCTCGGTGAATTCGAGCACTACATGCTCAAGGAAATCTTCGAGCAACCGACCTCGATCGAGAACGCCTTGCGCGGACGGCTCGACGACGACGAAGCGACGGCCGTCTTCGGCGGTCTGAACATGGACCCCCAAAAATTGCGGCG
Source organism: Schlesneria sp. (assembly GCA_043721755.1). Taxonomy (GTDB): domain Bacteria; phylum Planctomycetota; class Planctomycetia; order Planctomycetales; family Planctomycetaceae; genus Schlesneria. The sequence goes on from JAYSQC010000672.1 coordinate 4,964, forward strand.
GATCGACCGCATCGTACTGACCGCCTGCGGCACCAGTTGGCACTCCGCGTTGGTGGGCGAGTACCTCATCGAAGAGTTCGCCCGCATTCCGGTTGAGGTCGAGTACGCCAGCGAATTGCGTTACCGCAACCCGCCCATGGCCGACCGCACGATGGTCTTCGCCATTACTCAAAGCGGTGAGACGGCCGACACGCTCGCCGCGATGCGCGAATGCAAACGGAAAGGCCATCCCACGCTGGCCATCTGTAACACCGTCGGCTCGACGATCGCACGCGAAGCGGACGGCGGCATCTACCTGCACGCCGGTCCCGAGATCGGCGTCGCCTCCACCAAAGCCTTCACTTCACAAGTGACCGTACTCACGCTGCTGGCACTGTTCATGGGTCGGATGCGAAACCTGTCGTATCCGGCAGGCAAGCGAATCATCAGTCATCTACGAGAGATGCCCGACAAAATTCGACAGACATTGAAGTGCTACGACGCCGTCAAAGAAGTGGCTCGCAAGTACCACACCGCCGAAAACTTCCTCTATATGGGGCGACTCTATAACTTCCCGGTCGCGCTCGAAGGGGCACTGAAGCTCAAAGAAATCAGCTACATCCACGCGGAAGGTTATCCGGCCGCCGAGATGAAACACGGCCCGATCGCGCTGATCGACGAGGACACTCCCAGCGTCTTCATCGCCCCGCGCTGCGGCATCTATCCCAAGGTGATGAGCAATCTGCAAGAGGTGAAAGCGCGACGCGGCCCCGTGATCGCGATTGCCTGCGAAAGTGATGACAAGATCGCAGACCTTGCCGACGACGTGATCTATGTCCCCGATGTCGATGAATACCTGCAACCGCTGGTGACCTCGATCCCGCTGCAACTACTCTCCTACGAGATCGCACTCCTGCGCGGCTGCAACGTGGACCGCCCACGCAACTTGGCGAAGAGCGTGACCGTCGAGTAACCCAAACTCGCGTTGAGTTATACTTCGCGCGGGACAAAGTGAGACATTTCTGAGCGGGGCGGCGTCAGCCCAATGGCACTCACTTTGGGAAAATAACCTGAGCGGCACGGCGCTAGCCGCCGGTTTC
>JAYSQC010000673.1:0-1387 GCA_043721755.1 Schlesneria sp.
CCATCCGTGCTACCAAGCCTGATCCCCAAACCGAGCCGGAGCCTCGTGAATCCGTGGCGTTCCAGGTCGCACGGATGGCAAAGCCGGGGCACGGATGAAGCAGAAACATCACCGTCGAACTAAGGATGATCGCATGAAAGCCGTTGCCAGATGGGTGTGCGTGGCCACCGTGATGCTGACGGGACTGGCGTGGTCTCAGGACGAACGTCCTGGTTTCGAGGTGCGCGGACGTGATGCGCGCGACCAAGATCGAGACCCGCAATTCCGTCGTGAGGACGAAAGAAGAGGAGAGCGGCGACGAGTCGATCCTGCGCTCCGCCTCCCCACGTCACTCGATCTCGGTGCCTCAATCAACCCCGAGTTGCTGACCGCCGTGAAGGACAACACGCTCGGCCTGCTCGTTGAAGAGCGCGACCTCTACTTCCGAATGTTGCAATTGGGACATGAAACTCCGTTGGCAAGACAGGAAGATTTTGCGGCCGACTTTCGCGAACAACGCTGGCAAGATGATCCGCTTTACTCGAAGGTCAAACTGGCGGACTTCCCCACGTTCGACGATCTGTTCCGGAACCCGGACGAGTACCGTGGACGACCGGTCTCACTGCACGGCGTCCTGCGCAAACTGACCAAGTTCGATCCCGGCCCGAACTCAGTCGGCATCGGCGAAGCCTACGAAGGCTGGCTGTACACCGAAGATGGCCAGAGCAATCCCACGGTGATCGTCTTCACCAGCAAACCGCAGAAGTTGGCTGTCGGTGGAGACCTGAATGAAGAAGTTCGACTGACCGGATACCTCCTCAAGATGTACGGCTACGACGCGCAGGACGTGACTCGCAAAGCACCGCTGCTGCTCGCGGGCGAAGTCGAATGGCGTCCAAGTCCGCCGAAATACGTGACTCAAGCCGTCGCTCTGGAAACGTACTTCAGTGTCGGACTGATCGTCTTTTTGCTGGGCTATGCCGTGTGGCAATCCCACCGCCGCGAGATGATCCGCCGTGTTCGTGTTCCGCCCGAAGTCGATTTCAGCAGGTTCCCGCCCGTCGGGTATTCGAGCGTGACGGTGGTCGAAACTTCTGAGACCGACGATGCGTGAGGCATCGCCCGGCGAAATGTCGTACTCGCTCATCGAAGCCTGACGCGCAAGCGAAGAAGGACTTCGCTTGCGCGTCAGGCTTCGATACAAGCAGACGATGGCGAGCAGTACGAGTCAAAAGCCTCATCGGTGGTCGCGCGATGATGAGTGATTGGTCTCCATCGCTGCCTCTCTCACGGAAACATCGGTTCATCCGAGGTTTTGGGGAGAGTCCACTGAACGGGATGAAGTCCGTCGGTTTTCATCCCGAAGGGATCTCAGCCATTAGCCGGGGGTTGAGCGTCCGCGACACCC
>JAYSQC010000674.1:0-4004 GCA_043721755.1 Schlesneria sp.
CGCTCAACTCGGCGATCAGCGACTGGAACTCGAAGAAGGCTTGCAACGTCCCTTGACTCGCCTCGGCTTGATACGGCGTATAAGCCGTGTAAAACTCGCCGCGTCCCGTCACTTCATCGACGACGCTCGGGATGTAGTGGTCGTAGGCACCGCCCCCCATAAAGCAGACACGCGATGCGGCCCCCACATTGCGCGAGGCCAGTTCGCGCAGATGTCGCTCCAGTTCCAGTTCGGTCAGTGCGGGAGGCATCCGCAGCGGTCGATCGAGTTGCAGTGGAGAGGGAATCTGGTCGAGCAGCGTCGCCAGCGAATCGACTCCGATTCGGTCGAGCATCTGCTGTTGTTCATCGGGCGTCGTAAAGAGATAGGACACGGGAAGTCTCGGGAAGGGAAGACGAACGGGAGCCGCGTGAGCGACTCAATGCTTCTCGGTTTCGCAATGAGCTTGATACGCGGCGTGGTCGAGCAGCGTGGATAACTCCGTGACATCGGCGACACGGACCTTGACCATCCAACCCGCGCCGAACGGATCCTTGGTCAGCAGTTCGAGATGATCGGGCAGCGTGTCGTTCCGTGCAACGACTTCACCACTGACAGGCGCATACAAGTCACTGACGGCTTTCACGCTCTCGACCTCACCAAACGGCTGGCCCTGAACGATCTTCTTGCCGACGGCGGGGAGGTCGGCATACGTGAGGTCACTGAGCAAGTGAACGGCGAACTCCGAGATGCCGATCGTGGCGGTGTCACCCTCCACAGCAACCCACTCGTGCGTCTTGGTGTACTTCCGGTTTTCGGCGGTCATGACTGGCTACTCCGAGGCAAGGATTGAGGCAAATAAGGAACAGCGGCCGGTGGGAAAACGTAGGGTAAGCGTCTGGCTTGCCCGTGATTGCAGTTGGAAAAAGGGCAAGCCAGAGGCTTACCCTACGGTTTTCAACAGGCTGCTGGATATTGGATGACGGCAAAGCCCTCGCTTGCGCGTCGGGCTAGTCTTGAATCGCGAATTAACACGGCGGCGATGGCTCGATGGCGTCGCCCGCCGCCTGTTGTTCGTATTCGGAAATCTTGTCAATCCGGCGGGCGTGTCGGCCTCCCTGAAACGGCGTCGAGAGCCACAGTTCGACCATGCGCGATGTGATGCGGTCTCCGAGCAGGTCGGCCGACAAGCAGAGGACATTGGCGTCATTGTGCATCCGGCTCATTTCGGCCGTGAGGTCATCGTGGCACAGCGCCGCTCGGACACCTTTGAATTTGTTGGCGACGATGCACATGCCGATCCCCGAACCACAGATCAGGATGGCACGATCGACCAACCCCTCGGAGACAGCCTTCGCGGCCTTGGCTCCGAAATCGGGATAGTCACAGATATCTGCCGAGTCTGGGCCGAAGTCCTGGGACTCATGCTCTAGCTGCTGCAACTGGGACAAAATCCGATCTTTGACATTGAAGCCTCGGTGATCACTCGCGACGGCAATTTTCATTGTTTCTCGTTCCGGGTTGGAGTGGAGTGGAGTGGAGTGGAGTGGAGTGGACATCGAAGGTCTCAGTCACGATTGCAGGAATACATTGACGATCAGAGATTCAGCGGAATCTGCTCGACCAGTCGTCGTACATGACGTTCAATCTCTTGCTTGCAGTCTTGGTACTCGCGCGGTCCACCGCCATACGGGTCCGAAACATCGTCCTGCTCGGCAGACAGTAAGTGAACTCGGGCGGAAAGTTCAGGGTGCTCGTCCAAGATCGCCTGCTGGTGACCGCGCGTCATGGTGATGATGTGATCGGCCTGTTGCAGGAGGCGACTCGTGAGCGGCTGGCTCTCGTGCGAACGGAGATCGATGCCGTCATCAGCCAAGACGGTGATCGACTCCTCACTGGCAGGCCCGCCGAGATGAGCCGACAACCCCGCCGACAAGACTGCGTAGCCGCGATCCATCAGATCATCGTCCGCACAATTCAAACGTTCTGACAATTGACGACGAAACAGGGCCTCGGCCATCGGACTGCGACACGTGTTGCCGGTACAGACGAACAGAAAGACCTCGCTCGTGAGCCGGTCAATGTTCCGGGACGAAATCACGCCTTGGTCGATGAGTCGCCACCGATCTCCGTCAAACCGAATCGTGGTGGTCGGTTCGCCGTAGCGGCACGCGCCATCGTCAATAATGAGCGACACGGCATCACCAAATCGTTCGACAACTTCGGCCGCAGTGCGCGGAAGTGGTCTCACCGAGTTCTTGTCAGCGGTCGCAATCAACGGGACCGGAGACAATCGTTGAACGTGCAGCAGCGACTCGTGAACGGCGACACGCAACCCGACTCCACGGCGTTCGCTCGAACCAGAACCATCACTAGCGACAACGGTTTGACCCGCAAGCAATTGCCGCGTGGCGATTGGCAAGCTGGGGAACAGCCCCCCCAGTGCGGCCTCCGAAAACTCCATCGTGAGCGGCCCCGGCCAAGCGCGTCGAGTCAATCTGTCCGCAGCTACGGGAAAGTGGATTACGTAGTCGTGAGCTTCCTCAGCCGACTTGAGAATCAAGACCACTTGCCCCTTGGACAGCGACTTCAGCCGCTCCACTCCCAACTCGCTCGCGGCACTGGCGACGACCACGTAAGCCGTCTCCGTTGGCAACGCGACAAGCTCCCCCTGCGCCAAAACCTGACAGGCGCGGTGAATGGCATCGCGCGGATCGTCGGCATTACGAATCTCGACAATCTGCGGCATGACAGCTCGAGTTCGGGGGGCGAATTGAGGGGAGAGAGGCCGTGGACAGAACTCGTTTCCGCCACCTTCGTCGGACATTCTGCACCGACGCGGGCGGAGTGTACTCGTCCCCGATTGGCCCTTCAAGCAGCGGTTGCAGACGCAGATGCTGTATGTCCATCGCGAAAAACTCATCCGCCAACGCTCATTTGAGAACAACTTGAGAACAAGCTTTGATGCCACGCTTCGGCCCGACACCGAGGATCAAAGGACCGTTGATACCGGAATCTCGACGACTCGCGAGGAATCAACACCACGTTCCGCACGCGCCCCGTTTGGCCACTCACGAATGGACCTCGACTCCCGTCCGTCTTCAAGCTCATTCGCCGATACAATGCCAGCGGAGTTGGCTGTGATCTCCTTCGGAAATCGAACTTGTGAGACACGTCTCCAGTGGGAGCCTGTCTGTTTGAACTTGCCTCAATTCTCATTAGGCGATCGGCAAGACTTGATTGACCCACAGTAGACGTGTCACCCGTGACACGAACCGTTCCCGCCACGGAGTGTCGGGTCTACTTTCTCTGGCCGGTCGCCTTAGGAACTGGTACGCAATCACTTTCCGTGAGCGGCTGGGCGCTAGCCGCCGGTAGTTGGAACGACCGGCGGCTAGCGCCTTGCCGCTCACGAAATCACTCTGCCAAACCGGGAAGTGATTGCGAGCCAGTTCCTTAGCGGCTGAATCAGAGCCTTCCCAGAAAGCATTTACAATGAGCCACCTCGAATCGCAAACCGCAGTTCTCCTCATCGCGCACGGGAGTCGGCGTGCGTCGGCGAATGAAGACCTCGTGCAGTTGGCGGAGCTGGTCATCGAGCGAGGTCCATTTCAAATCGTCGAGGTCTCGTACTTGGAATTGGCAGAGCCAACGATTGCGTCCGGTGGCCGGGCCTGTGTTTCACGCGGCGCGCGGCGAGTCCTGTTGTTGCCGTATTTTTTGTCGGCGGGAGTCCATGTCGTGACAGACTTGGAGAACCATCGTCAGCAACTCGCGAGCGATTTTCCTGAGACCGAGTTCGTACTCTGCCCACACCTCGGCCTGCATCCGTTGATGGCTGAAATTGTGTTGGCAAGACTGAGTGAAGGACGTTCTACGGCAACAGGAACCGAGTGACTTGGACTCATCCGAACTCGGGTTCATCTGAGGTTTTGGGGAGAGTCCACTGAACGGGATGAAGTCCGTCGGTTTTCATCCCGAAGGGATCTCAGCCATTAGCCGGGGGTTGAGCGTCCGCGACACCC
>JAYSQC010000675.1:0-15890 GCA_043721755.1 Schlesneria sp.
GGGGATCACCACCACGAACGACGACGTGAAGCTGACGACGGGTGGGAATCTCATCCTAGGCGACGACATCAACGTGGGAACGGGCAACCTGCTGCTGAATGTGACGGGGAACATCAGTCAGAACGCGAGTGACACGATTGTGTCGAACGGTCTCGCCCTGATGGTCTCCGGCACGACGACCCTGACCGAGGCGAACGACATCAGCGTGCTCGCCATCAACAACGGCGGCGCGGTTCAGTTCACGGACCTCGACGATCTGACCATCGGTTCGCGAACCGTGCAGGGGATGACTGTCACCGGCATCGCGACGACGAACGACGATGTGAAGCTCTCGACGGGCAACAACCTGCTGGTCGATGACGACATCAACCTCGGGACGGGCAACCTGCTGCTGAACGTGACGGGGAACGTCGATCAGAACGCGGGAGACACCCTCGTCGCGAACGGTCTGGCCCTGATGGTCACGGGTGCGACAACGCTCACCGAAGCGAACGACATCAACACGCTGGCGGCGAGCACCGGCGGGACGATTCAGTTCCAAGATGCTGACAACCTGACGGTCGGTTCGCTGACGGTTCATTCGCTGACCGTGACGGGGATCACGACGAGCAACGACAATGTGACGCTCAACGCCGGTGGAGCCGCCTTGATCGACGACGACATCCACGTCGGTTCGGCGACGCTCCGCATTCAGACTTCGACGGGCGGCATCTCGCAGAACGCCGGTGACACGGTCACGGCGGCGGTGTTGGGACTGAGGAACTCGGACGCGGGCAACATCACGCTGAATGAAGCCAACGGCGTGAACACGGTGGCCATCGTGAACTCGGCGGCGGGGAACGTTTCGTTCCACGATGTCGATGATCTGGTGATCGGTTCGGTGACGGCGGATGGATCGTTGTTCGGGGCGATCAGCGGCGTTGTCACCGGCGACGGGACTCACATCGGCGGCAATGTTTTGGTGGATGCGGCTGGCTTGCTGACGGTCAACCAGCCGGTGACGACGACGGGCGGTACGGGTGGCCTCATTTCGGTCGATGGCTCGACGTTGAATGCGACGCTCACCGCCGGGGCCGGGAACATCACGCTCGATGGTGGGGCGCTCGATCTCATCATCAACGTCGATCAGACGACGAACACGCCCCTCACGTACACCGCCGACCGCGACATCATCATCCGCTCGACGATCACCGTGAACGGCGCGGCCAGTGACCTGATCCTGACTGCCGACAACGACGGCGACGGGATCGGCGGCTTCTGGCTCGACGAAGCCGGTTCCGCGCAGAACGCCCGGCTGACGGCGAGCCGCGACGTGACGATCACCGGGTCGGACGTGTTCGCGACGACGCTGGCTTCGTTGCCAGTCGGTTCGTTGACGGGGATCGACAGTGTGCGGATCGACATCGACGGAGCAGTGACGCAGGTGCAGGCCGGGCGGAATATTTTGGTTACCAGCCAGGCGTTCGCGGGGACACCGGTCACGGCCGACATTGTGATCGACGGCGTGATGGTTGCGACGGCTGGCAGCATCGACGCGAACGCCCTCGACCGGATTTACCTCTGCGCCAACCAGACAACCGGAACCGACATCCTGTTCCGTGACGACGTGCAACTCACGAGCGATCTGCTGCTCACGGCCGGTCGCGATGTGACGTTCTTCCATAAGCTCGACGATGACGGAGTGAATGCGACCGGCTCGGACCTGACGATCACCGCCGGTCGCGATCTGCGGTTCATCGGCGCGGTCGGCGGCAACGCAGGAGACGTGTTGGAATCGTTGACCGTGACGGATGCCGAATCGATTCGGTTCCAAAGCACGGTCGTGATGAACGGCAACATCGACCTGACGACGACGCTGAACGGCGGCGGCTCGGCGGGAACGGTGCAGTTCGATGGCACCGTCACGACGACGGATGGCGGCTCGGTCGAAGTGACCAACGCGGGCAAGCTGACGATCGTCAACAACGCCCACTTCACGCTCGACGGTTCGTTCACGCAGAACGGTGCGGCAGCGACAGACCTCGGAGCCGACATCAGCACGAGCGGTGATGCAGTTTCGTTCCTGAGGGCCGTTACGCTGACCGAAGACGCCATCGTGATTGATGCCCGCACGGGTGGAGCCTCAACCGGCAACGTCACGTTCAGCAGCACGGTCGATAGTCAGGCGGCCGAAGCGAATTCGCTGACGATCAACACGGAAGCCATCACGCGGTTCAACGCCAATGTCGGATCGACCACGGCGCTGAAGAGTCTCACCACGGATGCGGGGGGGACGGCCAGCCTGAACGGCAACGTGACGACGACGCAGACTCAACTCTTCAACGACGCGGTGCTGCTGACGAACAACGTCCTGCTGACAAGTACCGGAGCCGGGGCGAGCGGCAACGTGACGTTCATCAGTACCGTCAACGATGCCGCTGCCGGAACGCACTCGCTGACCGTCAACACGGCGGGAACAACGCGGTTCAACTCGACGGTCGGCAACTCGGGCGCGTTGGCGAATCTCACGACGGACGGTCCCGGATTGGTCAGCCTCAACGGCAACGTGACGACGACCGGCAACCAGACGTTCGGCGACATGGCGGTCATCACCAACAACGTGATCCTGACGAGTACCGCCTCGGGCAACATTACGTTCCAGGACACGCTCAATGACAGTGCGGCGGGGATTCACGACCTGACGGTCAACACGGCGGGAACGACTCGGTTCAACGCGACGGTTGGGAACTCGGCGGCCTTGAAGACGATCACGACCGACGGGCCGGGGACGGTCCAACTAAACGGCCACGTCACGACGACGAATGCTCAGACCTATGGCGACGACGTGGTGCTGACCAGTAGCGTGATCCTCGACGCGGGGACATCGGCTCTGAGCGACATCACGTTCGCGAAGTCGGTCAACACGAGCGGGCACAACCTGACGCTCGATGCCGGGCCACTCGGCGACCTCGACGCGGTTGGAGCCATCTTCGGTGGCGGTGTCCTCCACGTCATCGACGCCGCGACGCAGGAGTACGCCGCGATCACCGTCGGCTCGATCACCATCGACGATGCCACGACGAGCGTCACGTTCCACGGGGCCATCACCACGACGGGCAGTGTCTCGGTGACGAGCGGCGGGACGATCACGCAGGACTCGACGCTGAACAGCGGCAACGACGTGACGTATCTGGCGACGGGAGCGATCCTCGTCTCGAACAACCTGACTGCCGCGAGCGATGTGACACTGACCTCAACCACGGCAAGCATTGACACCGACGGTGTCATCACGGCCACGGTGGGCAACCTCACGGTGACGGCGGCGACGGCGTTCGATGCGACAGCCGCGTTGATCGCCGGGACCGATGTGACGGTGACGAGTGTCGGGGCGACGACGATCAGCGGCGCGGTGACGGCGGGAGATGACATCTCGCTCACATCGACATCGGGCAGCATCGGGACCACGAACACGCTGAATGCGACCGACGACATCACGATCACGGCGGCGACGACCTTCCACGCGACGCACACGATCACGGCGGGTGACTCGGTTCACATCACGACGACGAACGGCACGACGCTTACCGCGACGGCCGATGTCTGTGCGGGAGCGGGTGGCGTGCTGGTCGAGGGGGTGTTGGCGACGGCGACCGACATTCTCACAACGAGCGGTCCGATCACGTTCAACGCTGCCGTCACACTGACGGGAGACGTGCTGATCGACAGCGACCGATTCAACGTCGGCCCCGGTGCGAACATCACGTTCAACGGCACCGTCTCCACGGGCGGGAACGACCTCACGCTGGATGCCGGGACGGGCGGGAACATCGACGCCAACGGAGCGATCTCCGGTGGCGGGGCGATGGTCGTCGAACAGGGGAACAACCAGAACTACGTTGCGATCACGGTCGATTCGCTGACGATCCAGTCGGCGACGACGAGTGTCACGTTCGAGGGGCCGGTCACGACGACCGGCAACGTTTCTGTGACGAGCAGCGGGACGATCACGCAGCAGACGACTTTGGTCAGCGGCAACGATGTCACGTACGCGGCGACGGGAGCGATCCTCGTCTCGGGCAACCTGACGGCGGCGAGCGACGTGACGCTGACCTCGACCTTGGGCAGCATCACGACGAACGCACCGGTGGCGGCGACGAGCGGCAACGTGTCGCTCGATGCCAAGACGACGCTGACGGCGACGAAGTCGATCACGGCGGGAACCGATGTGACACTCACGTCGGGCGGTAACACGTCACTGAGCGATCCGGTCACGGCCACGGCGGGAGACGTGACGGCCACGGCCGGAGGAACGTTCACCTCGACCGACACGCTGACGGCGGGAGACGACATCGCGGTAACAGCGGTGGGCAACCTGAGTTCCTCGGGAACCGTGCTGGCCGGTAGCGACGTGACGTTCGTTTCGACCGCGGGCAGCATCACGACGAATGCCGATGTCACGGCGACGGCTGGCAACATCGTGCTAACGGCGGCGACTTCGATCACCTCCACGCAGGCTCTGCTGGCCGGGACTGACATCACGCTGACGGGTGGTGGAGCGGTCGTGGTCTCCGACACGCTGACTGCCGGTGACGCTGTGACGGTGACTTCGACTGGCTCGCTGATCGCCATCAGTGCGGCGGTCGATGCGGCGGATGACGTGACGCTGAGCTCGGCGACATCGACTTCGCTGACGGCGACAGTGGATGCGGGAGACGATTTCAGCATCACCGCCGGAACGACGATCAATGCGACGCGCGCCCTGACCGCCGGTTCGGACATCGCCCTTGTTTCGGGAACCAATACGACGCTCAGCGATCCCGTCACGGCGACGCTCGGGAACATTACGGCCAACGTGGGAGGAGCATTCACCGCGACCGACACGCTGACGGCGGGGACCGACATCCTCGTGACGAGCGTTGGCAACCTGAGCACTTCGGCCAACGTGACGGCGGGTCGGGATGTTTCGTTGGTTTCGACAGCGGCCGACATCGACATCACGGCTCCGGTGGATGCCGGTCGGAATGTGAATCTCAACGCGGCGACGAACATCGACGCCAGCGCGACGCTGCACGCCAACAATGGGATGACGATTACCTCGGGCGGTGTGACGACGCTGACTGCTGTCGCCGACATCACGACGGGAGCGAGTGGCGTGACGATGGTCGTCGGTCAACTGACGACGGCGGCGGACATCACGACGGGTCTGGGAGCAGTACCGGGCAGCGGAGCCATCTCGATCACCGGGCCGGTCGTGCTGACGAACAGCATCACTTGGAAGACGGATGCGTCGGGAAGTGGTGCGAACGTCACTGTGACAGGGACGATTGATGGCACAGCGGATCAAGCTCAAGACTTGACGCTGACGACCGGAAGCGGAGACCTCTCCGTCACGGGGAACGTCGGTGCGACGACGAAGCTGGGCGATGTGCTCATCACGCAGGCGGACGACACGACGTTCGGCGGCTCGTTTGCAGCGGAAAGCTTCCAGCAATTGACGGGCGACGTGACGACGTTCTTCGGTGCGGTGGTGACATGCGGGACGGTGGGGGTTGCCGGGACGGACGGCTTCCAGTTCACCGGCAACTCGCTCCAGTTCGCGGGTGGTTCCTCGTCGCTCGACACGAGGGGGCAGGACATCACGATCACCACCGATGCCCTCACGTTGCCGACGACGTTCGTGAACGCAACCGGCAAGACGGTCACGATCAAAACGCTGAGCGATGCTACAAGCATCGGGCTCAATGATGCGACGCAGGACATGCACTTCACCGATACGCAGCTCGACGTGATCCACAGCGACAACATCGTGATCGGGCAGGCCACCAACACCGGCGGCATCAAAATTGGGGCCGACGGAGCGGTGACTCAAGATGAAAACTACACGTTGCTCACGGCGACGAGCATTCAGGTCAACGGGCGGTTCGCTCTGGATGCGACTCACACGCTGACGGCGACGATCGGCCAAGACCTCGACGTGACGGGCGGCGGTCGGATTGAGACCGATGCGGGCGACATGGCGCTCAACGTTGGTCGTGATCTGACGATGGCAGGCTTGGTAGCGACGACCTCGGGAAACATGAACGTGACAGTCGGTGAAGACGCTGACATTTCGGGGAACATCGAGTCCGACAGTGGCAACGTGACGCTGACCGTGGCCAATGCGATGTCGCTCAGTGGTTCGATGACCACGAATTCCGGTGACCTGACGGCGGATGTTGGGGCCAACCTGACGACGACCGCCACGGCACTCGTTCAATCGACAAGCGGCTCGATTGACGTGACTGTTGCGAACGATGCCTCGCTGGCAGGCGACATCGTGACGGGGAGCGGTTCGCTGACAATGACCGTGGGACGAGACCTGACAACGGCGGCGACCGGCCTCCTCCAGTCAGACACAGCGGCGGTGAATGTCGCTGTCGGGCGCGACGCCACGCTGGCTGGCGACGTGACGACGGCGAGCGGCTCGTTCACGTTGATCGCGGGCGATGACACGGCTCTCGCGGCGAGCGTGCTGATCCGGTCCATCAGCGGCGACGTGACGCTGACCACCGGGACGGCCTGTGTCGGAGCGTTCACGATGTCGGATGGCGCCGTCATCAACGCAGGCAGCGGTCGCGTGACGATCACGTCCGAGCGTGACATCACCATCGGTCGGATCGTGACGACGAACGGAACCGCTTCCGCAATCCAACTGACTTCCAATGCGGGGGCGATCCTCGACGGCGGCGATGCGACGGGTGAGAACCTCGTCGCGGAAACCGCCGGTTCGATCGTGACGCTGCGGGCCGTGACGGGCATCGGTTCAGCCACAGGCTCGGGCGGGGATGCCGATCTCGAAACGAGCATTCGCGAACTCGTCGCGGTCCTCGCGCCGGATGTCGATTGCGGCCTTGCGGCCTCGGGTGACATCCAGATTGATGAGACGAACACCCTCAACATCCGCGGCCTCGATCAACAGGGTTCGGGAGTGATTTCGGTCATCGCCGACGGCACGATCGTCGTCACGGCGGCGACGGCGGGCGGGACCGGCGTTCATGCGCGAGCCGGCTCGATCCTGTTGTCGGCCGAGTTGAACACGTCGGACCTCGACATTCGTCACACGGTGGAGACGACCGGCGGCGCGATCACACTGAAGGCCGACAACGATGTGATCCTCGGCCAAGTAGGCAACGGCACGACGGGCCAGGTCTTGTCACGCGGCGGCAACATCGTGGTGCTGGCCGACGACGACGCGAACGCGGATGCGGGAACCGGCGGCGAACTGTTCATGCGGGATGGCTCGGTCATCAGTGCGACTCGCAACGCCACGACCGGCGGCACGATCGAACTGCGGGCTGATGAGAACATCACACTCGGGACCGTGACGACGACGAACAACACGGCGTCGGCACTGAGGCTCATCAGCCGTAGCGCGGGTTTGGTCGATGGTGGCGATCTCGGCTTGTACGACCTCGAAGCGAACTCGACCGGTGCCATCACGACGATTCAAACGGCGACGGGCATCGGTTCGGATCGCGGGTTCGGTGCCGACGCTCATCTGGAGACGCGGCTGTACGAGGTGAACATCGTTAATGGAGCGGCAGTTGCACCAGCACTGCGGTTCGGGGCTGCGGCGTTTGCTCCCGCAGTGACTTCAAACGACATCTTTATTAAGGAAGCGGACGGCCTGCGGATTCAACAGATTGACCAGAACAACGCGGGTGTGGTGACTGTTTCAGCGACTGGTGACATCAATCTGTTGGCGGGATTCGGCGGTGTGACTTCGACCAGCGGCGACGTGATGCTGACAGCTCTTGGGATCAACGCAGATGTGGTGATCGACTCGCAGTTGACGACGACCGGCGGGAACGTGACCGTGAACGCGGACCACGACGTTCGTATGGGCAGCGTGGCGCGAGTCGCTTCGTCCGGCGGCATCATTCACATGACCGCCGGTGCCGACGGAACCGTCTCGAACAATCAGGGTGAATTCTTCATGGCCAATGGAGCGGTCATCGACGGCGCTGGCGGTGAGATTCGGCTGACGGCCGATCAGGCGGTGACGCTCGGCCACGTCGTCAGTCACAACGATTGCAACACGCTCGTGGCGATCACGTCGCAGCGGGGCAGCATTCTGGACGGCGGATCTTCGGGCGTCACTGATGTCACCGCGGGGACACTGGTCCTGCGAGCGGCCACGGGAGTCGGCACCAGTAACGCGCTCGAGCTCGACGTTTGCAAACTGGCGATCATCAACGCGGGGTCGGGCAATATCGAGATCAACAGCATCTCGGGCGAGTTGCTCGAAATCGTCAGTGCCGACGGCGTGAGTGGCATCACGAACTCGGGGCCGGGACGGGGCGACATCAACCTGACCAACAACGGCACGGTTTTGGTCAACGCCGACATCACGAACCGTAGCGGCGGCGACATCAACGTCACGACGACGGGTGCCGGTTCGGACATCGACGTTCACGCGCACGTCGTCGATGAGAATGGCGGATCGGTGCGGTTGATGTCGGCGCACGACATCCATCTCTTCGATGCGGGGGTCACCGCCGAAGTGCGGGTTGAGGGTGGCGGCATCATCATTCTGGACGCGGGCCACGATGTGAAGTTCGAGGCCAAGGTGATGGTCCAATCGGGTACGGGCAGCATCACGGATGTCACGCCGTACATCTTCAATGTCGAGACTCCGCAAATCACGGCGCTGGGCGAAGCCGTGATCAAGGGGAACTTCGGCCGACCGGGTGAGCACAACTTTGCCATCACGGTGGACTGGGGTGATGGCACGATCGAAACGTACTACTTCGACCAGCCGGGGGCCTTCGAGTTCCACCACACCTATCAGGGCAATCCAAACGCGGCCGACCCGTCGGCTCCGATCGAGATCAAGCTGGTGATCCAACAGGATCCCGACGCTCCCCAGAAACCTGGGATCGCCCACAATCCCAACACACTGCGCGCCCCCAACATCCAGGTTGCCGAGGCGACGATCACGAGAAACGTTACGCCTGCCGCGTCCAAAGCGGGGACACCGGGTGAAGGACTCGCGGCGTTCGTGTTCGATGTCACGCCGCCGGTGGTGTTGCTCACCCTGCCGGAAGCCGCGAAGTTCCTCGACGTGTTGCAGCAGTCGGGCGTGCAGTTGGCCGAAGGCTCGTCGATTCGGATTGAGGCGAGCGGCCTTGAAGCGGGAGTCGCCGCGGAACGCCTGGTGAATCTCGAAATTCTGTCGCCGGACGGCAGCGTGCGTGAGCGTGTCTCGCTGTCGGAGTCCGTCTTGGATGACATGCTCGATGTCATCGGCAAGCTGCCCGACGGCAAGTATCGGTTCCAATTGCAGGAGCCGGGCGAAGAACGTCAGCGGACGTTGCTTGAGTTTGAAGTCCGTCAAGGAAAGATCGCCGACGCGCAGGACGCCGGTGACCGGCCGCCCACTTCGACGAAGACGCAAGTGGTGGATGATGCTCCGGCCGACGCCGAGAAGGTCATCAATTCGAGCGGCGGCGACGGTGCCGCGCAACTCGTGCTGCCACCCGCTGAGAAGCGGAACGCGGGAGATCGCGATGAGGTTGGTGGGTTGAAGGCTCAGTTGAGTTCTGTGGAGCAAGAGTCGCGATCCTTGTGGAACGGCTGGTCGTCGGTGGCGGCACGACGCGCGTGGACGAGAGGTGGGCGTGTCGCCGAAGACTTGTCGGGCTGGAATTCGCCGCTCACGAGTGAAATGGTCGAGGCGGAGGAGACGGCTGTTCGTGGCGAGCCAAGTGGTGAGACGATCGTCTCGGCCACCGGTGGCGAAGGTCCGTCGGTGGCGGGTGGCTCGATCCTCATGGTGGGTGCGGCGATGGCTCTCGTCGGTGCGACCGCAGCGGCGACGGATCTCCGTCAAACAGTGCAGCAGGCGTCGGCCCGACTGAGCCGGGCGGCTCGGCTGTTCCGCAAATACAGCGACAGCCAAAAATGAGAGTTGGGCTTCCGAATGTATGCCTCACGGGGCAGAGGCTGACACTAATCCGAAGCGTCAGCGAGGAACGCCACGCACCTCCTCGTTGACACTTCGGGTTAGTGTGTTGCAGCGACAGATTCGGTGATGAATGTCCGGTTCGATTGGCCGCGAGGATTGAGCGCGAGCTTCGTAAGTGTCGATGAGTGCAGTCAGACTTGGGATGAGTCGGAACCGCACGGAGAGTAAGTAACCATGTTGAAGTGTCCGGTGTGTCAAAAGCGGGTTCTGGGGCAAGACCTCATCACGGGTATTTGTTCCGATTGCGGCAAGAATCTCGGCGGCAGCGGTGATTCGTCACTGATGTACGAGCCTCGCACGGGTGACCCCACGTCCGACACCATTGATCCGTTCACGGTCAGCGGCGCAGCGGAAGCGGCCAGCGGCTCACAGATCGGTTTGTCTCAAGGCTCACACTCGGACGCGGCGAACAAGTTGCGATCGGCAGGACCGCTATCGGGTTCTGAACAGACATTCCTCTCTGATGAAGTCCCCGAAGAGGCGCGCGAATCATTGTTGGGAGCCGCCCGGCAACAAGTGCGAGAGCAGGGAGTCGCCTCCGGGTCCGAACAAACGTTCCTTTCGGACTTCGCGCCGGACGACTCCGTTCCCGAATCTCATTTAGCTTCCGCACTGGGCACCGGGTCCGAGCAGACGCTTCTGTCGGATGACTTCGTCGATTCCAGCATCGACTCGGCGGCGGAGTCTCCCTTCGCCACGGCGTCTTCGTCGCATCAGGCACAGGCCCCCGACACCGGCGCTGACAGCGGCCAGATGCCCGATGACGGCGGCAGCGCGCAGACGTTCGTGTCGGATGATTTCAGCGACGAGATCTCGGCGACGATGGCTTCCGACAGTGGTCCCGAAGGCGATGAAAACGACTCTGACGGAACGGTCGCTTCCGACACGTTCCCGCACGTCAGTGAATTCGGCTCGGACAAGACGTTCGTGTCCGACGAATTTGCCTCAGCCGACGAAGCTGCCGGAAACAGGCAGACCTACGTCGGCGACACGGGCGCGAGGGCGGAGGAGGAAGGCGGTGCCGACCAAACGTTCGTTTCGGATGAGTCTCCCGAATCGCTCTTGAAGACGGTCGAATCGGTTTGGGGAATCGAGAGCGAACAACAGGGTGCCCGTGCCGATATGACGCTCAAGGCGAAGGAGGTTCGTCACGCGCATGCTCCCAAGCAGACGCTGGTCATCAAGACGAAGTCACTGGTCGAATCGAAGGACATGGCCGCCGTCGCCTTTCGCGGCGACGATGTCGAGTACGAGTTGATCAAAGTGCTGGGTGAAGGCGGAATGGGGATCGTGTACGACGCCCGTCAAACGTCGATCGACCGCAGTGTCGCGCTGAAAATGATTAAGGGGGCGGCGGCGACGAACGACAAGCAGAAGGCCAAGTTCTTGGCGGAAGCGGTCGTTACGGGCGATCTCGATCATCCGAACATCGTGCCGATCTACGACGTGGGCGCGAACGCACAGGGCAACCTGTTCTATTCGATGAAGAAAGTCGGCGGGACGCCATGGCTGAAGGTCGTCCAGAAGAAATCGCTCGCCGAGAACATCGACATCCTGATGCGGACGGCCGACGCGATCGGGTTCGCTCACGCGCGCGGCATCGTACACCGCGATCTCAAACCCGAAAACATCATGCTGGGCGAGTTCGGTGAAGTCCTCGTGATGGACTGGGGACTGGCTCACCCGCTGAAGGGCTTCCGCAAGTCACGCAGCATCACCGATACGGCTTCGATGGGTGGCACGCCCGCGTACATGGCTCCGGAAATGGCGACCGGCCCGATCGGCAAGATCGGTCCGGCCAGCGACATCTATTTGCTCGGCGCGATCTTGTACGAGTTCCTCACCGGCCACCCGCCGCATCTCGCCAAGAACGCGATGAAGTGTCTGATGGCGGCGGCACGCAATGAGATCGCTCCGACCGACAAAAAGGGGGAACTGGTGGACATCGCACTCAAGGCGATGGCCACCCAACCGAAGGACCGCTACCAAGACGTAAAGGAGTTCCAAGCGGCGATCCGCGACTACCAATCGCACTCGGAAAGTATTTTGCTGTCGTCGAGAGCCGCCGACGATCTGACAGAGGCTCGGCAGACCGACGACTACCAACACTACGCGCGCGCGCTGTTCGGATTTCAAGAGGCTCACGATCTATGGCAGGGCAACAAACGCGCGGTGGCGGGAATGTCGGAAGCCAAGCTGGCCTATGCCGGGAGCGCCAAGACCAAGGAGGACTTCGATCTCGGCCTGTCGCTGCTCGATGAGTCCGATGCCAATCACACGACGCTGCGGCGTGAGTTGATCGAAGCTCAAGATGATCGCGTGGCTCGCCAGAGGCGGCTGGTGTTTTTGAAGCGTGCCGCGATGGGAATGGCTGCGGCCGTCTTCATCATCGTGACGGGAGCCTCGATTTGGATTCGCGCCGAACAACAGAAGGCCGTTGCCGAAGCGACGCGCGCGAATCTCGCCGAGAAGGATGCCCTCAAGCAACGCGACATCGCTCAGGACGAACGCGACAAGGCGACCGAGGCGACTAAGCAGGAGATCATTGCGAAGACGGCTGTGGAGAAGAGCGAGAAAGACGCCGTGATCGCTAGGGACGATGCGGTGATGGCCAAGAACGCAGCGGTCGCATCGGAAAAGAAAGCCATTGCGGCCAGGGAAGCGGCTGTCGCGGCCGAGAAGGTTGCTGTTGCCGAACGAATGAAATTCGAAGCGGCCAAGGTCAAGGAGGAACAAGCCAAGCTGGCCGCGATCGAATCTGAGAAGGCGGCTGTGACTGCTGAAAAGGTGGCTGTTGCCGAACGGAAGAAGGCTGAAGAGGCGAAGGTCAAAGAAGAGTACGAGTCGTACGTCTCGAAGATCGGCCTCGCCGCTTCGCAGATCGACAAGAACGCGTTCGATGCCGCTCGCGAAGTTCTTTCGACCTGCAAGCCTGAACTGCGGAACTGGGAGTGGGGGCGACTCATGCACCTCTGTTCTCAAAGCACGCGGTCGTTCGATGCGAAGGCCCCACTGGACGGACTGGCCATCGACAAGAGTGGCCAACGTTTCGCGACGGGTGGCTGGGACGGGACCGCGCGCGTGTGGAACCGCGAGTCGGGACAAGTCCTCGCGACGATGAAACACGGCGGCGATTACGTCTATTGCGTGGCGTTCTCGCCCGATGGCAAATTTCTCGCGACGGGGAGCAACGATGCGGCGGGCTTCCTCCAAATCTGGGATGTTGCGTCGGGCCAGCGGCTCAAGACAATCAATGGTCACGAAGACGCGATCCTCAGTATCGCGTTCTCCAAAGATGGGACGCGACTGCTGACCAGCTCGTATGACAAGACCGCGCGGCTGTGGGACGCGATCAGTGGGCAGGAACTCCGCAAATTTTCCGGTCACACCTGGTGGGTCAACTCGGCGGCGTTCTCGGCTGACGAGACGCGCGTCGTCACAGCCGGACAGGACGGAACCGCGATCGTGTGGGAGGTAGCCTCCGACAAACGATCGCCCGCGTTCACGGGACATCGCGGCCCGGTCAACTCGGCGGCGTTCTCGCCCGATGGCAAGCAGGTCGTGACGGCCGGTTACGACCGTCGCCTGTTGGCGTGGAACTCGGAAGAAGTAAAACCGTTCGATTTCAAGAACGTCGCCGAAGGGGCGGTCGTTCCCCCGGCCAACTTCCGCGCGTTTGAAGGTCACATCGATTCCGTTCGCGCCGTGAGTTTCTCGCCCGATGGTTCGCTGTTGCTCAGCACCAGTCAGGACAACACCGTGCGCGTCTGGGATTTCGCAGCGGGGAAGGCTCTCAAAACGTTTCGTGGCCACGGTGGTCGAGTGCAAGCGGCGACGTTTCTGGCGGACGGTCGCCGCATCCTGTCGGCCGCTCACGACAACACGGTGCGCGAGTGGAGCATCGCTGGTTACGAAGAGATTCGCACACTGCAAGGCCGTGTGCTGGACGGTCACTCGGATGCAGTCCTCGCGGCGGCCTACTCGCACGATCAGAAGCAGGTCGTCACGGCGAGTCGCGATCGGACGGCGCGCACGTGGAATGCCGTCACCGGTGAGGCGGGACTGACACTTGCCGAAGGGCACTCGTACCTCGCCTCGACCGCGACGTTCTTTCCCGACGGCCACAAGCTGCTGACGGCCGCCGTCGATAACACGGCCCGCATCTGGGATGTCGGCACGGGCGGACAACTGCTGCGACTCGACCGGAGTGGTCGCGCAGCGGCAGTGGCGTTGTCGCACCATGCCCAGTGGATCGTGACTGGCAGCGACGACAAGTCGGCTCAGTTGTGGGATGCCTCGACCGGGAAGAGGCTGAAGAAACTGGAGGCCCACACGACCGAAGTGACGGCCGTCGTTTTCTCGCCTGACGACCGGTTGCTCGCGACGGGCGATGCCAAGGGGCACGTCAAATTGTGGAACGTGGATGAGGGCCGAGTCATCGCGAAACTCGACGGGCACTCGCGCCGCATCGCGGCGATCACGTTCACGGCGGATGGCTCACGCGTGCTGACTGCGAGCGGTGATAACACCGTCGGTCAGTGGGATGTTGCCTCGGGACAAGAGCTGCCCAAGTTGATCCTCAAACACCCCGACAGCATCCTGACGATGCAGTCGATCCCCGGCGGCAATGCGGTCGTGACGAGCTGTGCTGACCGCAAGCTGCGCGTGTGGAACACGACCGACGCGACGGTCACGCAAACGCTCGGGCCGTTCGAGGGGGATGTCTTCTCGTTGAATGTTTCGGCGGATGGCAAACGGCTGATCGCCGCAAACTCGCAAGAGAAGACCGTCCGGTTGTGGGACTTGGAGACGGGCCGCGAAGTGCAGTCACCGCAGCCCGGTGGCAAGTTAGGGCCGCTCGTCGATCTCAATCTGCACGGCGGATTGCTCTGGTCCACGGCGTTCCTGCCCGGCACTGACGATGTGCTGACGGTCGGTGGCAGCGACGCGCGGCTGTGGGATGCGAAGACCGGTCGCGAGAAGATGAGCTTCAGTCGTCACGACGCGGTCGCATCAGCTCACTTCTCGCCGAAGGGCGATCTGATCGTGACGGGAAGCTGGGACGGTTCGGCCAAAATCTGGAACGCCACGACGGGGAAGGTCGTTCGCAAGTTGGAAGGGGGCCACACGAGCTTCGTCAACACGGCGGTCTTCTCGCCCGACGGTCAGTTCATTCTGACGGCCAGTGACGACGGCACGGCCAAGCTGTGGACTGTCGCCACGGGTGAGGTCACAAAGACGCTGCAAGGTCACAAGGACCGCGTGCGTTCGGCGACGTTCTCAACCGACGGCCAGTTCATCGTCACCACATCAAGTGACGAAACGGCTCGCTTGTGGGAGGCCAACTCGGGCAAGTTTGTTCGCGAATTCAAAGGCCACAAGTACGCGGTCCTGTGTGCCGAGTTCTCAACGGACGGCAAGTGGCTCGTCACGGGAGGCGAAGACAACTCGGCCCGCATCTGGAATGTGGAGACCGCCGTCAGTCTGCTCACGCTGTCCGGTCACACGGCCAGCGTCACGTCGGTCGCGTTCTCACCGGACCTCGCCCGCGTCATCAGTGGTAGCCAAGATCAAGTTGCCAAACTGTGGGATTCGAAGACCGGCAAAGAGATTCTCACCTTGAGCCGTCACACCGAAGACGTGACCAGCGTGACGTTCTCACCTGACGGTCGCCAAGTCTTGACCGGCAGCCGCGACGGCACGGCCGTGATCTGGCTGTCGCAAGATTGGGCCGACAAGAAAGTCGTGGCCGCCGAACGCGAAGTACCGGCCTCACGCAAGCCGCTGGCGCGATAGGCAATTCGCAATCCTGTCGTTTCACCGCGCGGGCAACGCCCTGCGCGCCTAGTGGTCGAACAACTTTGTCTTGCGGGGTTCCTCACGAGCCCGACGCGCAAGCGAGGGC
>JAYSQC010000676.1:0-1147 GCA_043721755.1 Schlesneria sp.
TCCCTCGCTTACGCTGCGGGTTACTGGGGTAAAGTAAGTGCCATTGGGCTAGCGCCTTGCCGCTCACGAGTGTTGTCCAACAGGAGTGGCGGAGAGCCGTATTTCCCACAATCTTGGCCAGACATGCGTCGGCACCTCGGTCAGGTTACAAACCTACCCTACAAACAACTCAACAAGCGCCCCTGCGGTGTTGTTCTTTCGATCCTTCCTGCGCGAGCCAACTCCCCATGGCGCACCTTCCGCGAGTCCTCCCGATCCTGCTCATCGGTCTCTCCGCCGTGTTCGCACGCGCCGTCGAGACCTCCGCCGCCGAACCGACCTCCGGTCCCAAGCGAGTCCTCCTGCTCGGCCAAAAGCCGGACGGACACCCCGCGAAGTCGCACGAGTACATGGCGGGAGTCCGCTTGCTGGCGAAGCTGCTTCAAAACCGAGGCGGCGTCCAAACGGTCGTCGTTCAGGCGGACAACCCGTGGGCTGACGGGCCGGAGCTGCTCGACGGTGCCGACGGTGCGGTCCTCTTTCTGGCGGAGGGAGCCAAGTGGGTGAGTGCGGACCCCGAGCGACTTGCCGCCTTTCAACGACTCGCCCAACGAGGCGGCGGGCTGACCGTCCTACACTGGGGAATGGGAACGCGCGAGGTGGCCCCGGTCGAGAACTTCGTCTCGCTGTTCGGACACTGCCACGGTGGACCGGATCGCAAATACAAAGTCCTCACCGCAACCCTCCAGCCGTCGAGCGAACCGCATCCGGTCCTGAACGGCATCGCCCCGGTCGAGGTTCACGACGAGTTCTACTACGCCCTCAAGCAGCCGCCCCAAGTGGAGCGGCTCGTCCCGCTCATTCGAGTCGCGCTGGAAGACTCCGACCAAACCGTGGCTTGGGCGTGGGAGCGTCCCGACGGCGGACGGTCCTTCGGGTTCAGTGGACTCCACTACCACGACAACTGGAAGCGGGTCGAGTACCGCCGCTTGATCCTTCAAGGCGTGCTCTGGTCCGTCAGCCAACCGATTCCCGCCGAGGGTCTGAACGTGGACGTGACCGAAGCGGACCTCGTCCTCGAACCGCGACTAGCGCCGCCGTAACACCAACCCGAAGCGTGAGCGAGGATGGGTGAGCGGACTCATTCGCTGACCCATCCTCGCTCACG
>JAYSQC010000677.1:0-41051 GCA_043721755.1 Schlesneria sp.
TCCCTCGCTTACGCTGCGGGTTACTGGGGTAAAGTAAGTGCCATTGGGCTAGCGCCTTGCCGCTCACGAGTGTTGTCCAACAGGAGTGGCGGAGAGCCGGATAAACTCAAGGCCGCGCTGAAGAAAGACGGCAGCGACAGCGGCCTGTTCGAGGCCCAATCGCAGGTGAAAGTCGAAATCGACAAGGACGACCGGCCCGCCATGATGAGCCTGTGGTCCGAGGGTGCCTCGATCAACAGCAACTCCGACCTGATCGGCGACGTGATCGTCGAAGATGGCCGAGCACGCGGCACCGTGAAGCTCGGCAAGCCCTCCGAATTCTTCGGCAAGACGTTTTCGTTCGAGATCACGTTCGACGTGGAAGTCCTGCCGCTCCCCGCCTCCACGGCCGAATGATTTCGATCGACACCTCGCACATTTCCTCCAACATGCCCCGGCCCTCAGTCGCCCCGCGACCGAGGGCCGGGGTGTTGATATCGCGTGTGAATTGAATTGGCTCGTTTAACCGCGTGGGCAACGCCCCGCGCGTCGAAGGCGAAACAGCTTTCCACGTCACTCGACGCGCGGGGCGTTGCCCACGCGGTTAAACGAGACTGTCGAACTGCAATCGCAGGGCCAGCTCTTTCACACCCGTCATCGGGATCTCATCCGTTTCAATCGAGCGGCTGGAACAGATGAAGACCGGTGCTTCGCGGGCCTCTTGCCCCGGCGTGGGCAGGCGTCCGTGGCTACCGCGCACCGGCGAGGCGTCGAGGCCGATGATGTCCATGTAGTAGCGAAAGCCCAAAAACTTTTGAGCCAGTCGCCGCGCGATGCGGAGCTGCGGCAGAGACAGCTTCGGATCGATGAACAGTTCCATCGGGTCGTAGCCCGGTTTGCGATGGATGTCGATCGTGCGCGCGTAGTCGGGAGCGAAAGCATCGTCCTCCCAGAAGTAGTACGTGAACCACGAGTCGGGCGCGGCGATGACGACGAGTTCGCCCGATCGTTCGTGGTCGAGACCGAACTGACGCTGTTCGCTGCGATCCAAGATCAGGTCCACACCATCGGTCTTCTTCAGCAGCAGCTTGATCGCCTTGATGTCGTCCGGCCGCTGGATGTAGACGTGAGCCACTTGGTGATCGGCGACCGCGAACGCGCGCGACGCGCCGCAGTCGAGCGTCTCCCAACCGAGTGGTTCGCGTCGCGCCTGCACGTAGCCGTGTCGCCTTAACACGCGATTGATGTGGATCGGCCGCGAGACCGGTGTGATCGCGTACTCGGAGACGACGATCACTTCCGCGCCGATCTCGCGTGCCGCGTCGATGCACTTCCCCGCTTCGGCATCGACCAAGCGAATGTCCTCGGCGATGCGCGGGTCGTTCGGCCCGAGTCGTTGCAGGCCGTAGTCAAGATGTGGCAAGTAGACCAGCGTGAGGCTCGGCTGGTGCCGCCGCATCACTTCCACAGAGGCGTCCGCGATCCAGCGTGAGCTGCGGATGTCGGCTCCCGGTCCCCAAAAGCGATGCAGCGGAAAGACGCCCAGCTTCGCCTGCAACTCGTCGCGCAGGCCAAATGGGTGGCTGTACGAATCGAACACCTTGCGACCGTCGGCCGGGTAACTCGGGCGCGGCGTCATCGACCAGTTGACGTGGGCGTACATGTTGTACCACCAGAACATCTTGGCCGTGGTGTAGGCCGCATCGCGCCGCAACCCCTCGTCATAGATCCGGTCGCCGCGCACGAGTCGGTTCGATTGCCGCCAGAACAGCACTTCGGCGAGGTCTCGAAAATACCAGCCGTTCGCCACGATCCCATGCTCGCGCGGCAGTGTCCCGGTCAGCAACGTCGCCTGCGCGGAACACGTGACCGCCGGCAGCACCGTCCCCATCGGCCGGGAAAACCCGTCCTCGGCCAACCTCTTCAAATGCGGCGTCT
This sequence comes from Schlesneria sp., assembly GCA_043721755.1. Lineage (GTDB taxonomy): Bacteria > Planctomycetota > Planctomycetia > Planctomycetales > Planctomycetaceae > Schlesneria. The sequence continues at coordinate 1,918 of JAYSQC010000677.1, forward strand.
GCGCCCCGAGCATCTCGTGCGTCAGTCCTACCACATTGAGCAACAACAACGGTCGCGGCATGAACGTTTCCCAATCGTATTCAAGACGCTTCCGACAGAAGTAGCCTTCATCGCTCCGCGTGAAGGTAGCCGAATGACGAACGACGTATTTCCCCGGTGATTGAGGTCGCTGGCGACTCGGCTTTCTTCACGCGGAGCGATGAAGGCTACTTTTGTCGGAAACGTCATTCAACAGCACCTTGTCGTAGTCCGGACCACTTGGTCCAGACGAGACGATGCGAATTACTCGATTGAGGCCAGCGACGCCATCACGCGAGCCGCCACGCGGCTCGCATCTCCACTCAGCGCATGTTCCCAAACCCGCACCACGCGCCACCCCAGCCGCTTCAAAGTCCGCGTCACCAGCCGATCACGCCGCTTGTTGGCCTCGAACTTCTTCCGCCAGAAGGCCGCATGATTGGCGGGAGCGGTGTAGTGCCAAGGACACCCATGCCAGAAGCAACCATCGACAAACACCGCCACCCGCTCGACAGGAAACACAAAATCGGGCCGCCCGAACACCGGCCGATTCCTCCGCCACCCGCTGATCCCGTGCGAGCGAAAGATCGAGATCATCCGCAACTCGGTCCCTCGATTCCCCCGCGACCGAATCCGCGACATGACCTCGGAACGTTTGGCTTTGGTGAAGATGTCGGCCATCGGGATGTCCTTGAAACACAGCTACCACGGACAGTCTGTTCAGCGAGCCGAAGGGTTGGCGTTGCCAACATTCGTGTTAGTAGACAGAACGAGTGATGTGCGGAACTCGCTCTCTTGTGCTGAGACGAGAGACCGTCTCCATTTTTTCTTGTCGCCGTACAGATTGTTTACAAGTGCTACCTCAACGGCATTCTCTAAGTCGAACACAGGCCGATCAATTTCCCGACTAACTCGAAATGCCCACACATCGACAAGAAATCGTCCTGCAATCAATGCGAACTCATGTCCTTCACAATCCTTCGCCACAGAAGCCATTGGATTCTCCTTGGTGAAATACCCCCATATTTCTCCGTTGAAATCCATTGCGACTTTCTTCGCGCAATCGGTACATACACAGCAGTCTCCTCCGCTGCGGAATGTCCAACGACCTTCTTCTTCGTCGTATTCCGCTTCGTCACAAAGTTGGTGAAAGAAAGCGGTAATCTGCGTTTTTGTTGGAGTTGGCAATGTGCTACTCATGTTGAGAAGAGTTTCAAGTTGATCTCCGTAAGCCCGGTGTTAGCCACCCATTCAAAACCTGGCAGGAAGCGCATCCGATGGCAAGTCGAACGCCGAGTGTGAAGTGGACGCGCGAGCAGACGTTGATCGCGATCAATCTGTACTGCAAGCTGCCGTTCGGGAAGCTTCACAAGGCGAACCCGGTCATCGTGAGTGTCGCCAAGAAAATGGGACGTACTCCAAGCAGCCTCGGGATGAAGCTCTGCAATTTCGCATCGCTTGATCCGATTCAAAAAGCGCGCGGCATCGCGGGACTGGTGGGCGCGTCACGGCAAGATCAGGAAATGTGGGACGAGTTCCACTCGAACGTGAAGACTCTCGGTCCCGAGAGTGAGCAATTGCTCGATGACCTCTTCAATCTCGACACCGAACAAGAGATCGACGTTCAGCAGCAAGACCAGATTCAGATTCAACGGTCGCGACAGGCGTCGAAGCCAAGCGACTCGACCGAGACAATCGCCACCGTGCGAGTCCGTCGCGGGCAGCAGTTCTTTCGTCAGGCGATCTTGTGTGCCTATGGTGGCCGGTGCTGCATCAGTGGCATCAACGTGCCACAGCTTCTGGTCGCCAGTCATATCAAACCGTGGAGCGACTTCCCCGACGACCGCCTCGACCCACGCAACGGTCTGTGCCTCTCAAGCCTCCACGACGCCGCATTCGATGTCGGCCTCATCACACTTGATGAAAAGTTGGCAGTGGTCCTGAGTAAGCGTTTGCGCGGCTATTTCCCTCAGCCCACGCTGGAACAAAACTTCGATCAGTTCGCGGGACATCGCATCCGACTTCCGGACAAACTCGCAGAACCTGCCGCTGAGTTTTTGGAGTACCACCGCAACAACCTATTCGACGACTGAACGCGTTTTCGGAATTGGCTGCGAAAGCAGGTGCGGCATTGGTTGTGACAAATCGAAATTACGAACGAAAGTAGGAATCATGATCCGTGCGGTGATGGCTTTCTGTTTGGTGTTGTTCGTGTCGGCGGTGGGTGGGGCGGAAGAGGCCTCTCCGGTGATTGTCAGTGCGGTTTATGGGGACTTCGGGAAGGACGGCGCGAAGGTCGATTCGGCGCGGGTGGTGGATGTCACGCAGAAGGTGGCGGGGGCGGTGCGGGAGGGGAAGGTTTTGTTGGAAGTGACCAATGAGTTGTTTGGCGATCCGGCGGAACAGGCTTCCAAGAAGTTGAAGGTGAAATTCAAAATTGGATCGGTGGAGTCCGAGGTCAGCGTGGTCGAAGGGGAGACGCTGCTGATCCCGGTTCCCAAGTTGGAAGGGGCGCTCGTCATTCACAAGGCGGTCTATGGTGACATCGCCGGGGACGCGGTGAACGACGTGACTCAGGACTTGAAGGGGCGGCTGAAAGACAACGGCGTGGAGATCGAAGTGTCGAACGATCAGTTCGGCGACCCGGCGTCAGGGGTCTTCAAACGGTTGCGGGTCGAGTACAGCATCGGCACCGTGCGACTCGCCAAGTCGTCGTATGAGGGGCAGACGTTCCAGATCGTCGGGCCGAAGTTGGCTGACAAGAAATGACCGCGGGCGGCGAACGAATTGGGTGGTAGCCCTGTCGCTCCGCGACAGGCAGCGAGATTGCAGGCCGGCGTGCTGTATTGGTTTGAGGTGATTCGACGGATCGACGCTCGTGGTTCCTCGCGCCTCCTGTCGCGGAGCGACAGGGCTACCTTTGCGAGGCCCCTGCGTCACAGTGTTTTTTGGGGCCTGATTCAAATCGAGATCAGAAGACCCCTCACCCTCACCCTCACCCTAGCCCTCTCCCGGCCACCGAAGCGGCGGTGCCCGAGCTGGGGCGAAGGGACCGGAGAAGACAACTGAGACCACAGGCCGCGCTCCGCGCCCTCCGACGAGCCTGTTGACCCTGTTTTCCGCGAGGCCAATAATGCGGCCGTTTGAGGACTCACCTTCACGATCTCGCTTTTCCAAAACTTCCCGTTCGATAGGCATCAGGAGCGACCGCATCATGTTCCGCATTCTGGTCATTGCTGTGAGTGGGTTGTGTCTGATGGGAGCTGCCTCGCGCGGGGAGGCTCAGTCGTCTTACCCGACGGTCTACGGTTCGACCGGCCAACCGTATGGGCCGACGCAGGCGGAGTACCAGTACCAGCGGCAGTACGGGCGACCGTGGCATGGTTATGGGGGACAGACTTCCAGCGGGTCGTCATCAACCAGCGGATCGTTTCGCGGGACGCATTCGGTCTCGGGATGGTCGGGTGCTTCGCCGTACGGCCACAGTCATCACCACTGGTGCGCGGCACCGTGGGGACCACCGGCCTTCGGTTATGGAGGGGTTTCGTTTCCGTTCGCGTCGGTCGTGGTCGTGGCTCCGTTGGGAGTCACCGCTCCCGGCCCGTACATCTCGGGCTTGGGCACGCTGACCAATCCCGGTTCGTTCCGACCGAACGTGGCTCCACTCAGCGGATCGTTACGACGGAGCGCGGCATCGACTCCCGTTCAGCCCGACTTTGCCGATGGACTCGGCCTCGCGCAGCCCGTCGCCGCGAAACTCGATCCCTCGCAAGTCCCCGTCACGGAGTCGAGCACCGGTGCGAAGCTGCGGAGTTTGGAACGACAGTCGATCGGCGACGAAAAGATGCGGAAGCAACTTTGGGCGCAGGCTTACATCGACTACCGCGCGGCGGTCGATGTCGCACCGGATCGGGCTGAGGCTCACTACCGACTCGGCTACGTGTTCGCCGCGCTGCAGCACTATGGATCGGCGGTGCGCGAGTTCAAACGCGGTGTGTTCCTCGACCCGACGCTGCCGCAGACGGGAGCCAAACTCGTGACGGTCTTCGGCCCGCACAGTCAGATCATGCGGACATCGTTGATGCACAAGGTGGCCGATTGGCTGCGCGAAGACATCCGCGATCCCGATCGCCTGTTCCTGTTCGGAGTCTTGCTGCACTTTGAAGACGACGCACGTGGCCGCGAGGTTTTCGAGGCCGCTCAACGCATGGCGAGTCTGGGCGAGAGATCGGTCGATCACATCGTGGCCTTCCTGTCGTTGCCCGTGGAGCAGCCCGAAGCAGCGGGACCAAAGCCCGCGCCGGGTGGGATCGATCTCCCGCCGTTACCCCTGCTGCAACCGGCTCCCGCAGGAATTGGCGTCGCTCCAACCGAACGCGATCTCCCTCCTGCACCCGTCCCCGACGAGCCGACGCCGACTCTGCCGCCGTTGTCGAACGAGGCGACTCCGCCCGCAGTCGATTCGGTTCCTTGAACCCTGCCTGTCATCATCCCCGCTGTGAGTCCTGTATGTCGTCTGATCCGTCGCAACCCGAGTCCCCATCGAATCGGCTCGTGGTGACGGCTTGCACTTACAACGAGCGTGAGAACATCGCCCGTTTGATCCCGCTCATTTTGGCGGCGCTGCCGCAGGCGGACGTATTGGTGGTCGATGACAGTTCGCCCGACGGGACGGCGGATGTGGTGCGAACGCTGGGTCGAGACGACTCGCGCGTGAAGCTGTTGTTGCGCACGCAGAAGGCGGGACTCGGTGCCGCGACGCTGGCGGGGTTTCAGTGGGCGATCGAACACGGCTACGACTTCGTCCTCAATATGGACGCCGACTTCAGCCACCATCCGCGTCATCTGACAGCGGTCTTCGGTGCAATGCGGTCGGCCGACGTGGCGATTGGTTCGCGGTACGTGCCCGGCGGCGAGATCATCGGCTGGAGTCTGAAGCGGCATGTGATGAGTCAGGGGATCAACGTCTATTCGCGCGTGCTGCTCGGACTGCGGGCGCGCGATTGCAGTGGAGCCTTCCGCTGCTACCGGATCGCCAAGCTGCGCGAAATCGACTTCGCCCGCTTTCGATCTCGCGGCTATGCGTTTCAAGAAGAGATGCTCTACCGCTGCGCGCGAGTCGGCTGCCGCATGGTCGAAACGCCGATCACGTTTGAAGACCGGATCGTCGGCCAATCGAAGATCAATCTGCGCGAGATGCTGCGCGCGATGCGTGACCTCTTCCTGCTGGGCCTCGATCATCTGCGCGACGCGCCGGTTCGGGCTGGCGATGGATTGCCGCCGGAGCCGGATCGTCTCGTTTAACCGCGTGGGCAACGCCCCGCGCGTCGGGCGACACGGGAGTCTGTTCACACCACTCGACGCGCGGGGCGTTGCCCACGCGGTTAAACGAGACGCAACGTTTTGGCGCGGCCTCCCGTCTCACCGAGTCGCGGCCTGGGGATGATGGCGACCTTGCCGTTTGGGACCGCTGCCACTTCGATCCGTCGGGGCGCTGGTCGCGGACGACGGCTCGGTGATGAAGGGTCTCAGGCAGTGCGGCTTGTCGCTGCGGCCGCCGCGTTGATAGTCGCGCCACAATGCGGCGGCGACGCATTCGGGGGCGAGGCCGCATTCGGTGGTGAGGTACTCGAACAACAGTTCGACCAGCCGGCTGAGCGCGATGCCGTGCGCTTGCCCGGCTTGCGCGAAGAGCCAAGTGGCGAGGTGACGGAAGCGGGTGAAGGGGGATGGTTCGTGAACCATCGAAGAACCAGGGGACTCACGTCCCCCGCTCAGAAGGGCGGCAGAAGGACTGACGCCCAAGACGACTTCCCTGCTGATTTCTGACCCCTGACTCCTGCCCCCTGCCCACACCAGTGGCAGCGTCTCCACGAAGTTGCCGCTGTTGGCGATCGTGTCCCACAGCTTCGCGAAGCGGCGCAGTTCTTGGATCGTGGCGAACTCGATCAGTTTCGTTTGCAGGACTTCGTAGGGCGGATGCGGGCTGTAGACCATCTGCCACTCGGCGTCATGCCGGACGATGGGCGTGCCGCGCAGGCGTTTGAGGATGCCGACTTGAATCTCGTGCGGCCTGAGCCTCACCAGTCGGTCGAAACCGGCGGCGAAGCTGTCGAGCGATTCACCCGGCAGGCCGACGATTAAGTCGGCGTGAACGTGAACCGACGTGTGGTCTCGCAGCCACGACAGGTTCTGTTCGACGAGGGCGTTGTCCTGATGACGGCTGATGAGGTTGGAAACGTCGTCGTTGAACGTCTGAATGCCGACCTCAAACTGCAACGCGCCGGGCGGGAATGGGACGATCAGCTCCTTCAACGAGTCGGGGAGCCGGTCGGGGATCAACTCGAAATGGAGGAACATCCCCGGTTGATAGCGCTGGAGAAAGAAGTCGAGGATCGCCCGGCTGACTCGCAGGTTGAGATTGAACGTCCGGTCCACGAACTTGAAGCACTTCGTGCCTCGTTCCAGCAGCTTGCCCATCTCGGCGAGAAACTCGTCGAGCGGGAACTGTCTGACCGGGATGTCGAGCGCCGACAGACAGAACTCGCAGGTGAACGGGCACCCGCGTGACGCTTCGACGTAGAGGACGCGGTGGGCGAGGTCGTCGTCCGAGTAGAGGCCATAGGGGAGCGCGAGATTGGTCAAAGTTGGAACCGGTGCGTGGATGATGCTGGGCTTTGTCCCCTCGCCCCCTGCCTTGAGCGGGAGAGGGCTAGGGTGAGGGGGGGCTTTTGTGGGTTGAGAGTCGAAGGTTGAGAGTTGAGCGACGGAGGAAGACGAAGGCGAAACGATTGATTCGAGATTGAGCGCGTCATCACCGCTCGGCCCCCTCACCCTAACCCTCTCCCCCGAAGACGGGGGAGGGGGGACAAGAAGCTCCCGACACAGCGCGGCGAACGCGAGATCACCCTCACCCGTGATGACGTAATCGGCGAGCCGAGTGATCTCCTGCTGATCGGTCTCGTAACTGACTTCGGGGCCACCGAGAACCACGATCACGTCGGGAGCGACTCGTTTGAGATCGGCCACCAGTCGAGTCGTCTCGTCCACGTTCCAGATGTAAACGCCGAGGCCCACGATGCGCGGCCGCTGCGCCAGGATCGCGTCCAGAATCTCCAGCGTCTGCTGATTGATCGTGAACTCCAGCAACGCGGTCTCGTCCCGCAACTCGCCCATGTTGGCCAACAGATAGCGCAGCCCGAACGCACAGTGCGGGTACTTGGCATTCAACGTGGCGAGGACGATGGAGGGCATGGTGGGGCGAGTGAGTCGTCGAGGAGATTGGTCGTGTCAGGAACTGGCTCAAAACTACTTTCCGAGTTCCCTTCTGGTTCCCTCCCCTCGGCGGGGAGGGTTAGGGAGGGGGGGCGAGCGGCAAATCGACTGGACTATTCTCCCCCCTCCCCGGCCCTCCCCGCCGAGGGGAGGGAGGAAAGACCAAGAAAGCGGGAAGTTGTTTTGCACCGATTCCTAAGTGACATCTGAGCGGGGTGGCGTCAGCCCCCTGGTTCTTGGGCGTCAGCCCGCTTGGTACTCAATCGCAAACACGAGGGCTAACGCCCAAAACGAAGAACCAGGGGGCTGACGCCGCCCCGCTCAGAATGCGCTCTCGGTTGCTGGCGTGCCAGACTTCCGTCAGTGGTTCAGCTTGCAACCCGCAGGAAGTGTTCGTTGGAGCTTGACCCGCATTTCTGGCCCGTAGTAAGTCTCGTGCAGACAGCGTAACCGGGGCAGTGTCGCTACGCGAAGCACTCCTTCTCTGGAGATGCTTGTCCGCGACACGTTGAGCGATTCCAACCCGTGCATCGTGGCGAGGATCGCGGCTCCCTCATCCGTGATCCCGACGCAGTTCTCCAGATAGAGCGTTCTCAGAAACGGCAGCTCCCTGAGTTGAACCAGTCCCTGATCGGTGACCTTGGACCACCTCACGTCGAGATGGATGAGACTCGGGAGATTTCCCAAATTGGCGAGGCCGCGATCCGTGAGAGCACTCCCTGCCAGGGCCAATGCCTTGTTCAAATCGGGCAAGATGTCGGGTGGGTTGAGTCTTCGAGGCCCACCGTAAGTCGATTGGTAGTCGGTGGGCCTCGAAGACTCGACCCACCCGACATTGAAACAGGCGATGGCCCTGTCATCTGTGATCTTGGTCCGTTTGACGTTGAGTGTTTTCAAATTGTGCATCGTCTCCAGAATCGCGACCCCGTTGTCTGTGATGCGCGGGCAATCATCCAAGTGAAGTTCTTTGAGGGACGGAACCGCTTTGAGTTGAGCAAGCCCCTCATCAGTGATGCGGGAACCCGAGATGTCGAGATATTCCAGTTTGGAGAGATGGCTCGGATTGGCGAGACCGCGATCCGTAATTTCCAGGTTCGCCGCTGCGTTGAGGCGGAGTTCTCGCAGTTCTGGCAGCGGTGAACTGCCGTCTAGTGGTCGAACAACTTTGTCTTGAGGGGTTCATCACTAGCCCGACGCGCAAGCGAGGGCTTCACTTTCGACAACGGTTGGCCCTCGCTTGCGCGTCGGGCTCGTTGTGGAACAACCCCGCAATCTCAAGTTGTCCGACCACTAGTAGTACGAGCCAATCGTGATCGCACACAGCATCAGTCACGCGGCTCGGCGGGACTCGTCTGGAACGCTGCCGGTTGTTGCAGATGTGACAGGCAACCGCTTCTTCTTTCCCCGTGAGAAGTGATTGAGAAAGTCGATCACTCCCGGTGCGAGCCAATTCAACCACGAGAGCAAGTGCGCCAGCGGACCGATCAGGAGTTGGCGTTTGTTGCGGCGGATGGCTTTGATGGCTCCAGCGGCGACGGTGTCGATCGAGCTGCACAGCCAGCGCGGTGGCTCGGGGATCGGTTTGTCGGGGCGAGAGGAATCGGCGTTGCGATAGAGATTCGTCAGGACCGGGCCGGGGCAGAGAGCCGAGACGCCGAGTCCCTGTCGGCCGTACTCGGCCCGCAGTGCGGCGGTGTAGCCGATGAGGCCGAACTTGCTCGTGTGATAGGCCGCGAACCGGCCGCCAGCGACGAGACCGCTGATGCTGCACACGTTCAGAATGTGAGCCTCGGGGCGGCTCTTCAGCGTGGGCAGCAACTCCTGCGTGAGTTGGATCGGAGCGAGCAGGTTCACGCTCATCAACCGGTCCCACTGTTCAGCCGTCATCAAATGCGTTGGCCCGTAGTACGCCAGCCCCGCGTTGTTGACGAGGATGTCGGGCGTGAAGCCGCGTTCCAGCATCGTGGTCACCGCGCGCGTGATTTCGGCGGGCTGTGACAAGTCGCAACGATCCGTCTGGGCTGAGACGCCGAGTGCGGTGACTTCGATATCGACGGCCGCGAGTCCCACGTCGTCGATATCGAGCAGATAAAGCTCGGCCCCCTCACGCGCGAGGGCCAGCACGATCCCGCGTCCGATTCCCGCTGCCGCTCCCGTGACGAGAGCCTTCTTTCCGCGAATGGTCTTCATGGGTGTGATGTCACTTCTCGTTTGCTCTCATCAGGCAGCCTGCCGCACTATCTCGATCCCGCCAGCCGCACGATCGCCTTCTTGACGAAGTCTTCGAGTTGGTTCCATTGGGCGATCACTTTGGCCAACTCGGGATCGGTTGTGACCGGAGTTGGCGGCGGAGTCGGCGTGGGGCCGGGACCGTTGTTGGGTTGAGGCTGCGGAGGCGGCGGTTGCGGATTCGGAGGCGGCTGAGTTCCCGGCGGCGGTTCCATGCCGTGAGGGTAGGGGATCGGGCCTTCCGGTCCATGGACGGCGTTCGAGTATTGAAGCTGCACGGGAACCAAGCCGCTGCCGTTGGCGAGCGGGACTTCGACGAAGACTTGCTTCAACTGACGGGCGGCCGCGATGGGGTAGTCTCCCACTTCGAGGCCGCTGTCGGATGTCCAACCCAGATAGCGGGTGCCCGCCGAGGTGCCGTCGCGGATCGCGTCATCGACATCGGGGTCCGTGCGAAACTCTTGCAACTCGTGATACATCGTGGCGACGACGTTTTTCCAGTTCTGATCGAAGACGGGGATGCCGTTCGATCCGCCATTCGGCAACCGCTCAGAGTAAGCGGAGGTCGAGTAATAGAGCGTCGTCGCACCGAGATGGAGCGAGCCGTGATATCCGCCCAGACCGCCGGTCGAATCTTCAGCCTCTTCCATGGGAATGGCTTTGCTTTGCAGGGCGAGTTGCTCGCCGCCATTGGGATCGCCCAAAACAGTGCCGCGCGGCAGCAGGAAATTGATGCAGGTATTGGGAAGGTCGTAGCCGTTGAAGTATCCGCCTGCGTGCAGACTTTTCAGTTGTCGCTCGAGGTCTCCCTTGGCGACGAACTGCGGCCTCCAGCCCGATAAAAAGAACGACTGCTTAAATGTCGAGCTGATCGGTTTATTTCCGAAATACTGCACGAGTACGTTGTTTAAATGTGCGTCCGCCATCGCGGCCGCAAGGTATTTATCGATGCTCTTCCAGTCCGTCGGATCCCACGCGTCCTGCCCGCCGACATAAAGGTTGATATAGCTCAGGTCACGAATGATTCGACCGCCGCGATATTTCAAATCTTCCTGCGGCGTGGCCGGAAGATCGGGCACGCGGGCGCGGGACGAAGGGGGGCCGGTATTCGCCGCGCCGACGGCTTCTCGGCGTGGCCGGGCACCTCCATTCCGAGGCATTTGCGCCGCGCTGTCGATCACGGGCATCGGGCGGCCGTCAATCATTGGGCCGTTGGACGCGAGCATCGCCAACGGCCGGATGCCAGTTTGCCATGCGGCTTGACTGCCAAATTGAAGTCCCTGCTGGACCTGAACCATCGCGTGACGGGGCAGGGCGGCACCGGGAATGACGCGCACCGACGACGCGGTTCCCGAACCATTCAAGCCCGTCGGAGTAATCACCGGCTGGGTGGCAATCGGCGGATGGCTGACCGGTTGTCCGGTACGACTGAGCGGAACCGGTGTGTAAGCGGTGCGAGGCCCGAGCGGTCCGCTGGTGCATCCTGCCAGCAAAACCAGCGACAAACCGATTGCACCGTGGAGCAACGTCCGTGTCATGGCGACCTTCCTGCGCGATCCTTCGCGCGACGAAACGAACTGCCGCTCAACATCCGACCGGCAGAATCGGCCGCTTGATATCACAAGGTGCCAAACGTGGAAAGACGGCTCCGACCTGCAAGTGTCACTTGAAGGGAGCGATGTCCACGGGCAAGCCGACGCGCATGAAGTACCGGGCAAACGCTTGAGAGAGATGTTCGCGGTAGGGCGGCTGCAAGCGAAGCCGTCGCCCTTCGTCGCCCGCTCGTTTGCGAAGGAACTGTAGCGGCAACGTGTAGAGGCGATGGAAATCGACGACCCGAACTTCACGCTCCAAGCCGGGCAATTCACACGGTGCGAGGACGTGCATTCCCGGTAGGTTTCCCCGTCGAGCGTCCTCCAGCCCTTTGGCGGTCGATGCGTATCCCGTGGTCAGTTCGGATCGATACCAAACGGCACAGAGCAGCACTTCGGTCAACTTTTCACGCCCTTTGACCAAGTCGCACGATTGCGAGATCACGATGACATCTCGATGCACCAAGTCGAAATCCAATGGACCACCATCGAGTCCCTCGGAGTTGGGGATGAACACGGGGCAGATTTCAAACAAGTCGCCCTGATCCAGTGAATCGTTGTTCACTTCGGTGTACCACGGGAAGTCGTTCATGACCCCTCCGCGACAAGGTTGCCATGCGGATCGTCGAAGGGCAGCGGCTTGTCACGCCCGAGATTTCGCAATGTCACTCGGATGCGGCGCGTCGGCCGTGATGGAGCCACTTCGATCCAAGCGTCCCAGTTCAGAATCCCATCCGGCTCACCGTCGAGTACGACATTCGTCACGGGATTTGGCGTTGGCGAGGGGTTGGAGCAACCTTCGTTCAATGTGTCAGACATCGGAGTCATCTCCTTTGAGTCGTGCAGCGAGCATCTGCCTTGAAACAAAACAGGCGAGGCGGGTTCTATCCCCGACTCGCCGTTCTTCCAAGATCGGTTCGTGTGGAGTGGCATTGAAGGTGGCTGCTACTTGGCCTTTTGTTTCCTCAGCGCTTCGACGACGGCTTCGTCGAGTTGTTTCAGGCCTTCGTCGGGGCGGATTTCGTAGAAGCCGATGTGATAGTGAGCGACTTTGCCGTCGTGGCCGATCACGATCCAGAGGGGCAGGGGGGAGCCGAGGCTGCGCGGGTCGCCGAAGCTCGCCAAGAGTGCGCCATCATCGACCGCGACGTCGTAGCCGAGGTTCATGAATTCTTGAAGCTTCTTCAACGACCGAGTCGCAGCGCCCACTTTTTCGGTTTCAGCGAAACGAGGATCGACGTTGATGCCGATCACTTTCGCTCCCAGCTTCTTGCGCTTGTTGTTGAGAAAATCGAGGTAGCCGACTTGGCCGTATGGCTCTGTGAGCGGGTCGCCTCGGTACTCCCAAAAGTGCAGGACGACGACATTGCCTTTGAGATCGGACTCGGGAATCGCTTTGCCGTTTGCCTGCTTGAGCTTCAACTGAGGAGCGACTTGCCCTACGAACTTCTGTTCGAGACCGGCAACTCCTTCGAGCCGTCGCTGTTGCTGAACCAAGTCCTTCGAGATGACGGCAGACAGTTTCGACCACGCGGTCCCGTCAGCCTGTTTCTCGATCTTGCCGATCGCGGCCTGAGTGGCCTTCAATTGTGAGGCCGTAAGTTCCACGAGCTTCTGCTCACCGGTGCGACTGATCGAAAGTTGCAGTTCGCGCAGAGCATCGAATGCCGCTCGCGACTTGCTCTGTTCGGCCGAGGCCAGCGTCTTCTGCGACTGAAGCTCGAACTTCAGTTGGAACTCATCGCCCATGCCCATGAAGACCCGTTCGTCGAGCGAGACCAGAATTCCGCTGCCCGCTTCGACGACGAGTGTCTGGGCGCGGCCGATGTTCGACGTGACTTCGATCTGCCAGCAGTCGCGATCCTTCACTTTGCGTTTGCGGGTGACACGATATTCGTAGCGACCGTCGGTCCAAGCCGCATCGGCCGCGAGCTTGTCTTGAAACTCAAACACTGGCGAGCGGAGGGGCAGGGGGTGTTGAGTGGTCTCGTGCAGATGGAGCAACCGAATCGGGAGCGACTTCGCCTTGTCGGTCGATCCCGGTGCGAGCAGTCCGAATCGCTCGGGCCACGCCCAACCTCCACCACCGCGTTCGTCCATATTCCACGCGATTTGTGAAGCCCCGTTTTCGCCTGCGATCGTCACAGCATAGATCGAGAACGACTTGGCTTCACTAAAGCCCGCCTTCGTCTTCTGACTGAGCGACCCGGCGTACTGCAACTCGGTTCCCAACGGAACCTCCGTCGCGGAAACCTGAGTGACAGCAAGCATCAATCCAACGAGCAGAGAACTCACGGAGACATCCTTTCTGGTGATGGGCAATTGGGAGACAGGTCGTAGTGGTGGAACAATTTTGTCTTGAGGGGTTCATCACTAGCCCGACACGCAAGCGAGGGCTTCACTTTCGACAACGGCTGGCCCTCGCTTGCGCGTCGGGCTCGTTGTGGAACAACCCCGCAATCTCAAGTTGTCCGACCAGTAGTCTGTTGTGATGCGGCTCATTCAAGACCAAGGGTTTGAGCGGGCGGCGATTCAAGGCGAGACGATCTTTCAGGTGGGGCCTTCATGGGCGGCGGGCATCTTGATCGAAGAGACATCGAGCGACAAGGCGTGTCGTAAAAGTGGCAGGGCCATCACATGCTTCAACGTAGGGTGGGACTAGCTCGCTTCGAGCGCCGGCCCACCATCGAAAAAACATGGTGGGCCGGCGCGGCGAAGCGCTGCTGGTCCCACCCTACAGCTTTCGCAGGCCCAACAAGGCGTGCCGTGAAAGTTGGGCTGCGGCGCATGATCGACAGGACTCGTACATCGCGCGGCTCGTTGACAGTCTGGGAAGTCAGGCGTAGTTTACCCGACCATCAGATTCCCTTCATTCGGAGAGGGGGTCAAAGTCATCTCGCGTCGAAAGATGGAATCACAAATGTCTCGTCAACGATTGGCATTCGCGGGTCTGCTGGCAGCGACTTGCGGATTGGGGCAACTCACAGAATTGTCGATCGGTCAGGACAAAAAGTCCGATCCGAAAGGGGCACTGCCGGTGGCGTCTGCGGGCGATCAAGTGATCGTCAAAGCTCAGGCTTCGCGCATCATTGACCCTCACAAATACCGAGTCTCGCTGGCCGTCGAGCCGCTGCAAACGGTCACGCTGTCCGCTCCGTTTGATGGCGTCGTCAAGCAGGCTCAAGGGAAGTCGAACTCGAAGATTCAACCGCAGGCGGAGATCGTCCGACTCGACACGACCATCCCCAAATTCAATGTTGCTCGGGCGGAAGGGGCCTTGAAAGTCGCGACCGGCGAGCAGAAGCAGGCGGGTGACAAAGACGAAAACGTGAAGGCGGTGCTACAGGCCAAGGTCGATATCGCGAAGGCCGAGGTCGATCTGGCCAAGTACTACTTGGATTCGTGCAGTGTCCGTACGCCGTTCGCGGGCGAGTTGCAGCGGCTGCTCGTCGGTGAGGGGCAGTTTGTCAGGGCTGGCGATCCTGTGGCGATCGTGGTCGATGTCTCCAAAGTCAAAGTCGAAGTCCCCGTCGAACGAACCGCCGCAGAGCAGGGGAAGAGCTTCTCGGTCAAAATTGAAGTGAACGATGTCGAGGGCAAGATCGACGCGGTGTTGCCGCTGCACACTCGGTTCGATGCCCTGCGCGAACTGTTTGAATCCGTCGCTTCGGCAGTGATCGTGTTCGACAATGGTGACGGTCGCTTGAAGCCGGGCCAGACCGTTTATGTGCCACTGATTCCACGTCAGCCGGTGACTGAAGTTCCGACCAGTGCGATCGGCAATCTGCCCGATGGTCAACGCAAAGTTCAGGTCATCCGGCAGTCCATCGTGCGAGATGTTCCCGTCATCTTGATGGGGTCCGTGGGTTCGAGCCGCCTCTTCGTGAGCGGCCCGTTCGCGGAAGGTGACGAGGTGATCTACGAAGCGTCACATCAACTGGGCGATGCGTTCCAACTCAAACATGCGGCGGCAGCAGCGGGAACGACGGCGCCCGGCGGCGAGCCAGCCAAGCCGAAGCCTGCAGTCGGGTTTTAGAAGCGGTTTTCAAACCCGGCCGCAGCGTGACGAGAGCGGTTCTGCGCTGAGATCCCCTCGACCTTGCTCACGCTGCGGGTTGGTATTTGGGTGTGGTTTGTCGCCCGAGATTTATTGAGGATGAAACAGTGTCCGACGAAGAACTGATTGACGGCACGTACAAACTCGTAATGTGCATCGCCACCGGCGGCAGCAGCCAAGTCTGGGAAGTGATCGAGCAAGCGTCGGGGCGGCATCTCGCCATGAAGCTGCTCAAGACGGACTCGCCTGAGTTCAAAGTGAACAAGGCCGCACTGAAGTATGAATCCGAAGTTCTTAAGACGCTCGATCATCCGCTCATCATCAAGTTCGAGAAGTTCTCGTCGAGCCGCGACAACACGTATCTGACGATGGAGCACTTCCGCGCGGCGAACGTCAAGCTGCAAATCAAAGCCAACATTTCGTCGGTTCATGTGCGGGCACGCCGATTGTTTGAAGGCATTTGCCAGGCCCTGTCTCACGTCCACTCGAAGGGCTGGATTCATCGCGACGTGAAGCCCGACAACGTGCTGATGAACAAAGTCGGTGAGATTCGGCTCGTCGATTTCTCGCTGTCCAGCAAAGAGGTCAAAGGCTTCTCCAAGATGATCGGGGGCGGCAAGCTCAAGACCATTCAAGGGACGCGGACCTACATTGCGCCCGAGACGATTCGCAAAGCCGCCCCCACCTTTCAAACAGACCTCTACAGTTTGGGCATCCTGTTCTACGAAGTCCTCACGGGGAGGACCCCCTTTCAAGCGCCGACCCCCGAGGAACTACTCCGAAAGCATCTCTCTGCTCCGCCGCCGAATGCCTCGGAATTCAATCCGAACGTCACGTCCGAGATGGACCGTTTGATCTTGCGATTGCTTAAGAAAAAGCCCGCTGAGCGGCACGCCAGCATTGATGAAGTTTTGAGCGAACTCAAACGGATCAAGATTTTCAAAGAGGACGTGACGGACGAATCGCTCGCGCAGCTGGCCGCTGAGAAAGAAGGCACTGCGATGAGCCAGCTCACCAACATCCGGTTGGACAGCCGAGCGGATGCCAAGCTCAAGGAAATGCTCGTCGCGGACCCCGCGTTGGCCCGTCAGTACGCTCAAGACTTGCACGACAAGAAGGAGAAGAGGCTGGCGGTGGAAGAGGAACGCAAAGCGAAGATCCTCAAATCGGCGAAGACATCGAAGCCCACGGCTCCGGCCGCTGCTCCACCACAGCAACCGCAGCCAATGTCTTTTCAACCGATGCCACAGATGCCACCCGGTTATCCCGCCGGTTACGCGCCCTACCCTCAAATGCAGATGCCCGGAATGCCGCCCCTGGGCGGACCTCAAGGTGCGATGCCCGGCTATCCAAATCAGCCGATGCCACAACAGCCGATGCAGCCACTGCCGTTTCAACCGATGCCCGGCGCACCGATGATTTCCGGGCAGCCAGCGCTCGGATCGCCCCAGATCACTGCGACAGTGCCGATGCCAGCGATGCCGGTTGCGGCGGCGAATCCGATGGCGGTCAGAGTTCCCGCTGGCGCGATGCCAGCGAATCCGGGAGCCGCGTCCACTTCACCGAAGCCCGCGATGATTGCGGCTGCGGGAACATTGCCCGTCGCCGGACGTGTACCGGTTCCAACAACCGCGACGGTCGCAGCCAATGTCGCCGCGCCGCGTCCCGTTGCGGCTCCCGTCATCAAGTCGCCCTCAGCACCAACTGCGTCCGTTCCGCCCGTGAACAAACCCGCTCCCATCAAAGCTCAACCTCCTGCGGTTGCTCCTCTAAAACCGACAACCGCGCCAGTCCCCGTTGAGGAACTGGATTTTATGACCGAATTGCCCGACATCTTGTGATCTGATATAGCCGCGTCGCTCGCCGCCGTGATCGTCTGTCGTTCAACAGTGGAGGGACAGACACGACGAGTAATCCTGACTTTCACGTTTCAAAATCTCATTCGCCGCGATGCACTGCACGCTGTCAACTGCCTCTTCGAGATCGGTTGTCCGCCAGCAAATCGCCTCGCGGTGGCCAGCGTGGTTCTGCCGATGAAGCCTCAATTTGTTCTGCCGTTCGAGAAGCCCATTGTTGATCTCGAAGATCAACTCGCCAAACTCGAAGTCCTGCCGAATCCGACTCCCGTGACGCTCGATTTGATCCGCACGCGGCGGGTTGAGATCGCGAAGATGAAGCGCGAGGTCTTCGAGAATCTCGATGCGTGGCAGACGGTGCAGGTCTCCCGCCACCAAGAGCGCCCGCAGGCCAAGGACTACATCGAACTGATCTGCGACGAATTTGTGGAGCTGCACGGTGACCGAGCCTTCGGCGATGACCGCGCGATCCTGACCGGCTTCGCCAAACTCGACGATCACAAAGTCCTGCT
Organism: Schlesneria sp.; assembly: GCA_043721755.1. GTDB lineage: Bacteria > Planctomycetota > Planctomycetia > Planctomycetales > Planctomycetaceae > Schlesneria. The sequence goes on from JAYSQC010000677.1 coordinate 19,457, forward strand.
CATCGGCCAACACAAGGGCCGCACGCTGAAGGAGCGGACCGAGTGCTACTACGGCTGCGCTCATCCCGAGGGCTATCGCAAGGCGCTCTTGAAAATGCAGCTCGCCGCTAAGTTCGGTGTACCGATCGTCTGCTTGATCGACACGCCCGGCGCGTATCCGGGGATCGGTGCCGAGGAACGCGGTCAAGCGTACACGATCGCCGTGAACCTGCGCGAGATGTCGCGGCTGCCCGTTCCAATCGTGTGTGTCGTGATCGGAGAAGGGGGGTCCGGCGGGGCGCTGGGTCTCGGGATCGGCGACCACATCGCGATACTTCAGTTCGCTTACTACTCGGTCATCAGCCCCGAAGGCTGCGCGGGCATTTTGTGGAAGGGAGCCAGCCACGCGCCGAAGGCGGCGCAGGCACTCAAGTTCACGAGTCGCGATCTGCTGAAGTTTGGCGTCGTGGATGAAGTCATCCCCGAACCGCTCGGTGCGGCGCATCGCGATCACCGCGCGATGGCCTCGACTCTCAAGTCGGTCATCGTCCGGAATCTCAAATCGCTGGCCGCGATCCCGACGAATGAACTGCTCGAACGGCGTTACCAAAAGTTCCGCCGCATCGGTGAGTTTGAAGAGCAGATTGGCAGCGAACCGCCGGTCGTCGGTGCCGTCTCCCTCTGACAACCTCTTCGGGGCGCTGAGTTGTGCCGAGTCGCCGATCCGCGATCGCGCAGCCGCACCAGGGGTTCGCGCAGAACACCGAGCCACCATCCAGGCGTCTCACGAGTAATGACCGTTCCGAGGTCTCGACGCGAAGTTCGCTCGATCGAGAGACGCATTGCACAGCCAGCAAGTCACGTCGCATCTGTTCGTCCTCGACCTCAATCGATCTTGCGGTGAGTGTTCGTTCATGGCGGCGTTCTCATCCGTTCTCCGGATCGTTGGGTCGTCACCTGCGACCAAAACTCCCCGGCCACCAACGTCCGATAATGTCCGTTATGTTGCTTTAAAGTCCCAAAACCGGCTAGACATCCGCACGGACGAGAAATCACAGGCCAGAAACGGACGAGGCACTTTGGCGGTGGCACAGCGACGGCTAATGCTCAAACCGAATGGCTACCAGGCGACAGCCAGGCGACAGCCAGGCGACAGGCAGGCGACAGCCAGGCGACAGGCAGCCGCGGACTCACCGCGTGGAATCCGCCTCGGGATGAGCCCGAGATCAGATACTCATCGTGCGAATCAGAACTGCTTGCGACTGTCGATGAGCAACGTGACTGGCCCGTCGTTCACCAGTTCGACTTCCATGTGTTCTTGGAAGCGGCCCGTCGCCACAGTGATGCCTCGCCCACGCACTTCGGCAACGAGGGCACGGTACAACTCGACGGCCTGCTCGGGACGCGCGGCTTTGATGAAGCTCGGCCTCTTCCCTTTCCGGCAGTCACCGAACAGAGTGAATTGGCTGACGATCAACATCGCACCGCCGGTCTCCGCGATCGAACGGTTCATCTTGCCCTCGTCATCGGGAAAAGCGCGGAGACCAACGAGCTTCTCCGCGAGATACGCGGCGTCATCTTGCCCGTCGTCATCGGCGACACCGAGCAGCACCATCAGACCGGGACCGATCTCACCCGAGACCTCGCCGGAGATCGTCACCTTTGCGCGGGAGACTCGCTGGACGACGGCTCGCATCGAATCAATCTCCAAGGGGTGGCTGGCTGAAGTTGGTGCGTTGAGAGAAGGCATGTTCACACCAACCCGCAGCGTGAGCGAGGGCGCATGTCGCTCGACTCTCATCCTCGCTCACGCTGCGGGTTGGTGTGGAGTTCACTTCTACCGAGTCTCGCGTCCGAAGATCGCGTTGGCCACCTTCACCGCCGTGATGGGCGAGAGTTGCAAGCCAGCGCGGAAGTGACCGGCGGCGACGGACAGGTTCGTGGTCTCGGGCAAGCGGCCGATGTGTGGCAGGCCGTTCGTGGCGTGAGGCCGCAGCCCGGACCAGCACCGTTCAAATCGAGCCGCTCCGAGCGAGGGGACAACTCCGCGCGCGAAGTCGATCAGATCAGAAACGGCTTCGGCCGTGTTCCGTTTGTCGAAGCCCACATGTTCTTCCGTGGAGCCGACCAAGATGCGACCGTCCGCGCGCGGGACGAGATAGCGGAGGCCGGATTGAATGACACAGCGAAACGGCAGCGGTCGCGTTTCGAGCAACACCATCTGGCCTCGCACCGGTTCGATTGAGATGTCGTGTCCCGCCTGACGGAGCAGTTCGCGCGACCAAGCTCCTCCCGCTACGACAAACTCCGCCGCGTGATGCTCTGCTTGATGAGTCCGCGCCGCCAAGATGCGATCCTTCGTCTGATCGAAACTGACAACGGGACATCCCGCGCGCAGGTCTACGCCGCGCGCTGCGCAGGCTGAGACGAGGGCTTTCAAGTGACGCGGGTTCCTGACTTGGCCCAACTCCGGCAACACGTAGCCACTCGAAACATTGGGGTGGAGAGCCGGGAAACGCTGCCGGAATTCGTTGAGGTTCGGTGTCTCCACGATCACGCCTTCAGTGCGCCAAGCGGCGATCTCGGCGTCTAGATCTGAAGCCGAGCCGTTCACCCGAACTTCGATTCCGCCGCAACGAGAGTATCCGTTGTCGATCCCCGTTTCGGCGCGGAGCCGTTCCGTCCAATCGGGCCATAAAACGTGACTTGCTGCCCGCAGGACCGCCTCGGGTGATCGAGCCAACGCGGGGTTGCCTGGCGGCAGCATTCCGGCTCCCGCCCAACTCGCCTCTTGGCCGAACTGACCTTGTTCGAGTAATCGGACGGACGCCCCCTGCCCGGCCAATTCCCAAGCGATTGACAACCCGATCACGCCACCGCCGATGACGATCACGTCGGGAGAAGTTGTATTGGCGAGAGTGGACGTGGACATGAGCGTGGACTCGGAACCAAAGCACCCCGGCTGCCATCAGCAACCGGGGCGCGGGGGATTGTGATCGAACGACGTGGGGCAAAAACTCAGGTCGAGACGTTGGTCTCCGACTTCGGTGTTAACCGCCTGTTGAAAAACGTAGGGTAAGCGTCTCGCTTGCCCGTAGATGCCGCTGAAACAGGGGCAAGCCGGAGGCTCACCCTACGTTTTTCAACGGACTGTTAAACCATCAACTTGAAGCGGAGACATTCAGTCGAGCGTTTCAGCGGGGCATGGAGACTCGCGGCGAACACATTTCAAAACCTGTTCTTGCCTGAAAAAACTAGCCTGACGCGCAAGCGAGGGCTGAACATTCGATGACCCGAAGCCCTCGCTTGCGCGTCAGGCTAGTTTTGAAATGTGCTCTACTTCTTGCCCTTCTTGGCACCACCGGCGGGGAGTGAGTTGGCGTAGGCCAGGGCGAGTGTCTTGCCATCCGTTCCGTAGACCTTTCTCAATGCCGCTTCGGGACTGTCGCCTGTTTGCAGGTTCCGAACGAACTGCCCGAAGTTGTTGGGACCGCCGCGCGACATCATGAAGTTCACCAGTGTAAAGCCAATCGGTCCGACTTCACTCGGTGCGAAGGTGCCGTTCGAGAAGACTTCCTCGGGCTTCTCAATGCGGATTTCTCTCAGAATGGCTCCCGCTTGAGCGGGCAGGGCCGCGAGATATGGGTTGCCCGCTGAACCGCGACTGGCGAGTGACAGCCCTGCGCCACGAATCACCCAGTCGGGCAGAGTCCCACCACCTCGTTTCAAGAACGCGCCAGTCACTTGCTCGACCAGACTAACCTGCATTCCTGGCGAGGTATCGCTGGCGGCGTCTCCGATATCTTGCAACGCAACGAACGCCTCATCCATCGTCGCCGTGACCTGCGAATGGCCGAGGACTTCGCGAGGAACTTCCCGCTTGTGAACGGAGTTATTGAACTCCTCGTACCCGAAGCGTTCCTTCATGACGAAGATCGTCAGCTTCCCCTTCCAGAGGAGATCATCCTTCACATTGAACGCCGTGCGCAGCGATTTCGCGTGGTCAACCGCCCAGCCTTCGACTTCCTTTAATCTCGCGTCGGACGCATCGCCCATCACGATGAATTCTTTGCTGCTGATTTGACGCGGCTCACCGTTCGGAAAGGTCAGCTTCCACTGGGCTTCCGAGTCCTTCATACGTTTGGCGGCGAATTCTTCCGGGCTGAGCTTCGCGAGTTTCTCGGCCTCAAGCTGTTCCTCGGTAGGGACAATTTGACGGAGCGGGCGTTTGGCATCGGAGCCATCGAACTTCGCGCCTTCTTCGATCCACTTCTTCAGATCGCCGTGCCATTTCTTCGTGATGCGTGCCTGACCGGCCGGCATCACGGGCGTTTCATCCGCGTTCACGAGTCGCCACAAACGACTCCCTTCGAGACTTCCCGCGACCACGACGCGACCACTGTCTCCCCCCTGCATCAGTTTCTCGAACGTCGCCATCGACAGACCGCCGCGCTTCTGGGCATCGCTGTGACAGCCTCCGCAAATGTTGACGATCGTGGGAGCCACGTCCTTGATGAATGAGACCGTTTCGTTGCCGGTCGCCTTCACCACTTCGGCCTTCGGTGCGGGACCATTCGCGGGCTTCTTGCTGAGCGATGCCAATTCGGTCGTCTTGTCGGCACCGTCGAACTTGGCTCCTTCAGCGACCCACGTTCCGATCGCTTTGATCTCATTGTCCGTCAGCGCTGCGGCCATTTTCGGCATGCGTTGTTGCGGGTTCGGCGTGACGAGCTTCTGGACGAGGCGGCTGTTCTGCGCATTGCCCGGCACGAGCAACGCGCCGCTGCCGCCCCCCTTTTCAAATCCGGCGAACGTATCCAGACGGAGACCGCCGCGTGCGTTGTCGTCGTGACAACCGACACACTTCGCCGTGATGATCGGAGCCACGTCCTTCGCAAAGCTGACGGTCCCCTTCCCGCTCGACTTGCCAAGCTGTGCCCGAGCCTTTTCCAGTTGAACATGGATCGGCTTCAGCGCCGGATCGGTCTCCGGAATGGCCGCGTCCTTGATGTACTTCTCCAACTTGTCCTCGACCTCTTTCAACGCCGTCTCGGCCTCATCAAACTTCTTCTTCGACGTGAGCGACGTGGCCTTGCCGATGTCGGTGCCGATCTCTTTCAGTTCCTTCTTCTGCTCGGCCGTCACCGCTGCGAGTGAGATTCCGACGACTGCAAAAGTCAGCAGCGCGACACAGCACAGGCGAAGCAGCGAGTTGAATCGTGTCATGGGAGAGTTCTCAAAGGGACGACGAGGATTAACGACCGGTGTCTCACAGACACTGGCAACGGGATGGGCTAGCGGAGGTGGTAAACCGACTCACTGCAGCCTGACGCGCCAGCGAAGGACGCTTGGTAACGCACCCTTCGCTCGCGCATCAGGCCTCAATCAACAAGGCGGTCGCAGTCTAACCGGTCGCTTTCAGCGGCGACAGACTCGCCCCCGTTTCACCACGCGCTGCACGTCACACGACCGATCAGTTGAGACCAGGCTGCTCACTCGCCAGTGTCCAACCTCAAAACCGCTCAAAATGTTCGTCGCCCTCCCCCCTGCCCCGAATTCCTCGAAACGTACTCCTGTCCGTAGTTCCCTCGATTATCGAACCGCAGCGAAGCCTCCTGCTGGAAATCATGGTCAAGTACGGTCGCGTGGCGGTGGCATTCTCTGCCGATGCTGACAGTCATGTGCTGGGAGGAATCAGTTGCCCCCATTGCTACCACCATCGCGACGATTCCCGAGTTGACGATGAAGATTGGCATCCGTTGAAAAGCTGATGAATCTCACGGAGCCATCGCACAACGCCATGTGAAAGCCCGCCGCGTGGGCACTCCCGAAAGCGCGAGAATTCGAGGCCACGCTATCGGGTTGTGGAGGGATGTGCGTCCATCGGTTGAGGTCCAAGTCCACACCGACGTTCGGAAATGTACCGGTCACAACCGTTGCTTGTGGTGCTGCCGGTCGTCTCACCGCGCAGGCATCGGCGGCAGTATCCCTTCGAGTCAGTCAAAAACGCGATGCCGCCACCACAACAAGAGACTCCAGATCAAGCCCAATACGGAGCCTAAAACTCCCCAACGAAATGAGAGCGGCGAGTAAGTCATCTCAATCCGATGATGCCCTGCACCGACGGTCGTGCCGCGAAAGACACCGTGAATCGTGGTGGTTGGGCTGGGAATACCATCAATGGAGCAGGACCAGCCGGGATAGGCCGTGTCGGCCACGACGAAGGATCCCGGTTCCTCAGCGTTCCATTCGACCACCAGCGATTGGGAGGACTCGGACAAGACGTGAATCACCTCTTGGTACTCCGGCCAATCGGACGGGTTCAAGTCGGTAATGGGGACTTCCGCCAGTGAGGCTTTGCTGTCCGGCAGAAAGCGGAGTCGCGGCAACGGGGACTCGACTGGAAGCCACTCGCCTCCCGCGCCGGTGCAGACCCACTGGCAGCTCAGGGCTGCGAGCAAGCGATGCGCATCGCGCCGATCAGCATGTTGCAGCACCGCCTGATACAGCCGTTCGACCGCCGCCGGAACGACGCCGCCTTCATTCGTTCCAATCATCGACCGGTGTGCGCGAACAGCGGTCGGCACGAGCTTGCTATAGCGCATGCCCAGCCCCCTATCGCGCGAAGATTTCGGGACGTGCGCAAAGCGGATCGGTGGTTGAACCCGTCGCACTTCCGGCGGCATCGTGAGTGACTCATCCGGCGACAATCTCATGAGACAGCCGTTGCCGTTCCACAAGTCCGCCAAGGCGACGATCAGCACGCCCGCGAATTTCGCTCGCACGGATCCCCGGCGCGTCCGGCAAACGAGCAGGGTGACAACGGTCGTCAGGCCCATCAGCAGGGCGACGCTCCCAGTCCACGCGAGGTGTTCGCCCGCGAAGACTCGATAGCGTTCCCAGGGAAACTGATCCGCCTCGTCAAGCAGGTGGTACAGAAAGAAACTGGCGATCACCCAGATCGTGAACGCGACGGCCGCGTACTGTCGCCCCACCGCCATGGGCCGTCGGCGCAGGAGCGCATCCAGCCCTGAGGCCGCGACGAGTGGAAACAAACACGACACGACGGCGAGTACGCGACCGGGACATCGAAACAGGCACAGGCCCGGCAGATTTCTGCCCAGCACCGCAAAGCCTGCCGTCGCGTTGCCCAAGGCAATCACCAGCAAGACGACGCAACCGAAACTGACACCGAGTTCCCAGCGTCGCACGTTCGCCCGCGTCAATCCGTAGAACGCCAGCAACGGCACGGCCCATCCCAGATAGCCCGCTTTCTCGTGAAAGAAATCCGGCGATTGGAACTCGGGCAACCCACGCAACAGATTCCCGAAGCAGTCGGGAACAACGAACCGAAGCAGGTCGAGTGGCGCGAGTGCGATCGTTCCTGCGTACTCCACGGAACCCCGCTCCGAAGTGGCGGCTCCGTCTGCCATCAGTTCCAGCGTCGGCAGCAGTTGAATCGCGGCGAGGCACAGCGCCAGCATCGCCGCGATCACGCTCCACGCAATCGCCCTCAGCCGATGTCTCGAAGCGGCACCCACAACGAGTGACGACGCTCCCCAAGCCAGTCCGCACAACAGTGCGTAGTAAGGCATTTGAGGATGTCCGATGAGTACAAACGCCGCCACGAGCCACCCCAACGCCAGCACGGTTCGCCCCTCCGGCCGCTCCAAGAAATGGGAGACACACAGGAAGAACCAAGGAATCAGGCCATAGGCCAGCACCAAAGTCACGTGCCCCTGCATGAGATGCGTGACGACGAAACCACTTTGGGCCGTCACACACGCGGCCAACGTGGCGGCTGCGCGGCTCACACCGAACTGCCGCGCGAGCCGGTACTCGCCGACGTAGCCCGCCAGCAGATGCAGGAACAGACTCAGTTTGATGCCGACGTTGGCTCCGCACAGCATCACGAACGTCATCAATGGCAGATACGCCAGACTCGCCTGTTGGCCCGCGTGCAGTGGCATCCCACAGCCGAGATACGGAATCCACAATGGAAACCGTCCCTCCAACAATTCCTCACGGGCGAACTCGCGCACGGGAAGCTGATAGGCTCCATAGTCGCAATAAACGCCGTCGGGGATCACCCGCGCATCGGGGACGAGCAGCACCATATAGGGTGCCAACGAAACGATGGCCCCGATGACCGGCCAACTCAGGACGCATCGCCGCCACAGGAATCGTGTCGGTGTCGGTGAGCCTTCGCCCAAGGGCCGCTCGCCGGGGTTCGTGAGCCGAGTACCATCGCTCATGGTCCGCTCGCTGAAGCGGTTTCGCCGCCGCGAATGGTGGCTTGTCCGCGATAGACTTTGAGGTCGATGTTCTCACTGACGAACCGCACGCTCCCGTCGGCGATCGCGAAGTACAAGCCGCCGGTGTGAGCGCTGCGAAACGATTGGTTGTCCGGCCAGAACTCGGGCTGTCCACCGTCCGGTTTGTTCGGCGGGATGGCACACGTGCTGTAGGCGTTGTTCGAGTACGGCCACGACGTGTAGATGTCCGACTTGGGTAGCGCCTCGCCGATTAGAAATGTGTTGCTCAAGCCGTCGGTGACGTGTCCCTTCTGACGCTGCTCCAAATAGTCCGTGCGAAAGAACATCCCATCACCGTGGGCCAGCCCGTCATACGAACCGTTCGTGCCGAGGTTCGCCCAGTGCGTGCCACTGTTGAGCGGTGTCCATCCCTGCGATTCATCCGCGCCCCAGTTCGCGCCGCTGACCCCTTTGTAATTCGTTTGTCCGACCGCGAAACCGTGCTCCACCATGTTGCCCGCATCCAGACGCGGCCCGTCACCACGGCGGCCGTCGCTCGGGCAGAGAAACAGCGAAATCGTTTTTGCGGCGATGCCACTGTCCGCTAACGTTCGTTCGGGAATCCCGCCTTCACGGTATATATTCGATTGATCGATATACGGCAGCAGCCTCGCCAAAAAACTCCACGCCGTCGAGTTCGGCCCGTACCCATGCAGTCCAAACATCTGCCCCGGCGGATACCGATCATAGGTGTCATAGAACAGATCGCACGCCAACGCGATCTGTCGCAGGTTGTTCTTGCATTGCATCGCCCGAGCCGCCTCCCGCGACCGCTGCACGGCGGGCAACAGCAACGCCATCAACAACCCGATCACCGCGAGGCACACGAGTAGCTCAATCAACGTGACGCCGGAACGTCGGCCATCGGAGGAAGCGGGGGCGAGTTGCATGATGGACTCTCACATGAGCGATGACCGAACTGCAATCAAAAGATGCTGGCAAACGATCCAAACAACATCGCCGTCCAAATCAGTGTTCCGCCAACGCAGCCGAACACGATCAGCCGCAGCCACGTCGGTTGTCGAACGGTCACGTTGGCCAACACCAAGTAAAGCGGCAAATTGACCACCGTAAACCGAGCTTGCGACTGCATCGAGTTTTCCGCCCCGATCATGACGTACGGAAAGAGCAGCAGTAGCCAACCCAGTAACTGTTCCCGACGGCACAGCCACCCACGCCTTGCTCCCAGCACGAGCAACCCACCGGACGCAACGAAGTAGAGCGGGTTCCAAAAGTCGAGGCTGTTCCAAACGGTCGTGTGCTCCCGGAGCCCCTGCCAGTAGTGACGAGACGACGGCAGGTAGCACCCCCAGATCGGCTCAAACGTCACCAACTCGACAAACTTCTGCCGCCACGACAACGCCTTGAAAACCCAGACGCTTTGATTGTGAGCGAACAGCCACGGATCACCGCAAGTCAGGCCGAGGAACAGCATGTACGCGAGCAGTCCCCAAACCGCGATCGGTGTCCAGCAGAGTCCCCGCAGCAGATCGCGGCGAGCGTCGGCCGTCTCCCAAACATGCCACACAAACACCGGTAGCAGCATCACCCCCACGGGCCGCGTCCCCGTCGCGGCCCCCGCCAACAGTGCCAACAGACCGAGCGACCAGCGCCGCTTCATGCCGTACAGCAACGCCGCCACAAATGCCACGAACAAGGATTCGCTGTAGCAGACTCGAAAGAACAGGGACATGGGTGAAACCAGCATCCACAGCGTCGCGTCCAGCGCGCACTGTTCGTGGCCAATCGACGTTCGAGGGGTAACGGTCTGAGACCAGAACCAAACCGCAATCAAGCACGACAGATTGGAAACGACCAACAGACTCAAAATCGGCGATCGAAACAGTGTTCGCCATCCCCACCCGATGACGGGATATCCGGGGAAGAACACCGCCAAGGACTTGCCTCCTTCAGCCCCGTATCCCTCCATTTGAATGTGCAAATATCGAGTCCCGTCCACTGCGGACAATTGCTCCCACACGAAGTCCGGCCGACCGATCCGTCCTTGGAGAGGGGGGCACTCCACAAACTGCGGCCCGATCACGATCGCGCTCATGACAATCGCCGCCGTGATCGCCCATATCATCGCGAGATCGCGTAGCTCCATGAATGACCTCGGCCGACTTCTCGCGGTGAAAACGATTCGGTCTCTGCCACGGCTGGTCTCAAGCCTTCGTTCGCTTGCGGAAGATCGCCGGAAGCGAGATCAGCAAAGCCCCGCCCAGTAACACCAAGAGCCACCACCAGCGAATCCCAGGACGAACCGGCTCAGGCAAACCAAACGCGGTCAGAGTGAAGGCTTCCTCGGACGGAGAGTCGTCGATCTCGTATGTCTCCAAGGATGTCGTTCGGGATCCACTCTCCTTTCCCTCAGGAGTCTGATAGCGAGATTCAATAACCATTCGAGTGACGACGGGCACACCGATCCGCAACTCTTGGAAATCGGTGGTGACGACGCTTCCAATGCCTGCGTGCTCACCACTTCCCGTGCGAAATGTGAATTCGCTGGAATGCACCAACCAATACTTGTTCGGTAAGAGTCGAATGAGTCCCTCACCGATATCCGTCAGGCTCTCGCCCCCCTGCGTCGGCGTTGGCAGTAGTTCGTAATGCACGACAGCGAGACTTTCGCCACCGAGGGTTGTCATCTCAACATCTTTGAGTTTGAAACGTGGCTGCGTTACCAAGTCATCTAATGTGTCGCCCCCACCGTGGACATTCAATCCCTTGTCTATCGAACGATCCACGCGGTCGCACAAACTCAGTAAATCTTGAGGCTTCTGTTGCGCATCGCGAAACAACAATTGCTCGATTTGCCATTTCGATTTGCCAGACGTTCGTACCAACTGAAACGCATAGTTGCGATTCCTGCCAATCGCGCGCGTCATCGCCGTGATGTCGTCTGTCGGTGAGTCCGCATACGTGATCAACATGCACGATTTCTTGCGGGCGTAGGTCGAGATTCCTGTTTTTTTAATCGTTCCAGCCGTGAGGTCTTCCGACTCTTCCCCGCCATAGACCACTTTAAACCCCGAGCACACTAATCGATATTCTTTCCAACGCTGAGGAGCCTCTTGCAGGAATCGCGTCCGCTCTGCATCGCCAGCCTCAGCCGAGTGGATGGCAATCATCACCGCCAGCACAAACAGTGAACTCCGTACACATCTCGTTTGAGTCATCGACGGTGCCTTGGAATCGAGTTGAAATTGGTCCAGTGTGGACATCCGTCCAACGAAACAATCGCGACTTGAACATCGCTGGTTATGTGACAAAAGCGGTGCGCCCGAAGTCTTTCAACGACAGAACGCACCGCACACCCGCTGACCCAAATTGGCAACTTCACTTGCTCAGGGTGCCGTCGTCGGAGGAGGAGGAGGAGTCTGACATTGGCACTGTTTGAGAACTCCAATCCGAAGACAATCACAGGTACAGAGCAGGTCATACCCTGGCTTGTTGCAAGCTCCTCTACAACCCGGTGTTATCCCCATTGCGGGCACGTTCATGTCAGACCACCGGCATCCCACGCTGCAAAAGTCTCCGTCGCAGCGTGCAAGCACATCCGCAGTTGTCATGGCCATCGACACCATCACAAGTGAAACACCCACTGCTCGGCATAACATACAAAACTTCATCATCACGATTCTCCTGCTGAAACATCGCTTGAACCTGCGGCAACCACATTGGTTCCACATTACTCGTGCGGTTTAGGGAACGGGCCGGTCAGGGTGGCGAAGACCTCGACGGGGATCGTGTGCAAACCGCCATCGACCGCGTACACGCGGATCGTTTGGTGAAACGGGACGTGAGGGGCACCGACGCAGCGAATCTTCAATCGCACGACGGAAACAGCGCCGGGAAGGAGTTCCTCGGGCGGATCGGCCACCGTGGTGCAGGCGCACGTCGTTTGAATGCCCTGGATTCGGACTTGTCGTGAAGTGACGTTCTTGAGGGTCAGTTCAACCTCACGCTCGCTTCCGAATTGGCACTCGCCCACTTCGATTCGCGACGGCACGATCACAACGGGCGCAGCCTCAAAGTAGGCCAACACCCAACGTGGTGAGCCGAGGAACAGGAACGCGCCCGCGTAGATCAGCACCGCGGCTTGACCTAGTCCGCACAACACTCGGCGAATCCGAGCGGCCTCGCTGTCGATCGCTTGTCGGGCCGACGCGAACGCAGACCGGCCCAGCACCAGCCCGATCACGAGGACCAACGCGACGCCGAACGAAATCATTGGTGGCACGATGAAGCGGCCGGCACATCCGCACGAGGCGGCACCCAACAGCCACTGCCTGCCGGACCAGCACAGACATCCAACGAACCAGATCAGGCAAGCGGAGCAGGCGCGGACGGGCCACAGACCAGAAACCGCCCACAGTCCCAGTGAGGTCTCAACACAACCGAGCAGCAGCTTCCCCCCCTGCTCTTGTGTGATGTTGCCGTCCGCTTCGGACGCGAGGAAATAGAACTGCACGCAGGCAGCCACGATCAACACCACGCCGGAAAGGGCAACCCAACTCTGGGACAACAAATCAAACCGACTGCGGATCGATTCATGCTGTGTGTGTGTGTGTGTGACATCAGGCCATCCCAAACAGAACGCGGCCACGACGGAGACGATCGATCAAACTGAGAACTCAGTTCGGTGGGCGAGATTGAACCGTCCCGCCGTTTGAATTGCAACCTGGATTTAGATTTGGCTTTGTCGGTGTTTCGGAGTGGTTGACAGTTCGAGCCTCCATCTCATAACCGAAAGTGGGCTCTCCGCCATCCGTGTTGAAAATGGTGTCTTGTGAGCGGCACGGCGCTAGCCGCCGGTTGTTTTCGTCAGGACCGGCGGCTAGCGCCCAATGGCACTCACATTAGCCCACCAACCCGAAGCGTGAGCGAGGACGATGAAGGGAAACGCCTCTGGCCATCGTCCTCGCTCACGCTTCGGGTTAGTAAAGTGAGTGCCATTGGGCTAGCGCCGTGCCGCTCAATTCGTCTTCCAGCACAAATGGCGGAGAACCCGACAGTGTTTGCCTCATCGTTGCCTGAATGCCTGTTGAAACAGATGGAGCACGCGGCTCACGTACCTTGTTTTTCAATTGGGAAGGCACACGAACCGTGTGTTCCACCGCGCTTTCTCAACAGTCTGCTCAGGTATCGCTCGTCGGACTTCTGGTCATCCGCGTGACGATTCTCAATCGCTTCTCAGCGGATCGCCCCCGACATCTGCCAATGGCGGATGGTGACGAACGACGGGTCAAGTTGCAGCGTGCGTCCATCGCGATGGTGGGGACTTCAATCCTGATCTATCGCTTCGATGAAGGTGACTTGGCAAGATGGCGTTCGTGGGCGGAGCAGAACGCCGTCGGCGAATCGGCGGTTGGTTCGCGCGAATGAGATGGGCCAGATACTGGTGAATGAACGGGACTCGAAATGAACGAATGGACTGTAGAGATCATTGCCAAGCGAGACCGGCTGCTGGAGATCGTGGCGGGGTACGGTCGTGTTGCGGTCGCGTTCTCGGCGGGTGTGGATAGTACGGTGGTCGCGATGGCCGCCCGGTTGGCGTGCGGCGAGGACGCGGTGGCTGTGACGGCGGTCAGTGCGAGTTTGGCGGCGGGAGAGCGTGAGCAGGCGGCCGAGTTGGCGGCGTTCATTGGCATCCGGCATCTGATGATCGAGACGCGCGAGTTTGCGGACGCGAACTATCTCAAAAATCCCGTCAACCGCTGTTACTTCTGCAAGACCGAGCTGTACTCGCGGCTGGTCGAAGTCGCGCCGTCGCTCGGTGTGGATGTGTTGGCGAACGGTGCGAACCTCGATGATCGCGGCGACTATCGTCCGGGACTGCAAGCGGCACACGAATTCCAAGTTCGTTCACCGTTGATCGAGGCGGGCTGCACGAAGGCCAACGTGCGCGAGTTGGCTCGAATGTGGAATCTTTCCGTGTGGGACAAGCCCGCCACGCCGTGCTTGTCGAGCCGAATTGCTTACGGCGTGGACGTGACCGTCGAGCGAGTCCGACGGATCGACGAGGCCGAGCGATTCTTGAAACGGACGCTGAACATCCACGAACTGCGAGTCCGCTGCGAAGCGAATGATCTCGCCCGCATTGAGCTTCCCGTGGAAGCCATCTCACGTGTGCTGGCCCCGGCCCTGCTCGACACCATCCGGGTGGAACTGCATCGCCTCGGCTTCCGCTACGTCACACTCGACCTCGACGGCTTTCGCTCGGGGAGCATGAACGACGCGATTGTTGGCCAGGGCGGGCTGACGGTCTTGCAGGACTGACCACACGGTCCTCATTCACGCGAGTGGCAAGTATTCGCGTACGCGCAACGTAGGATGGACACCCCCGTCCGTCCGGCTCTGCTGGGCAAGCTCGGACGGACGGGGCGTCCATCCTACGGGTAAACCATTTCCTGCCGCTCGTCTTATGAAGCCTCAACTAGCCCTCAGGTGTTCAACAGCGTGGGGTCGATCTCCATCGCGCGTTCCTTCCACCATGCCGTCCCGTGTTCGTAATTCCAGTGACCAGCATCGCGGCACCTGGCCAGTGCTTCTGCCATTTCCTTGGGCGAGCCGTAGCGTTGGTTCGTCTCCTTGGAGAGGCAACGCACGAGGACTTGTTCGAGGTCTTTGGGAATCGTTTTGTTCCAGCGTGACGGCGGGGTGAGCGGATCACGAGCGTGCGCTTGCATCACGCGCCATGCCGACTTCCCTTCAAACGGCGGACGACCGGTGAGCAGGTAGTAACCGACGGCACCTAACGAGTAGATGTCGGTTCGTCCGTCGAGCTTCAACCCGGCGGCCTGCTCGGGCGACATGTACAGCGGCGAACCGGCGAACGGTGTCGTTGCATTGGGATCGTGGCGGCTCTTCGCGTTGCCGTACTCGTTGCTCTGTATGACGAGGCCAAAGTCGAACAGCTTCGTCACATCAAATACACCGCCACGCTTGGCGGCGAAGATGTTCGCGGGCTTGAGGTCGCGATGAATTAACCCGAGATTGTGAGCTTCCTGCAACGCCCAGCAGGTCTGACTGAGGAAGTGAATCGCTCGGGCGGGTGGCAACGGCCCGTAGCGTTGCACCAGATCGAACAGGTTCAGCCCGCGCATATATTCCATCACGTAATAGAACGTGCCGTCGTCGGTGTGGCCGTAGTCGAAAATTTCGATCGTGTTCCAGTGAGACAACTGTGCGGTGCTGCGGACTTCCCGCTCGAACCGCTTCAGTGCCGAAAGATCGCCGACCTGTTCGGGTTGAATGACCTTGATCGCGCACGGTCGTTTTAGCAGTTGATGCTCGCCCAGAAAGACTTGGCCCATCCCCCCCTGCCCCAGTTCCACGGTCAGCTTGTATTGGCCGAGTTGCTTCTTGGCCTTGCGGACCTCCTGTCGCAGGTTCGAGAGCGCGTGAGTGCCATACGTCGCGATGCCACCCGTGATGAGCAACGCTAGGCCGATCTCAATGCCACGCAGCACGTCGATCGTTTCAGACAGTGCGGGCAGCAGCACGCGCACGATCAGCAGCGCCAGTGTCGGCGACAACACGGGCGGAATCATCATCAGGGCCGTGCGTTTCCAACCGTTGGGCACCAACATGCCATACGCCAACATCAGCACCGCTAGGCCGAGCGTTCCCGAATAGACAACCGCCACTTGCTGCGGAGTATCTCCCGCTTCAACGGCCTTCATCAGGAAGATGATTTGCAGCAGCACGACCAGCGCACACAGCGGCCCGAACAACATTATTTCAATCCGTCGCAATTGACGGGCCGAAAGCACCTCGGGTGAGACCAGCATCCCCAAGCAACCGAGCGGGATGATCAAGCTGATACTTCGCATCAGCACGATCAGCGGCTCATCGATGTAGAGTGCCCGCACGAAGAACGTGAGCAGGCAAACCAAACAAACGATCGAAGCCGCCTGTAAACGCGATTGCAGCAGTTCGCTGGCGGTGCCAGGACAGATCACTTTGTGAGGACCGTCCGCCGCAGCCCCCGGCGTGTGCGTGGCCTCCAACGCATCGGGCAGTGAAGGCCTGCTCTGCGAGACTCGCGAATGGGCAATCATGGATGATTGCCCAGCCCTCGACGGACTGACCATCGACTCCGAGGGCGTTCGTCCGGGTGGAGTACCGCCGACATCGCCCTCACGCCCGATCAGCGTGATGTCGATCGATTCCCACTCGTGCGGTTCCGCACTGGCGAGTGACATGACAATCCCTCTGTTCAGTTCTATCGAAGTCTCACACCTCACAGCGGCGG
Source organism: Schlesneria sp. (assembly GCA_043721755.1). Lineage (GTDB taxonomy): Bacteria > Planctomycetota > Planctomycetia > Planctomycetales > Planctomycetaceae > Schlesneria. Next base: position 36,011 of record JAYSQC010000677.1, read on the forward strand.
TCTTGTCGTGCCGCACTGCGTTGTCGCTTCGTGCCGTCAACCAGCACTTTTGCGATGAGGAAACTTTCGATCCGCGTTGGCTCCTCACGGCCCACTTTCCGTCTCGCACCGTATTCGATGCGAGCGTCCGGCAACCCGTCCGTTGCGAAGCTAGCATCGGTTGCAAAAGGGTGAGGTGATTTCGATGTGACAATGTGATTTGCCGACGGACTCACTCTCACAGACGCCGGGACTGCCGCACCATCGGTACAACCGGCATCGCCTGCGCGATCAAGACGACGTGCCCGTTCGTTACGTTCCAGCACCGCCATCCCAAAAAAACACCCCGACTGCGTGCCCTCACGCAAGTCGGGGTGTTTGTCTTCGACGGACTGGCTAGATCGCATTTCAAAACTAGCCCGACGCGCAAGCGAGGGCTTCATCGTCATCGAATGTCCAGCCCTCGCTTGTGCGTCGGGCTAGTTTGTTCAAAGCAAAAGATGCCTCGAATCAAGCAATGCCCGGCACCGGGAAAGCCGCACAAAACGACTGGATCTCGCCGCGCACGCGCTCGATGACGGCGGCGTCTTCTGGCGCTCGCAGGACGGACAAGATCCACGCTCCCACCTTCTTCATCTCGTCCTGCTTCATGCCGCGCGTCGTGAGTGCTGCGGTGCCGATGCGGATGCCGCTCGGGTCGAGAGCCTTGCGCTGGTCGAACGGGATCATGTTCTTATTGACCGTGATGCCAGCGTGGTCGAGAGCCTTCTCGGCGATCTTGCCGGTCAGGCCGATGGCCGTCACGTCGCAGAGCATCAGATGGTTGTCGGTCCCGCCGCTGGCGAGCTTGATCCCGCCGCTCATGAGGGTCTCGGCCAGAGTCTTCGCGTTGGCGACGATCTGTCGCGCGTAGTCTTGGAACGACGGCAGCGCGGCCTCCGCGAAGCAGACCGCTTTCGCCGCGATGACGTGCATCAACGGCCCACCCTGCATTCCGGGGAAGACCGACCGGTCGAGGTCTTTCGCGTATTCCGCCTTGCACAGAACGAAGCCGGATCGCGGGCCGCGCAGTGTTTTGTGCGAGGTACTCGACACGAAGTCGGCGACCGGCACGGGGCTGTTGTGAACACCACCGGCCACGAGTCCCGCGTAGTGCGCCATATCGACCCACAGCTTGGCACCGATCTCGTGCGCGATCTCGGCGAACTTCGCGTGATCGATCTCGCGCGGATAGGCACTCGCCCCGGCCAGGATCATCTTCGGCTTGTGTTCTCGGGCCAGTCGGACCACTTCATCGAAGTCGATCCGGTGATCGGACTCACGCACACCGTAGGGGATCGGCGTGTAGAGCTGCCCCGAAAAATTGAGCTGATGTCCGTGTGTGAGGTGCCCGCCGTGAGCCAGATTCATCGCGAGATAACTGTCGCCCGGCTTCATCAGCGTCAGATAGACCGCCATGTTGGCCTGCGATCCGGCGTGCGGCTGTACGTTCGCGTGCTCGGCCCCGAACAGCTTCTTCGCCCGCTCGATGGCCAGCGTTTCGATCGTGTCCACATGCTCGCAGCCACCGTAGTAGCGGCGACCCGGATAACCCTCGGCATACTTGTTGGTGAGGATCGTCCCCGCCGCCTCCAGCACGGCAGCCGACGTGTAATTCTCAGATGCAATCAGTTCGAGACCATCATGCTGACGGACTCGCTCAGCCTGAAGGGCTTCCCACAACGCGGGATCGTTCGTTTGCAATGCAGACATGGATCAGAGTCTTTCCGTTTCTAGTTAGAAGGAGCCAACTCTTGGTTCGCTTGAATCGGAACAAGAGTGATTGAAGCGGGCCGACGAGGAGGCAGTCGAACGTAGGTCCGACCACTTGCCAACTCGCGAGCTTTGATGTCGGCACAAATTTTGTCCAAGTCGTAGTCGAATTTGGCAGCGTGAGCCTGCCGAACCTGACGCACTTCTTCGACGATGGGATCAGTCCACGCCATGATGTTCACTCTCCTTCAAGAGATGTTCGGGTGAGCAGATCACCGGCGGCTCGTAACCGGCTTGACGACACATGGCGGCAATTTGCGCTTCCATTGTTGCGTTGGCAATGTGTCGAAAATTCCAGGTGACGAGAAATTGAATTCCGCTGACCGCTGCCACCGCAATGTGCAGGGCATCTTCAGCGGCTTTTGCCGGAATTGCGCCGGAGTCAACGAGGTTCGCCGCGAGCATTCGAGCGTCGGCGCTGATCCCCAACAAGGGAAGCTCCTGCAATACTGCCAGACGCTCGTTTGCCGCTGTTGGATCGCCCGCACTGGCTTCGTAGAGGACGACATCGGATGCGTACAACTCGAAACGATCCGAGGCCGTCTCCCACCAGTCCCGAGTGGATTGCTGATGGCCTGCCACCACGATGTCTCGGTGGGGCCGAGCCGTCAGGTAGCTGATAACCGTTGTTTCGATGTAGACGCTGGGTTTCATGGTTCACTGCTTGCCAGAATCTTCGTCCCGCGATGCACTCACTCGCGGGAACTCAGTTGGCTTATACTCTGTCCGCCAAATCACCTGCCACTCCACACGCGAGAAGCCATGACCGAACCGGCCGATTCTGATGCGATGGTGCCTCCCGACACAAATCCGATGCAAAGTTCGCCCGTCTTGCTGGGTGAGCGAGTGGCGTTTACGGGGACGCTTGCGTCGATGACGCATCGGCAGGCGATGGACCTCGCCGAACAGCACGGCGGTTCGTCGGGGCAGCATGTCAGCCATCAGACCACGCTCCTCGTGGTCGGTGAGGAAGGCTGGCCGCTCGAAGCCGATGGTCGCATCTCGGTGAAGCTCGAACAGGCGCAGCAGCTTCACGACAAAGGGGAGCCGCTGCGCATTCTGTCCGAATCGGAATGGCTCAATCTTCTCGGTGTCGAGCCGGGCGAGCGGAAGCAACAGCAGCTTTACACCCCCGCGATGCTCAGTCAGCTTCTCAACATCTCGGTCCACGAGATTCGTCGCTGGGAGCGGGACGGACTGATCCGCGCGGTGAAGAAGGTTTTTCGGCTTCCCTACTTCGATTTCCAAGAAGTGACCGGCGCGAGACGACTCAACGAACTGGCCCGTTCCGGCGTGAGTCTCGTTGAGCTCGCCTCCGGCTTGGAACGGCTGCGAGCGATCCTGCCGAATGTCGATCGGCCGCTCGCGCAGTTGGAAGTCCTCTCGCGCGGAAAGCACTTCCTCTACCGCGACGCGACGGGACTCGTCGAGCCATCCAGCGGCCAGCGAGTCTTCGACTTCGAGCCGCTCCCCTGCTCTGCCGAAGCTCACGAGAACAATCAGACCGAACAGGCCGCGACGATTCCGATGCGGCCCGACGTGAATGCGACTTCACTCGCGGATGCTCTTCACCAGCACGACCGTTCGGCCGACGAATGGTTTCGCGAAGGCTGTCGTCTCGTGGAAGAACATGAGATCGACGCGGCGATCGAAGCGTTCCGGCTGGCTCTCATCGACGAACCGCTCAACCCGCTCCATCACTTTCATCTCGCCGACGCCCTCTACCGCGAAGGCCGACCGGATGCAGCGATCGAACGCTATCACATGGCCGTCGAACTAGATCACGATTTCCTCGAAGCGTGGACTCAACTCGGCTGCCTCTTCGCCGAGACCGGCAAAACCACTGCGGCACAAGAAGCATTTCGAGTTGCTCTCGACCTGCATTCCGATTACCCGGACGCCCACTTCCACTTGGCCGAGCTACTCGAGCAGAGCGGCCACCGTGACGAAGCGGCCAGTCACTGGCGACGCTATCTCGACTTCGACCAACGCGGCCCGTGGGCCGACATCGCGCGGCAGCGTTTGGAGTCGGAGTGAGGCAGAACTATTTTGTCGCTCTCTGCTGACCATAAAAGCCTGACGCGCAAGCGAAGGAGGGCTTCGCTTGCGCGTCAGGCTTTTATGAGCAAACATTTGCCGGGCGGACATCAGTGATGCTCGTCGTTCGCAACGGGGATGGCGTGGGGATCGTGGCCTTCGGCTTGGTTGTACATCATCCAAGTGGTGACGCCGGAAAACAGGCCGAGCGAGATGAAGAAGATGACGGCCAGCATGATGCCGACATGTTCACCGGCAGAACGATCCGCCGCGCTGAACTCGGCCAGTTCCGACTTCTCGAACCGCAGGCTGTCCAGCACGGCCGTGGGAGCGGCGGCATGATCGTGGGAAATGGCATCGTGGACGGAATGTGTGGCGTCGGCATGCGCGGTCATGGATCAAGGCTCTCTACTTGACCACTGCCATTTCACACGTTGTCACGTCGAAGTGGAGGGGCCATTCCAAACGAATCACCCCGCGACAGCCTGCCTGCCACGAGCGGGTCGCATTCTGATTGCGACCCCACTTTCTGTCGAGCCTGATCGACGAGATTGCCACCTCTGGGAATGATCTTTGACGTTTCCGACAGAAGTCGTAGCCGTCGTCCGGACCCCTTGGTCCGGACGAGACCTCGCGCAGGAAAGCTATTGAATACGCTGAGATGGCATGCCTCGTCCGGACCAAGGGCGCCAGACGACAGCCTCTGGTCGCCTGATTTCGACTTCTGCCGGAAACGTCCTCTTTGATTTCTGTTCAGTCTGGTCCGGTTTCGAGTTGAGCGACCGGCAAGACTTGATGGACTCAAAGTAGACCCCGCGCGGTCATGGAATGAGACCTCTGAGCGGGGCGGCGTCAGCCCAAGGGGACTCACTTTGACCAAGTAACCCGCAGCGTCAGTTTTGAAGTTGCGCTGTTGGGGATTTCCGCCCCAACGGGGCAGCCGTAAGTCAGCCTAGGGCCAGTGACCAACGGGAACGCCGCCCTGGGTTCCGGTCGTCACAGAATCTCAAGCCCTGAAGGGGCGCCACTATCTGGCTCGCAGGAATAGTGCCGCCCCTTTGGGGCTTGAAAATCACGGAAAACCGCCAACCTAGGGCGTTGCCCTAGTGGTCGAACAACTTGAGATTGCGGGGTTGTTCCACAACGAGCCCGACGCGCCAGCGAGGGCAAACCGTTGTCGAAAGTGAAGCCCTCGCTGGCGCGTCGGGCTAGT
>JAYSQC010000678.1:0-16502 GCA_043721755.1 Schlesneria sp.
GATGAGCCGACTGCGGGACTCGATCCGCAGGGACGAGACTCGATGTTGCGACTGCTGCATGCCATCGCCAGCCGTCACGGCAAGTCGTTGATTCTCTCGACGCACCTGCTCGGCGACATCGACCGCGTGTGCGAGCAAGTCATCATCGTCGATCGCGGCTCGATTCTCGGAGTCGGACGGATTGGTGATCTCCGTCAGCACTGGCGCAACCGATTCCGAGTTCGCTGGCGTGGCGAGGGCGAGTTGTTCGTCCAGTCGCTGCGCGAGTCGGGCGTCACGGTCGAAGAGTCGCCTCGCCCCGAACAGGTCTTGGTGGATGTGCCGGTCTGTTGGAACAACGGCCGTTTTTTTGAACTCGCCTCGCAGCACGGCGTCACGCTCAGCGATGTCGTTCCGGAAGAGGAAGATTTGCAACAGCTCTATCACCGCTTGATTGGAAGTTGATCGGCCACGGGCGGTGATACCTCGCGCGGCCGGGGCTGACACATTTGTCGTTGCGGCACACTAACCCGAAGTGTAAACGAGGAGGTGTGTTGCGTTCCTCGCTCACGCTTCGGGTGAGTGTCACTGCGGGCCGAGCGAGGTATACACAGAAAACAGGCCGGAGAAAGCTCGTCAGAAACACAAACACCGCCAAGCGGTTGCCCGTGGCGGTGAAATATGTCTGAAGCCAGTCAACAGTCACTCGGCGATCAACTCTTGCTGCCAACGGTTGCCAGAGCAGCGCGCACCGATGCCGTAACTTCGTCGAAAACCTGTGGCTCGTGAATGGCCAACTCACTCAGAGTCTTGCGATTCAAACCGAGGTTCGCCAAATGCAAACCGTGAATGAATCGAGAGTACGAAAGACCGCGCATTTCAGCGGCCGCTTTGATGCGGATGATCCACAAGGCGCGAAACTCACGCTTACGATTTCTGCGGTCGCGGTAAGCAAAGCAGCGATTACGAACCACGGTCTCTTTGACCGTCCGAAGTAGATTCTTTCGGCCGCCGTAGCTTCCCTTGGCTTCACGAAAGAGTCGTTTGTGTGCTCGGTGGCGAGCGACGCTGTAGCTAATTCTCATTTTGAAAGGCGCTCAAGTAGACGAGTTCAAAGAGGCACACCGAAAGGTTGAACCCAAAACAGTTCAACAACCAACGGCTCGCACGGGGAAATTCACAGACAGGAGGTTAGTCCACCGCAAGGTCAGGAACACGGACGAAGGGCATCGACTACCACGCGAGCGTTGGCACCGATCAGAACCGTGTCGCAACGGTTTTGGCGCTTCCGCTTACCAGATTTGTGGCTCAAAAGATGGCCACGAAACGGGCTACGGCATTTGGCTTTGCCATTGGCGGTGACGGTAAATCGTTTTTTGATTCCCTTGTGGGTCTTTTGTTTGGGCATCGTGATCTTTCCGAACTCTTGGTCTCAAAGCAATCGTTTTAATAGCGACCCAGCCTCAAGCCATGCCGGAGGGGGCGGGAGTATAAGCATCGAAGACAGGAGGTTCCAGTCCGTGGCCGCGAAAAACTGAGACAGGTTCACACACTGAAAAAGTGACCAGATTGGCTTAAAGCGGTCCTTGACCGCATCACCAAAGTGCGACCTGCGTGGTGAAAGGGGCGATCCAAGATTTACGCCTCCTTGGTTCGGCCGAGCGTCAAGCCTTGGGAGATAACACTGCGGTCATGTTGCGGCCGCCTTCCATTGAGGGGGATTTCTCGATTTTCGCGACATCCTGTAGGCTCTCAATGATGGCGAGCAGAATTTCTCGACCACGTTCGTGGTGAGCGTTTTCGCGTCCTTTGAACTGGACGTTGAATTTGACTTTGTCCTTGCCGACAAGGAAATCACGAGCCTGCTTGACCTTGAAATCGATGTCGTGTTCGCCCGTTTTGGGACGCAAACGAATCTCTTTCAATTGCACTTGATGCTGTTTCGCCGAAACAGCCGCCTTCCGCTTCTGCTCGTACTTGAACTTACCGTAGTCCATGATTCGGCAGACGGGGGGGCGTTCATTCGGAGCCACTTCAACCAGATCGAGGCCAACGTCGGCGGCAAGCCGTTGAGCTTCCGAAGTGGGAATGACGCCAAGCATCTTTCCCTCGTGATCGACGACGCGGATCGGCGAAAGTCTGATTTGCTCGTTGATTCGATGCGTGGTTTCGATTGCTGGCAACTCCCCGAAAGACGAAATCTATGCGGCCCGAACCAGCCGAGTTCATACTCGAATGGTCCACAGACGGCGCGAGTTCAATGCAGAATGAGGCGGATAGTATTAGCCCGGAACTCGCGCTCCGTCAAGGAGTTGGCGAAACAACGGATAACTGAGCCTGTCAGCTACACAATTAAGCATCACTTGATAGTTGCGACTTGGGTGAGATTGTCGTCGCGTGGATGAAGTCTGGGCGGGGAGATGGACAGTCATGGGTTCAAGGTGGGCCAGTCGGAGTGGTTCTCAATGATCAAACCGCTTCCAGACTCAATCGACATCCGGTTGCGCGAATGTTGAAAGTCGAATCGTTTTTTTTCCATCCAATGCACCAATGGCACATCGGAATAGTTTTCGGCCACCGAGTCTGAGCGATGCGTCGTCGAACTGCGAGACATCCGTCATCAGGATGTCTCCGACAGACAGTTCTGAGAGTTGGTTTGCTCGAAGTTTGATGCGGTCAAGTTCTGCTGCGATCGTGACCTTGGGCGAGCAGCGAAGCTGTTCGGGGCAATTCGCTGGAATCGTGGTGGACCCCGTCTGCAATTCGGCCTCTGGAATCGGCGTCTTAAGAGGTCGGCACCCGGTAACGCTTGCCGAAGGCAACCAACACTCAACGAGACCGTGGTGGCAATTGCACGACACCTCGAAGCTGACCCGCAGAAACGAAGCCGCCCCAAGCTCGGGAGAGACGACCCTTGGATCTCGTTCAGTAGTCGTCACCCATGGATGATTCAGGCTGGCGATCGAGTTGGTGTTGTCGAACGATTCCAGAAAAGTTTTGCACAATCGAATCAGGAGTCGATTCTCGATTTCCGAAAGATGCCTGTTTGTTGGTCCAATTGGCTCAATCCTGTCGCCGCCCAACAAGAGTGCAATGAGTGTGTGTGCCAACTCAGGTTGCCATGAGACACGCCACGGCAGAGGTTCTGCTGGATTTGAAAACTGGCACGCCAGCGACAAGTCACTCACGTCAGATGTGCCGAACCGCACCGAACTCAAACCGACTGGGCGAAAACGGATTGCCACGCCCAGAGATAATCGAAAGTGTTTCTCCAGTTGTTGGCATAGCCCCGTTTGAATCGCAACTAAGAGTTCAACTGCCGTGGAGGAAAGTGGAGTAGGCTCGGTAAAGTTGAGTGGCATCCAGCCTGCGGATGCTTCTTGCGCCAAATTCGGGCGTAGAGTCTCTTGCATACAGGGCGGCGTTGACTTGGCGGTTAAAAGCAACGCTTCACACTCGGAGTGACTGAGGAGTCCGCTCATCCTTGACCTCATTCGCGTTTCGAGAAAATCTTGGATCGCGCTCTGGCGATTGGTAGACGGTGCGATGAGTTCAAGCAAAATGGCCATTCCCAATGGCACGCCTCATTCGCGAATCTGTCCAGAACCGAAAGCCACCCATTTGTAGGAAGTCAACTCGCGAAGTCCACAGGGACCTCGAGCGTGAAACTTGTCGGTACTGATTCCGATCTCAGCTCCAAGCCCCAGTTCGCCACCGTCGTTGAATCGCGTGCTGGCGTTGACGAACACCGCCGCTGAGTCGATTTCTGCCGTGAATCGATTCGCGGCGAAATAGTCCGTCGTCACGATTGTTTCGGTGTGGTGCGAGCCGTACCGGTCAATATGATCGATCGCAGCATCGATACTCTCAACGACTTTTGAAGAGAGAATCAGGTCGAGGTATTCGGTGTGGTAGTCCAACTCACTCGCGACCTTCGCAGTTGGGATGAGATCCCGTGTTCGGTCGCAACCACGCAACTCAACGTGTTCGGCCACGAGCATCCGTCCCATCAACGGCAGGAACTTTGCCGCGATCTCCTCATGAATCAGAACGCACTCGGCGGCATTGCAGACGCCCGGACGCTGGCACTTGCTGTTCTTCAGAATCCGCACGGCCATTTCGAGGTCGGCCGACCGATCCACATAGACATGGCAGATTCCATCGAAGTGCTTGATGACTGGCATCGTTGCTTCTCTGGCAACCCGCTCGATCAGTGACTTGCCTCCGCGCGGAATCGTGACATCGATCTGACCGTTCAGCTTGAGCAACTCGCCCACGATGTCACGTTCGGCGGACTCCACCAATTGGACCGCATGTTCGGGCAGGCCGTTCTGGACGAGTGAGTCTCGAATAACACGATGCAGCGCGAGGTTGCTGTGCAACGCCTCTTTGCCACCGCGCAGGATCACTGCGTTCCCGCTTTTGACACAGAGCGACGCGGCATCGGCCGTCACATTGGGGCGCGATTCAAAAATGAAGAACACGACTCCGAGCGGAACTCGCACGCGGCTGATGCGCAGGCCATTCGGGCGGATTGAAGCCTCGATCACTTCGCCGACGGGATCAGACAGCATCGCCACGTCCCGCAAGTCCGCCGCCATCTTCGACAGTCGTGACGGAGTCAGTCGAAGGCGATCAATGGCCGCGTCATTAAGACCGTATTCTGGAGCCTTTGCCAGATCGAGGTCGTTTGCTGACAGAATTGCGTCGGATTGTTCCACCACGAGGTCGGCTAAGTGTTGCAACCAGCCATTCTTTTGCGCACCGGTTGCCGTCACCAACTGCCGCGAAGCGCATTTCGCCTGTCCTGCAAGCTGACCGGCATAAGCGGCCCACGACATGGCTTGATTCCCTCGCAGACTCACTGGTGAAGCCTCGCTCATGACCGCCACTCCAAGAGATCAACGCGAATTCAGGCACGCCTCGCGTATGCACAGGCCCTTCAGGCTCGAACGAGCAGGTGAATGTCGGGAAGTTGTTTTGAATCAATTCCTTAGCGGCCGTCTTGGATCGCAGTCACTTCATAACGCAACTTTCCTCGCGGAACGGAGACTTCCACTGTATCGCCGACCTTTTTGTTCATCATTCCTGTCGCCAATGGGCTGGTCGTGAGAATCTTCATCACATCCCCAGAATAGTCCTCTTCTCCAGGGCCGACGAACTCGTAGGTTTCGACGGTCCCGTCGCCAAGATCTTTCACGGAGACCCGCGATCCAAACGTCACGACCCCCTTGGGGAGGGTCGCGCGATCGACGATATAGCAATCATTGAGCTTGCTCTTGAGTTGATTGATTTTGGCCTGGGTCATGCCCTGCGCTTCGCGCTGGGCGTGATACTCAGCGTTCTCACGCAAGTCGCCTTCGGCCCGCGCATCCGCGATCGCTTGGGTGATCTTGGGGATTTCGACATCTTCCAAGAGGCGAACCTCTTCCTTGATTTTGTCGTAACCTTCGCGAGAAATCGGTTGGCGGTCCATGTTGGACTCCTCTGTCCCCACTGCGGACACATGCAGGCCATTAGGCTGAGCTGATTAAGTCATCAAAATGAAACACGGGCGACGCAAGTGGTCGCCCGTGTACTTCAGATTTCGGCCGGATTATAGCGTCCGCACAGGCGAACGCTATCCGACGTTGGTCCAACTCCCCGTCTTGGCGCTACTCAGGACGGCATCGCAAATCTTTTGCGTTTCCAGTGCCTGCCGGAAGGTTGGACCGACCGGCGTTCCCTTATCGACCCCTTCGAGGAAGTCAGCGACATGGTGGACGAAGCTGTGTTCGTAACCGATCTGCAAACCCGGCACCCACCACTTGTTCATGTACGGGTGGTCGCCATCGGTCACATGGATTGAACGCCAGCCGCGCAGGTTCCCTTCGTCCCTGTGGTCGAACCATTGGAGGCGGTGCAGGTCGTGCAAGTCCCACTTGATCGAAGCGTTCTCGCCGTTGATCTCGAACGTGTACAGGGCCTTGTGGCCGCGGGCGTAGCGCGTCGATTCAAACAGTCCGAGCGAACCGTTACCGAACCGGCACAAGAACGCGCAGGCATCGTCGATCTCGACCTTCTCAACCTTCCCGGTGAGCGTGTGCTGGCGTTCCTTGATGAACGTCTCGGTCATCGCCGTGACATTCTGCACGCTGCCGTTCAGCCAGATGGCCGTGTCGATGCAGTGCGCGAGCAGGTCGCCCGTCACGCCGCTTCCCGCAGCGGCGGCATCCAACCGCCAGAGGGCTGTTCCGCCCTGAGGCAAGTCAGCCGAGATCGTCCAGTCTTGGAGAAAATTCGCGCGGTAGTGGAAGATGCGGCCGAGCTTGCCCGAATCGACCAATTGCTTCGCAAACGTGACGGCTGGCACGCGGCGGTAGTTGTACCAGACCGTGTTCATCACACCGGCGGACTCGACCGCCTGACACATTTTCTCGCCCTCGGCGGTGTTCATCGAGAGCGGCTTCTCGCACAGAATCATTTTGCCATTGGCTGCCGCTGCGACAGCGATGTCGTGATGCAAATTATTCGGCGTGCAGATGTCGATCGCGTCGATGTCCTTCCGCTCGACAAGCTTCCGCCAATCGGTCTCGATCGACTCGTAACCCCACTGGTCCGCGAAGCCCTTCACCTTGGCGGCGTCCCGCGCACAGACCGCCTTCAAGACCGGATGGTGTTCCGTCTCGAAAAAATTCGATACCCGGCGATACGCATTCGAGTGCGTCCGCCCCATGAAGCCGTAGCCGACCAGACCGATGTTCAGTGGTTTCGCCATCAACGGAATCCTTTGCTTTTCAAAAGTTCGTCAGCCCAACGAGCGTCTTCAGCACTCAGGGCGGGTTCAGTGGGAATGCTCGAATAGTCGAGACGTTCGGGATAAGGGCCAATGTCGTAGGAGCGGTCGAAAGCAAGTTGAAGGTCGAGTGTCGCGTCCTCAATTTCGGACTTCAATGGCACGCGAATCCGAGGCAACCGCTGCTGCATCGGGATGGCGTAGAACTCGAACTCGCGCGAACCGCGCCGCGCGAGGTTCACAAGATAATCCCAAGGCCGCGCGTCTTCCACCACGCGGCGGGGAATGTCCAAGACGTGAGGGCCGCGACGAATCAGGTCGATTTCGACCAAGTGAACACCCGCCTCACGCATCTCTTGCTGTTTTTGTTGGTAGAGCCGCCGACCGTCGTAATCCACTTTGTTGGCGGGGCTGACGAACTCAATACCCGTGACCAGTCGGTTGTCCGCTGCGTCGAAGATCTCGACGTAGCTTTCATGAACCTCAACCGTGGGAGCCGGAACACGCCACGGTTCGTCCGGCTCGAGAACCGCCACACTTCCGCTGGGCATTCGTGCCGAAACCGGTCGGCGCACATGCTGAATCACCGCGACATCGGGATAGATCGGACGATGAGGCTCCATCAGCCAGACCCGCTCGCCCGGATTTGCATAAAACCCCTTAGCACGCAGTTGAGGCTGCAAGACTTCAACCGTCGTGACAACCATGATGTCGTGAAAGCCCGGCCATTCGGTCGGGCTTTCCAGCCACGGGTCCATGCCGGGAAAGGGGCTTGGCATTTTCAGTCTTCTTCTTGGGCACAGGGTTTGATTGCGAATTTTGGCCCAGCCAAATCACGCGTCCCAGCCGTGGGCGTCGCGGACCTTGATCATCGCGCCGAGGATCGTGTTCCACGTTTGCGGCTGCTCCAGCGTCGCGTTCGGGAACATGCAGCCGTCCCAGCAGATGTGGCGGAGGCCGCGATCTTTGGCTCCCTTGAGCCAGTAGCCCGCCGTCGCGGTGATGTCGAGTTTCCCCTTCGGGTCATCGGCGAGACAGTGTCGGCCGGTCTTGTCGTGCGAGCCGGAACCATGCACGGTGCCATCGTTCTGAGCGACATGGAAGTCGATCGTCCACGGACGGAGGGCATCCGTCAGCGTGGTGTAAGCCGCATCGAACTCGGCCTGCGTATAGCCTTCCTTCAGCAGTGCGTGCTCGGGAGCGTTGTAGCCCATGAGATACAGGTACGTGTGAGCCTGATCGGCTTGGAAGCCGACCGTCCCCGGCATGTCGGTCTGTTCGAGTAGTTCGACCATGTTCTTCCACGAGTGCATCCCGGCCCAGCAGATTTCGCCCTCGGCCGCGATCCGCTCGCCATGAGCCGCCGCGACGATCCCCGCTTCGCGAAATGTCGCAGCGATCGTCTTCGTTCCCGCCGCCGGGTTCTTCAGCCACTCAGTCGGCCCGGTCGCCGAATCGACTCGGATCACGCCGTACCGCCGAACGCCATGCTTGTTGAAGATGCCCGCGATCCGACACGCCTTCTTCACAGCCAGCACAAACTTGGCCCGTTGCTCAGGTCCACCCATCGCGCTATCACCGACGGTCCCCGGCCAGACGGGAGCCACCACCGAACCCACCGCCAAGCCCTTCGAGGCAATCTTATCGGCGATCCGCTTCACGTCGTCATCGCTCAGGTCAATGTTGATGTGCGGATCGAACAGGAACAGGTCCACACCATCAAACTTCTGGCCATTGACTTCGGCCTGAGTCGTCAACTCAAGCATCCGGTCAAGCGAAATCTGTTCCTCCGCCCCTGGAGTTCCTTTGCCAACCAAGCCGGGCCACATCGCGTTGTGAAGTTTCGGGAAGGCATTCGACATCGTTGAAGTTCCTTGGTGCAGGGCAGGCCGATGGGGATGATTCAAAAATCAAAGAGGACGATGAATCAATTCTGGATGCGGTTCAAAACCAGCCCGACGTGCCAGCGAGGGCTTCGCTGTCATCAATCGCGTTGCCCTTGCTAGCGCAGCGGGCTGGTTTTCTTGGTCAGATTGAGTTGTCGAGTGGCCTTACTTTTTCTTCTTCTTGCCAGCGGCGGCCGCCGCGATTTTCTTGTGGTCGCCGACATTCGGCAGCACGGAATCCGCGAAGGCATCCGGGCCGAAGTACCTCAGTCCGACCAGCGGTTCGGTGCCGGTGTTTTCGACTTCGATGCCGGCTGATGCGGCCTTGTGAGTGATGAAGACTTCGTCTTCGGTCATCGCGCCGAAACGGATCATGACCGGCGATTGCAGGTTCATGTTGCCGATGCGACCGCTTCCCTGGACGGTGATCCAGCTCGAGGCGGCTCCGTCCTTGATGACGCACTTGGCTCCCGGCATGACCGTCAGTTCCTTCGCCGAGAACAACTGCTTGCCGTCAACTCGGCCGTAGACGACCCAGCGATCCTGATAGCCTTCGTCGCCGGTGTCACCGATATTGATCGGTTCGAGGTAGTTGTTGTCTTTGAAGTTCGGATCAACGTTCTTGTCCCAGTCGAGCGCGTCAACAAGGTGATTCAGATCGTCGTGCTTGTTCTTGGGGAAGTCCTTCGTGAGCAGCGCTCGCGGAACCGCACGCCCTTCGACCATCGACTGGTACATGCCGAAGACATCCGAACCCCATTGAGGCTCATACGTGACGAGGCTTCCTGGCGCATGCAGTACGCACGGTGGGATCAACCAGCCGGTGCCGGGCTGCAAGCGGTAAGCCTTCGACAGATCGAGAATCCCGTTGTCGCCGTCGTTCCAGCGGGCGAGGCTGTCGATCACGTTCTGCTTCGTCGTCCCCGGCTCCAGTCCCATGAACGTGTACGGAAAATTGTTCCCGATCTGGTTCATCTGAGGCGGGAAATAGTACGACTCGGGCTTCCCTTCCTGACCGACGAGCTTGGCCTGCTTGTCGTTCTGGTGCATGTGGTGCGGGATCGGCCCCATGTTGTCGAAGAATTTGGAATAGACCGGCCAGCGCTTGTACTTCTTCCAGACGGCCGGCCCCACAATATCCGCGCCGCATTCTTCGACCGCTTCCTTCAGTGTGAAGCGGTCTTTCCCGTACACGACGTAGCTCAGCCCTTCGTCCGCTGCGCGGTTGTCGTTCATCGCAAACGTGGTCGATCCAAACCAACGCTCATCAATCCCGCCGCGATGAGTCCCCAAGGCATAGTAATCGGCCGGATGCAGCTTCAGCCGCTTGCCCGGTTGCAGGAACGAACGAGGCACCCAAGTCGGTGCAAGTCGAAGAAGGCCGTTCCCGGCTTGAAGTGCGTCTGTCGTCAGCTTCGCCACGTTGGCCATTGTCAATGATCCCCGGAGTTTTTTTGGAGTGAGTGGATTACGTTGTAGGGTGCGTGGAGTCTGCGGAACGCACCGTGTTCGCTCAACAGGTGCGTTCCGCAGACTCCACGCGCCCTACATTCGTTTGATTTCTAAGACCGGACTGAACCGAATCCGAGCCGGAAGTGTCGGCACATTCTCAAGTTTTCTCGCCGGATTGCAACGCAGTGGCGCAGCATCGTTTTCGTTGCTTGTTCCGATCCACATGTCCCGCCAGAATGCCCCCGCTCGTTGCTGAAGCTCGTTTAACCGCGTGGGCAACGCCCCGCGAGTGAACTGCAACACAGGCCCCAACCTCAATCCACGCGCGGGGCGTTGCCCACGCGGTTAAACGAGTTTGCCAATTCTCGCAAGGGACTTCGTTCTCATGGTTACAGTCGGCATCCTCGGAGCGACCGGTTACACGGCGCTCGAACTGCTCAAGATTCTCGTCAACCATCCCGAGGCTCAGGTGACGGCGGTCACGTCGCGGCAGGAGGGATCGCCGCCGATCTCGGCCGTCCATCCGAGCCTTACCGGGCGGCTCAACATTCGGTGCGAAGACCTCAAGCCCGCGCAGGTGGCCGAGCGCGCGAAGTTCGTGTTCTGCTGTCTGCCTCACGCCGCGAGCATGGCCGTGGTCCCCGAGTACCTGGCGGCGGGATGTCGCGTGATCGATCTGAGTGCCGACTATCGGCTGAACGATCCCGCCGTCTACGCCCAGTGGTACGGCCACGTGCATACCGATCCGACTCGACTGGGATCGACGCCCTACGCGCTGCCGGAACTGTTCGCCGATCAGATCCCCAACGCGGACCTCGTCGCGAACCCCGGTTGTTACACGAGCACCTCGATTCTGGGACTGGCTCCCGCGCTGTGCGGCAAGCTGATCGAACCGACCGGCATCATCATCGACGCGAAGAGTGGCGTCAGCGGGGCCGGGCGGACTCCCAAACTGAACACGCTCTACTCCGAGTGCAACGAAAGCTTCTCGATCTACGGCGTCGGCACACACCGCCACATGCCCGAGATCGAGCAAGTCCTCTCCAGCGCGTCGGGCCAGTCGGTCGAAGTGATCTTCCAGCCGCATCTCGTCCCGATGGACCGAGGCATCCTCGCGACGATCTACGCCACGCCGACGCGGCCCGTCACGCAGGAGGAACTCCTCGCCGAGTACCGCCGGTTCTACGCGGGCAAACCGTTCATCCGCGTCGTCGATCACCTGCCATCGACGAAAGACAGCGCGTACACCAACTTCTGCGACATCACCGTCCGCGTCGTGAAGGGCAAAGTCCTGATCGTCTCGTGCCTCGACAACCTCATCAAAGGTGCCTCGGGCGTCGCGGTCCAAAACCTCAACCTGATGGCGGGCCTCCCCGAAACGATGGGCCTGCTGCCGTGCGGGAGGTGACCGGCTTCAAATGATTCTGCACTGAGTGGGAAAGCCTAACGCATCTCAACCGAATCGGAATGCAACCATGAGCGAAGAGAACATTCCGCATCCGCTCAACGCGCCGGGGCCATTCTACGTTGTCAATGGTTGTTGCACCGCGTGTGGCGTTCCGCTCGATGAAGCGCCCGAACTATTTGCGTACGATGACGACGGCCATTGCTATGTGAAGCTCCAGCCACGTTCATCGGAAGAAGTCAACCACGCATTTGGTGCAATCTGGGCTCAAGAACGCCGCTGCATTCGTTATCGCGGTGATGATCCAAAGGTTGTGCGCCGATTAGCGGAGAATGGTGACGCTGATATCTGCGACGCCCCGATCCCGAAAGCAACCCAGCCGGTTTTCAGGAACCATGTTACTTTTGATTCAAGTGTCTCACTGGCGATCAACTTGAAAGCGACTGACTTGGCTTCAGCCTTCCAAGAATATCTTTTGGCGACCCGCGGAACGTGGCTCACCTACAGTTTCACGCCAATGGTACAGCACGAAGACACGGCCGAATTCTCCTTCGCGTGGTTTGAAAACAATTATCATTCGATTGAGTTTTGCATGATCAATCTTGTTGATTGCCGCTGGCTGGTACGCCATTCACTCAACGAGAAACTCGGTAATCGAGGACTCTCGCGAACCGTTGATGAATGGTTGAAGAAAGATGGCCACTTTTCGTCGATTCGTTGGTACACAGAGCGGCAATGGAATGAGTCAAAGCAATGGCAACCAACTCCGATGTGAGTCCCCGGACGCCAGCATTCATGCTCACAGAAGCGGCATTTCCCACAAACATCCACACAGAGAAACCTCATGACCGACCTGCTTCCGCTCCCTCAAGGCTTTTCTGCTGTTGGCATTCTGTGTGGGATCAAGGCCGATCCGCAGAAGCTCGATCTGGCGTTGTTTGTGTCTGACCGGGCGTGTGCGGCGGCGGGGGTGTTTACGACCAATTTGGTGTGCGGGTCGCCGGTGAAGGTGTCTCGCGAGCGGTTGCCTCGGGCGACGGCGCGGGGGGTGGTGGTGAACTCGGGGAACTCGAATGCCGCCACGGGGCTGAAGGGGATCGAGGACGCGCAGGCCATGACGGCGCTGGTCGCTCAGCAGATCGGAGCCTCGGCGGACGATGTACTCGTCTGTTCGACGGGTGTCATCGGACGGTTCCTGCCGATGGAGAAGCTGCAAGCGGGCATCCCGGCCGCCGCGAAACAATTGGCCTCATCGCCCGAAGCCTTTCACAACGCGGCCCTCGCCATGATGACGACTGACACGTTTCCCAAGCAGGCGACGGCGACGGTCACGCTCGGGGATGTTGTAGGACGGGCACTCTTGCCCGTCACCGAGCCACTGACGGGCAAGAGTGCCCGTCCTACAACTGCGCCCGCCGGTTCAGGGCCGACTTCGGCGAAGTCGGCCCACGAAGGCCGGACGGTTCGGATCAGCGGCGTCTGCAAGGGCGCTGCCATGATCGCGCCGAACATGGCGACGATGCTGTGCGTCATCATGACCGATGCCGTTTTGAATCCGGATGACGCGGCGACGATGCTGAAGCACGCGGTGGGAGACTCGTTCAACTGCATCAGCGTCGATGGCCACGAAAGCACCAGCGACTCGGTCATCCTGCTCGCGAACGGAGCGGCGGGAGTCGGCCTCACCACCGCTGCCGATCGCGCCGCGTTCCAGCAGGCGCTCGATGAGGTCGCAATGAAGCTGGCCACCGACATCATCCGCGATGGTGAGGGAGCCTCTCACTTTGTCGAAATCAACGTGACGGGCTGCCGCACGCGCGACGAAGCCTTCCGCATCGCGAAGACCATTGCCGACAGCCCGCTCGTCAAGACGGCGATCTGCGGAGCCGACCCGAACTGGGGTCGCATCGTCTCGGCGGCGGGATACGCAGGTGTCCCGCTGAAGGAAGAAGACATGTCGCTCGTGGTGAACGGATTCCTGCTCTACAAGGACGGTGCCCCGGTCGCGTTCGATCCGAAAGAAGTCTCCGCCAACCTGCGCGACAATCGCAACACGACGATCAACCTCACACTGAATCACGGCACGTCGTCCGTCCGCTTCTGGACGTGTGACCTGACCAAGGAGTACGTCGAACTCAACGCGGACTACACGACATGAACGGCGGTCAATTCATGTCTGTGATCACTTGGCCAGATCTCATTTCCTTGGCAGTTTGAATGCAGCCCAATCGTCTGCATGGCACGGAATTCTTCGATTGAGTGAGGCGATGCGAAGTGACTGCATTAGAACGGCTTGAGCAACTCAATCAATTAGGGCTCTCCGCCATTCCTGTTGAAAGTTGTGTTTGGGGTTGGTTGAAGCGGTCGAGGATGCGGAGTCGGAAGTGGCGGAAGTTGGTCATTCCAAAGGCTTGCCACAAGATCGTCCGGAAGCCCCGATTGAAGCCTTCGGTCGGGCCATTGCTGGATCGATTCGTGAAATAATTCGCAATCATCGGTCGCCAATTCTCGACCGTCTGACAGAACGCATCCAAAGGTTTGAGCTGCAGGCTTCGCGCGGCTGTCAGCCACTCGTTCAGTCGTTCTTGAGCCATTTCTGAGGTCGTGATGCTGCGGTCCTCGAAGAGTGCTCGCAGCGACTCGCGTTGGTCCGCCAGGCGTGCCAGTTGCGGAAACTTCTCACGCAGCGTTTGCAATTCCGCGCGTTCCTCGGTGCTCAAGTTCTCCAGGTTTTTGCACCACAACCAGCGCGACCCCTTGAGCAGCTTGCGATCGACTTCGGGCAACTCCTTTTGGATCAGACGACGCGCGGCCGTCAGCCGTTCTTGCAAGTTCTTGACCACATGAAACCGATCGACGACGACACGACACGTTCTCGCCAAACGCCGCTTTGGCCGCGTTGACATAGGCGTCCCACATGTCGGTCGTGACCTCGGTGACCTGTTTCAGCAAGCCCGACTGGTGAGCCTTCTGCAAGAATTCCGTCACCGTCTTTTGATTACGATTCTCCAGCACGTCCAGCACGCGGCGATTGGTATGGTCGATGATCACGGCCACGAACTCGCGTGTGCTGCACGCTACGAAGCTCGTAACATCCTGCCACCACTCAAGAACCAGCTCAGAACCTAAACCGGACAGTAGAATTAGGCTGACGCCGCCCCGCTCAGATGTCTCATCACCGACCGCGCGAGGTATAAACGAAGAATAGCCAACGCGCTCATCTCAAGAAGGACCACCATGCGAACCAACCATGTCAAACACAAAATTCAATCGGGCGGCGTGTCGATCGGCACGTTTCTGTTCGAGTTCAACACGACCGGCATCGGTCGCATCGCGGCGAACGCGGGGGCCGAGTTCGGGCTGTTCGACATGGAACACACCGGCTGGAGCATCGAGACGATCCGAATGCTGATCGCCACCACGCGCTGCACCGAGATGATCCCCCTGGTTCGTATCCCGGCCACCGAGTACCACTTCATCGCGCGCGTACTCGACGTGGGAGCGATGGGGATCATGGTGCCGATGGTCGAGAGTGCCGAGCAGGCGGCGAAGCTCGTGGCGTCCGCCAAGTATCCACCGGTCGGACGACGCGGCGCGGCGTTTGGCGTCGCGCACGACGACTACACGGGCGGCGACATCATGGAGAAGATCCGCAGTGCCAACAGCGAGACGCTGTTGATCGCTCAGATCGAAACGGCCGCCGGTTTAGAGAACGTGGAAGAGATCGCGGCCGTGGAAGGAGTCGATGTGCTGTGGATCGGTCACTTCGATCTGGCCAATTCACTGGGCATCCCCGTGCAGTTCGATCACCCGAAGTTCATCGACGCCGTCGAGCGTGTGCTGGCCGCGTGTCGTCGTCACGGCAAGGTTCCCGCCTTCATGGTGGGCGACGTGGCCAGCGGACAGAAACTGCTCGACCAAGGCTTCCGCATGATTTCGTACAGCGGCGACCTGTGGATCTATCAAGCCGCCCTGCGCGAGGGAGTCAAAGCGTTAAAGCAACATGGCGCGAAGGACTGAGAACTCGAATCGGCACCGATCGGGCTTTGCCGGCAATCCAAAGTGTTTGTGGTTGTCGTCCTTTCGAGTGGAACGGATGCTGCCAGTACTCCAACAGAGTAAAGTCGCGGGCACCTCGCTCAGTCGCTAGAGCCGTTTCGCGGTTAGTTTGCAGTGTATCCAGCGTGTCGGAGAGAGTTGCGGCATTCGTCGGGGCGGCATTCGGAGATGAGTTGTCCGATGCGGTTCCAGAGGGAGTCGCGGGTGCGTTCGGCGTGTTTGCGGAGCCGGGATTTCAGCTACGAGAAGAGCAGTTCGATGGGGTTCAGATCGGGGCTGTACGGAGGCAGGTAGGCCAGTGGTCGGACAACTTGAGATTGCGGGGTTGTTCAATAACGAGCCCGACGCGCAAGCGAGGGCAAACCGTTGTCGAAAGTGAAGCCCTCGCTTGCGTGTTTTGAAGTTGCGCTCTTTGGTTTGGGCGTTGGAAGTTGGTATTGCAAAAAAGCGAGTCCTGTCCCATGACTGGATCTTGGAATTATCACCAGGTCACAGGAAGGACTCGCGATGGTCATGGTGGCGGAATCGGTGCGGACTCTCAAGGGTTTCCTGGCGCTGACGGAGTTGGAGCCGTTGGCGTTGGCGATGGTGATGCGGGTGGTGTTGGCGTTTGTCTGGCACCGGGGGCGGATGTCGTGTTCGGCGGCGGCGGGGAGTATTGCGTCGGAGACGGTTCATCGGGGGGAGCTGACTCGGTTTCTGGCGCGGCCGCGCTGGCAGAAGGTCGATTTCAACGCGCCGTTGCGGAAGGCGTTGCTGGCGAAGGAGGCTGGTCGGGGGCGGTTCATTTTCATCGTCGATGCCACGCTGGTCAGTCAGTCAGTCGGGAGCGAAGACTCAGAACACGCACAGCACGGGCAACCGCCAGCGTCGGCCGAAGAAGGGGCGGCGTTACAACACGAAGAAGGTGGTCCGCCAGAAATGTCACACCTTTACGTTTGGGTTG
>JAYSQC010000679.1:0-17435 GCA_043721755.1 Schlesneria sp.
TGACGCCACCCCGCTCCGAAAACAATCAGAGGGCTAACGCCCAAGAGCCACACTTGGGTTGCGGCTGAACGAAGTGAAGCCGCGCCGTGTTTTTCGTGGTGAATCTTCCTGTCCCCTCTCCCCCGTCTTCGGGGGAGAGGGGACCGGAAGATTCACCACGAAACGACTGCACCCCGGGCGGGGAAGCCGGGGTCACGTCCTTGCTCACGCTGCGGGTTGGTGTGCGGGGTGGCCCCGCCGTGATCGTTCTCGTCAGGCAGACTCGCAAAAAGGAGAGCGGTTCATCAGTATCTCGCCCCCCGGTTTGAACCTGCCGCTCTGAATCTCTTCCGTCGAAGGAACCGCTTGCGATGACGATGCTCCTCACTCGAAAAATTGCGTGGGCCAGTGCGGCTCTGTTGGTCAGTCCGTTGTGGATCAGCCCGTCGCTGGGGTTGGCTCAGGAAGCGGTCCAGGTCTCGGAACGACAGTTCACACAGACTCCCGAACGAGCGCCGGCGAAGGGTGACCCGGTGGTCGAGGCTCCCGCCAAACCGAAACGGAACGTCTTCGCGGAAGGACCGGAGCCGAGTTGGATTTGGGGAGCCGATCCCAGCAAGAAGTATGTCCTCAAGCAGACGTTCGACGGCGGCCATGCCAAATCGGTATTGCTCCGCGCCGCCTGCGACAACGTGGCGACGCTGTATCTCAATGGCAAGAAGCTCGGCACGAATGACAACTGGAATGTGCCGCTGCAACGCGACATCAAGGCACAACTCGTCCCCGGTGAAAACGTGATTGAAGCGGAAGTTTCCAACGGCGACGGGCCAGCGGGATTCGTCGCGAAGATCGCGCTGCTCGGTACGGACGGCCAAGACCGGTTCGTCGTGACGGACGCGAGCTGGCAAGTGTCCGAAGCGCGCGACGCCAAGGAGACCGTGGCGGCGGCAGTCACCTTCAAATTCGGCGACCATCCCGGCGGCAAGACATTCAACGATCCGGCCGAAGCGTCGCAACCGCGCGACCTGTTCAACCTGCTCCCCGGATTCCAAGTCGAACGACTCTTCACGGTCCCCAAGGAAACGCTCGGTTCGTGGGTCAACATGACCACCGATCCGAAAGGCCGGCTGATCGTCAGCGATCAAGGCAACCTCGGTTTCTGCCGTATCACGCCGCCGCCGATCCGCAATCAGCCGGAACGCGCTAGCGTCCGGTTGCCCGAAGACGAAACGAAGGTGGAGCATCTCGACATCAAGATCGACGGCAAGCAAATGTCCGGTGCGCAGGGTTTGCTGTGGGCGTTCGACAGTCTCTACGTCATCTGTAACGGCGGGCCGGGGAGCGGGCTGTATCGCTGCCAGGACACCGACGGCGACGATCAATTCGACAAGGTCGAGAAACTGCGCGACATCCCCGGCGGCGGCGAGCACGGGCCGCACGCGATTCGGCTCTCGCCCGACGGCAAGTCGCTGTACATCGCGGCGGGCAATCACACGAAGTTGCCGTTTGAGGTCACACGCAACTC
The DNA here is from genome assembly GCA_043721755.1 of Schlesneria sp. Taxonomy (GTDB): domain Bacteria; phylum Planctomycetota; class Planctomycetia; order Planctomycetales; family Planctomycetaceae; genus Schlesneria. Next base: position 1,505 of record JAYSQC010000679.1, read on the forward strand.
AGACCCGCAGACGATGGGCGGGCAGCGCACCGAACAACTGCGCGCGACTCTGCCGGAAGGAGTCACCAGCCGACTGATGCCGAACTGGGACGAGGATGTGTTGTTGCCGCGTTATTGGGATCCCAGTGGTCATGCTGCGGGCGTGCTCGCGCCGGGCGGGTGGATTTGCCAAACCGACCCGGACGGCAAGACGTGGGAGGTGTTCTCGTCCGGCTATCGCAACCAGTTCGACTTCGCGTTCAACGCGGACGGCGAAATGTTCGCCTACGACGCCGACATGGAATATGACTTTGGTGCGCCGTGGCATCGTCAGACGCGCGTCGTCCACGCGACCAGCGGCAGCGAGTTCGGTTGGCGCAGCGGCACCGCCAAGTGGCCCGCGTATTACATCGACAGCCTGCCGCCGATGATCGACATCGGCCCCGGCTCGCCCGTCGGCGTCGAGTTCGGTTACGGCACCAAGTTCCCCGCCAAGTATCAGAAGGCGCTGTTCATCTGCGACTGGACCTTCGGCACGATGTACGCCATCCACATGGAGCCGTCCGGCTCCAGCTACAAGGCGACGAAGGAAGAGTTCGTCTCGCGTACGCCGCTGCCGCTGACCGACTGCACCGTCGGCCAGGACGGAGCCTTGTACTTCACCATCGGCGGCCGAGGCACCCAGTCCGAGTTGTTCCGAGTCACCTACGTCGGCAAGGAGGATACCAAGCCGGTCGATGCCAAGAATCCAACCGCTGATCCGAATCCGAACGTGGCGCCAACTACGGAACCGCTCACCTACGCCTTTCTCCGAGCGCGGCGCCACCTTATCGAGAGCTACCATGTCGGCGAGCATAGAGACACGGATTCGATTCATTTTCTGTTGGGCCATATTGGAAAAACTATGGGAGAACGCCAGATCGGTTACGCAGCTCGTGTTGCCTTGGAGCGCATTCCGGTTGACGACTGGCTCCCACAATTTCTGGAGATTGAACACAGGATGCGTGCGGATGAAAAAAAAGTTACAGACCGCGACGAGCGTCAAGACTGGCGCAGCGGCCGTTACTACTTCGTCATCAACGTTTGTGTCGCGTTAGCCCGCCAAGGTGAGCAGTCGATGTTGCCGAAGATTCTCGGCTTCCTCAGTGATATCGATTTCAAGGAACTCGATGAGCGCCACCAGCTCGGACTGCTCCGAGCCTACCAACTCGCGTTCATCCGGCTGGGCAATCCCGACAAGGAAACGTGCGCCGCGCTGACAAAGAAATTTGACGATCTGTTCCCGCAGAAGTCGGACTTCGTCAACCGCGAGCTGTCGATCCTGATGATTCACTTCCAGTCACCGGGTGCCATCCCAAAACTGGTGGCGGTGCTGGCTCGGGAGCGAGTCGCATCGCAGGAGCAGATCGGCGCGTTGCTCGAACGGAACAAGGGCTACGGCGGCACGGTTGCCGCGATGCTCGCCAACCAGCCGGATCAGCAGCAGTACCACTACGCCTTCCATCTGCGGACGCTGAAGACCGGCTGGACGTTCGAGGACCGGAAGACCTACTTCGCCTGGTTCGACAAGGCCCGCCAATGGTCGGGCGGCGCGACCTATCCCAAGTACCTCAACAACATCGACAACGAGGCCTTTTCGTTGCTGACCGATGCCGACCGCCTGAAGATCGAAGCCAGCGGTGCCCGCAAACCGTATGTCGCTCCCGAACTGCCCAAGGCCACGGGACCGGGCCGCGAGTACACGCTGGACGAACTCCTCGCGCTCTCGACCGACAAAATGAAGGGCCGCGATTTCAAGAACGGTCTGAAAATGTACGGGGCCGCCCGCTGCATCGTCTGCCACCGCTTCGGCGGAGACGGAGGAGCCACGGGACCGGACCTCACTCAGTTGGCGGGCCGCTTCTCGCTAAAGGACATGGCCGAAGCGATCGTCGATCCGAGCAAAGTCGTCTCCGACCAGTTCAAAGCGACAATCGTCGCGACCAAAGACGGCAAGACCTTCACCGGCAAACTGGTCAACGACACCAAGGACAGCATCACGCTGGTGATCGATCCCGAGAACGCCACGAAGACGGTCGAAATCAAGAAGGCCGACATCGACGAACAACTCCCGTCGATGACCTCACTGATGCCGAAGGACTTGCTGAAGACGCTCAACGAAACCGAAGTCCTCGACCTGCTCGCCTACCTCATGTCCCGAGGCAACCCCAACGACGCGATGTTCAAGAAGTAGCAGGCCGAGAGGCATGGTGGACGTTTCCGACAGAAGTGGTGACTCTTGCGATTGCAGCTAAGAATCCGGGAGCTGACGCCGCCCGGCTCACCTGATTCGGACTTTTGTCGGTCACGTCATGGTGTGTTTGTCTGCTGCCGGGATCCTCAGCGACTCGTTCCCAAGCAAAAGCTTGGGAACGAGTCGAACTTCGATCAGAGGATGTCGAGGGCATGTTTGATGGCTACCTGCAGCTCCAGCATCTTTTGCGGCGAAAGCTGAATGATGCTGCTGATGAAGTGGGACTTCGGCACAGTCAACAGCACATCGCAATTGATGACGCAGACCTTGGGCATCCCATCGCTGCGGCCGAGTGAGACCTCAACAGGCAAGTGATGAATGGAACGAGTCACTTGGGCCACCACCAACTGATTGCGGACACTCACGGCAGCATCGCGTGTCAGAATGACGACCGGTCGTCGGCCAACAGGCGGTGCGAGTTCAGCCCACCAGATTTCACCGCGCTTCACGGGACTGACTCCTCATTCCAGTCTTCGTCTTCATACAGTTCGGCAGAGAGCGCGACGGACGCATCCGCCCAAGCCGCGGCGTCATCCTCGGGAAGGGCCAGCAGGTCGATGTAGTCCGACAGAATCTGTTGCGCGACAAACGCCACTTCTGTTCCCTGCGATCGGGCCAGTTCGGTCAACTGCCGCTCGCGACTCGAATCCAACTCCACTGTCATCATGGTTCATCTCCGTGAATTACTTTCGCTCACGATCTTCAAAGGCAGCATAGACAGACCGGTCGGCTGCGGGCAACCGGGATGTCGCGGCGTCATGTGTGTGACTGGGGTCCGTGCTTCGCGGCTCCCAGCCATCACGCGATGATCTCTCGCACGACCTTGCCACTTACGTCGGTCAGACGAAAGTCGCGGCCAGCGTAGCGATAGGTGAGGCGTTCGTGGTCGAAGCCGAGTAGGTGGAGCATTGTCGCGTGGAGATCGTGGACGTGGACGGGGTTCTCGATGGCTTGAAAGCCGAACTCGTCGGTGGCTCCGTGGACGGTGCCGCCCTTGATGCCGCCTCCGGCCAGCCAGCATGAGAAGCCGTAGTGGTTGTGATCGCGGCCGCTCAGCCCTGGTAGTTCGGCGACGGGCGTGCGGCCGAACTCACCGCCCCACAGGATCAGCGTTTCGTCGAAGAGGCCGCGTTGTTTGAGGTCGGTCAGAAACGCGGCGATCGGGCCGTCCCAGTCGGTCGCCAGCTTGAGATGCTGCGCTTGCAGACCGTCATGGTTGTCCCACGGCTGTCCCGCGCCGCTCCAGATTTGGATGAAGCGAACTCCCCGCTCGATCAGTCTGCGCGTGATGAGCAACTGCCGACCGTGCGTCCCGCTGCCGTACAGCTCGCGAATGTGTTGCGGTTCGCGGTTGAGGTCGAAGGCTTCCGCCGCCTCGCTCTGCATCCGATAGGCCAGCTCGAACGATTGAATCCGCGCTTCGAGCAGCGGCGCGTGCTGACGTTCCTCTGCGTGCAGCTCGTTCAATTTCTTGACGAGGTCCAGTTGGCGACGCTGTTCTTCGAGGGTCAGCTTCGTGTTGCGGATGTTGGCGATCAGCTTGTCGATGTCGGTGTGATTGGAGTCGAGGTACGTCCCCTGACACGCGCCGGGGAGGAACGACGACCGCCAGTTCTGCGTCGCGACGATCGGATAGCCACCGGGGCACATCACGATGAAGCCGGGCAGGTTGCGGTTCTCGGTCCCGAGGCCATAGTTCACCCACGCCCCGAAGCTCGGGCGTGACAGCCGTCCGTCGCCGCAGTTCATCAGCATCAGCGACGGTTCGTGGTTCGGAACCTCGGCGTGCATCGAGCGAATCACGGCGATGTCGTCGATGTGGGCAGCGGTCTTCGCGAAGATCTCGCTCACTTCGATGCCGCTCTGTCCGTACTTGGCGAACTTAAACGGAGACCGCATTGCCGCGCCGGTCTTGCGTTCCGTCCGCAGGTTCGAGGAAGGCAGCGGCTTCCCGTGGTACTCGTCCAGTTTCGGCTTCGGATCAAACGTATCGACCTGCGACGGCCCGCCGTTCATAAACAGATGGACCACATGCTTGGCTCGCCCCTGAAAATGAGCGTTCTTCGGTGCCGAGGGATCGGGTGCAGCCCCTGCCTCCTGTGCGAGAAGTCTCCCGTCATCCGCCAACAGTCCCGCAAGGCCGACCATCCCCAAGCCCATCCCGCAGCGCTGCAGCATGTCGCGTCGAGAGACGATGGGCGGGGTGATTGGGCTGAGGGCGCGAGTGTCGTGTGACATGGCGATCTTCCAACGAAACGTTTGGGGTTGGCAGGAGCTGGGCGGCGTGATGATAAGCGGTGCGGTGTGAAATAAAACGGAAGGCTGTTCGTCGAAATTGTTTCTCAAGAAAAGGGGTCCGCGCGAATTGAGGGGAGCGCGAATGAAGACGCAGGACGAATCCAAGGCGCGGGAACGAAGAACGATTGGATTGGTTCGGTCTTCATTCTCGCTCCCCTCAATTCGCGCGGACTCTTTCTTCAAAGCGGGATCGAACGGCAAGTGAATCCGTGGAGTTCGCCGCACACTTGGACGGGCGAGAGTTCCCCTCCGCCATCACGCGCCATCACCAATTGCCGCGCGCCGCGTGAACGACCGCTGAAATCTTCCCGAAGTCTGCTCCCTTCGTTGGGCGGTGTCGTGTACTCTCCCGCCGCTGGCCGCCCCTCAATGATGCGACCCCACTGGGCTTGTCCCGGTGGCTCGCGGGTTTCTGCACTACTCCTGATTCGAGTTCGTGATTCCGCGTCCAGTTGACGAGCCAGTAGTGCAGAGACCTGATTCCACCGGGACAAGCCCGGTGGGGTTTGTTTGATCGAGGGCTGACCGCTCACCACTGACCGCTAACGGTTTGCAACTTCACTCATGCCCGATTTTCGTTACATCGCCCGTGAGCTTTCCGGGAAACAGATTGAGGGGACGCTGACTGCGGCCAACGAGCGCGAAGCGCTCGGCCAACTGACGGCGCGCAGCCTATTCCCGATGCAGATCACGATGGCTCAGGCCTCGGCGGCGCATCAGGCGAACAAGCGCCGGCGCGTTCCCGCGCGTATCCTGTGCGTCTTCTACACGCAGCTTGCCGATCTGCTGCGAGCCGGTGTGCCGTTGTTGAGGTCACTCGATCTGCTCATTCGACAGACGCGGCATGTCACACTGAAGGGCGTGCTGCAAGAGGTGCGCGATCAGGTGGCTGACGGGACTCGACTGGCCGAGGCACTCCGTCAGCATCCGACTGTTTTCAACGAGTTGACGATCAGCATGGTCCGTGCGGGGGAAGAGGGCAGCTTTCTCGAAGACACGCTCCAGCGGATCGCCACGTTCACCGAGCATCAGGAAGAATTGAAGGGCCGCGTGATTGGAGCGATGGCGTATCCGGCGTTCCTCGTCGTGATTGGTTCACTCGTGCTGGTCGCGATGCTGATCTTCTTCGTACCGAAGTTCGAGCCGCTGTTTGAAAAGATGCGGGAGGACGGGACGCTGCCGTGGGCCACGACGGCACTGCTCACCATGAGCGGCTTCATGCAGCAGTACGGCTGGCTGGGCCTCATTGCGCTGCCGAGCGCCTTCATCGCCGCACAAAAATATTTCTCGAACGATGCCGGACGGCGGCGGTTCGACGAGTTCCGCCTCAATCTGTTTGGTGTCGGTCGCGTCGTTCGCAGTCTCGCCATCGCGCGGTTCTGCCGCGTCCTGGGCACGCTGCTTCACAACGGCGTTCCCATTTTGAACTCGCTGAGAATCGCGAAGGACGCCACCGGCAATCGCATCCTGAGCGAAGCGATTGGGACGGCGGCCGATCAAGTCTCGGCTGGCCGCTCGCTCGCTCAGCCGCTCGGTCAGTGCAACCAGTTCCCAATGGATGTCATCGAGATGATCGCGGTCGGTGAAGAGGCCAACAATCTGGAACAGGTCCTCGTCACCATTGCCGACAAAATGGAGCGGCAGACGAACCGGCAACTCGACCTCGTGGTGCGACTGCTCGAACCGCTGATGTTGGTCATCATGGCGGGTGTGATTCTGTTCGTGCTGATTGCACTGATGCTGCCGATCTTCAACAGTTCGTCGGTGATGTGAGGCGGTCGTTCCGAAAATCGAAGCCTGACGCGCCAGCGAAGGTTTCTTCGCTAGGCCTCCTTCACTTGCGAGTCAGGCTTTCAAGGGGAAACTGTTTCCACACCGTTGGATCAAGTTTGAATTCAGGTGCTGCTGCAACAATCGCGACCGATGACGAGTAGAGATGCTTTCAACACCAACCCGCCGCGTGAGCGTGAGCGAGGGCGTCAGGAGAACTAGGCGAAAACTCCTTGCTCACGCGGCGGGTTGGTGTGAGTCGCCCATGCGGTTCATCTGCATCACGACGGCGGCTACAATCGGCCCCGCGCTGTGACTGCCACAACTTGAGTCTCAAAATTCTCGCCAGATCCGCGCGGCGACCTGTGTCCCGCGCGATCCACATCCTGTCCCACCGTTTGATGAATGGAGAACTTCCGCCATGACCCGCCTGCCCGCCTCAATGGCCTCACGCCACAAGACTGTTGGTTCCCGCCTTGTTTCAAGCCGCGCGATCTCTCGCCGCAGCGGCTTCACGCTGGTCGAAGTGTTGCTCGTGCTGGCGATCCTCGGAGTGATCGCCGCGATGGTGCTGCCGAACTTGATCGGCTCGCAAAAAGCGGCTCTCATCAAGAGTTCGCGCGTCTCGATCGGGGTGATGGAGAACGCGTGCAAGCAATACGCGGTCGATCACGACGGCGAGTATCCCCAAGTGGCACGCGAAGAGGTTCTCAGCCTGCTGGTCAATCCCGGCCAGGATTCGTCGGGCAAGCCGACCAGTGCCTACTTGGAAAAGCAGCCCAAAGATAGCTGGGGCCAGCCGCTCTACTACGAGTATGCCAACGGCGCGGTCAAACCCAAGATCTGGTCGTCCGGTCCCAACAAGCAGAACGAAGAAGGGGCTGGCGACGACGTGAACAACTGGGCCGAGAACTGAAGGACTTGTTGGAAGGAGACTGACCGATGGCGATGATCTTTCCGGGCATGGACCCGTACTTGGAAGCCAAGCTGATCTGGCCGGGGTTTCACAACGCGTTGGTCGTCTATATCCGCGACCAATTGCGTCCCTTACTGCACCCGAACTACATCGCGGCGGTCGAGGATCGCGTCTTCTTGGAAGAGCCTCCCCGCGCGCTGATCCCGGACGTTTGGATTCGCGAGCAATCTTCGAGGTGGAGCGGAGGCGGAACGGCACTCCTCGAATCACCAGCGCAGACCGAGGTTCTCGACGCGGACGATCCGATGTTGATCGAGTTGACCGAGTCCGAGGTTCACGAGTCGTTTATCGAGATTCTCGATCGACAGTCCGGTCACCGCGTCGTGACCGTGATTGAAGTCCTCAGCCCGACCAATAAGTCACCGGGTGTCGGTCGCGAGGCGTATCTCGCCAAACAGCAAGCGGTCTGGAACAGCCCGGTTCATCTCGTGGAGATCGACTTGCTGCGCGGAGGTGAACACACGGTCCTTGTCCCCGAGGAGATGGTGCGCGACCGACGTGACTACGACTATTTGGTCTCTGTGAACAGGGCAACTCGCGCTCGCCGCCGTTACGAAGCTTACCCGCGTCTGGTGACCGAGCGGTTGCCGCGGATCAGCATTCCGCTGGCTGACGGAGATCGTGATGTCGTCTTGGATGTACAGGCGGTTGTTGCTCAAACGTATGAGGCTGGCTCATACGAAGCCCGCCTGCACTACGATCAACCCTGCGTTCCACCGCTGCGAACGGAAGCTCAAGCTTGGGCGGCGGAATTGATCCGAGCGCGGACTGCGATCTGAACCGGACCCACGATGACAGGATGAATCTGGGTCTGGTTCAGCGAGCCACGATTCTGGGTCTCAATGCGTTTGCATTCCGCCCGCCGTTGAGCAATGGGACTTGTCGCTCCCGTCTTTCATTCGCGCGCGCCTCAATTCACGCGAAAATGTTTCCGCGCGAATGAAGAGCCGAAAGATCGAGTGGAGAGGGCTGCGATCTAACTGGAACCGAAGCCGAATCGTGAACTCCAACGGTGCGTTCGGACGACTTCATTCACCCGGCGTTGGGTTGGAAAAGAATTCCGGCTAACAAACCTAAGCCGGACTTCTCAATCGAGCCAGACTCGCACGAGCCGCATCCTTTCAGATGCGGCTCGTTTGTTTGTATCCTGCCGCCCGCTCGGGCTGCCGTTGTTGTGCCCGCCGTTTGTCGATTCCCTTTGGAGAAACTGCATGTCTGCCGCTCTTGCCTCCCCACCCACCGCGACCAAGTTTTCGGGCAACACGAAGTTGTTCATCAATGGCGAATGGACCAACTCCTCGGACGGAGCGACCTTCGACACGTACAACCCCGCCACCGGCGAGACCATCGCCAAGGTGGCGCATGCGACCAAGGACGACGTGGATCGCGCAGTGAAGTCGGCCCGCAAGGCTCTCGAAAAGGGAGCGTGGGGCAAGATGGATGCCTGCGATCGCGGCAAGCTGATGTTCAAGCTGGCCGATCTGATCGAAGCGAACTCGGAAGAGTTGGCTCGGTTGGAGGCACTCAACTGCGGCAAGACGATCACCGATTCGCGCGGCGACATCGGCGGGATGCTGAATGGCCTGCGTTACTACGCCGGTTGGGCCGACAAGATCGAAGGCAAGACCGTTCCCGTGCGAGGCAGCTTCCTGTCATACACGCTGCGTCAGCCGGTCGGGGTTGTCGGGCAGATCATCCCTTGGAACTTCCCGCTGCTGATGGCGGCGTGGAAGTGGGGCCCAGCCTTGGCGTGCGGCAACACGATCGTCATGAAAGCGGCCGAGCAGACTCCGCTGTCGGTCCTGCGCGTGTGCGAGTTGGTTCAAGAAGCGGGCTTCCCACCGGGCGTCATCAACCTGCTGAACGGCATGGGCGAGACGACCGGCGACGCGATGGTGACTCACCCCGACATCGACAAGATCGCCTTCACCGGACACGTCGATACGGCCAAGCTCATCACGAAGCGCGCCGCCGATACGCTCAAGCGAACGACGTTTGAACTCGGTGGCAAAAGCCCCAACGTCGTCTTCGCCGACTGCGACATGGAGCAGGCGGTCGCCGGTGCCTTCCACGCGATCTACTTCCACGGCGGACAGTGCTGCACAGCGGGCAGCCGCCTCTTCATCGAAGAGAAGATCAAGGACGAGTTCGTCTCACGTTTGGCCGAAAAGGCCAAGGGCCGTCGCGTCGGCAATCAGCTGGACGAGAAGACCGAACAGGGACCGCAGGTCTCGCAGGAACAGCTCGACAAGATTCTCGGTTACGTTGAACTCGGGCAGCAGCAGGGAGCGAAGCTGGTCGCGGGCGGCAAGCGCGTCGGCGACAAGGGCTTCTTCGTCGAACCGACGATCTTCGACAACGTGACGGACGACATGGCCATCGCCAAAGACGAAATCTTCGGCCCGGTCGTCAGCGTCCTCTCGTTCAAAGATGCCGACGACATGATCGAGCGGGCCAACACCACGCAATACGGTCTGGCCGCGGCCGTCTGGACGAAGAACATCGACAAGGCTCACTGGTACGCCAAGAACGTGAAGGCGGGGACGGTGTGGGTCAACTGCTACCACATCGTCGATGTCACGACGCCCTTCGGCGGCTTCAAGATGTCTGGTCAAGGTCGCGAAAACGGCGAGGCGGCGCTGGAGCATTACACCGAAACCAAGACCGTCACGATTGCTCTCAGTTAGCGTTGTAGGATGGGCACTCCTGCCCGTCTGTCATTACTGACGCCATCTGGCAATCAACACAGGCAGCCCCGGACGCATCTCGCATCCGGGGCTGTTTCGTTCCCCCGCCTGCATCATTTTGTGCTCCCTGATTTTGTCTGAGACTTGGGCAAAATCATGGGTCACAAAATGATGCAAGCGGGAACGGTGGAAACGAGGGTTCTCGCGGTGTCACTGGCGAAAGTGCGACGCAACGGAGCCCTGCCGCAAAAGTGGCCTTCATCGCTCCGCGTGAAGGAAGCCGAGTCACCAGCGACCATGACGCTTGGGAAAATGGTGTCGTTGACCATTCAGCTCACTTCACGCGGAGCGATGAAGGCCACTTTTGGCGGGCGCAGCAAACCGGGCTTCCCGGCGTTCGGTTCTTTCACGAGAATCGCCGCCCTGACTCGGCTGCTGCGAAGATGCGACGACCGCTGCGGAGATGTTTACGATGCGATGGTTGTGTGTGATGGCAATCGTTGGTGGGCTGATCGCGCCGGTGCGAGCGCAGGAGAAATCTGCGGTGTCGCTGGCCAGTGCGATTCAGCGGACGGTGGAGGATGAGCTTTCGATGAAGACGCTGGGCGGCGGACAATTTTGGGGCGACGTGGTCTTCTTCCACGGTTGGCACATCCAGCAGAACGTCTTCACGAAGCATTACCGGTTGCTGGATGAACGCGACAATCGGCACGCCTCGGGGACGCTCGAACAGTGCCGCGAGAAGCTCGACCAGATCAAAAGTGTTCGCAAGTTGCCGCCGATGTCCGGGCGTGGCGTCGTCCTCGTTCACGGCATCTTGCGTTCGTCGAAGTGCATGACTGCGATGGCCGAGACGCTCCAAGAAGCGGGCTACATCCCCTTTCAATTCGACTATCCCAGTACTCAAGTCAGCATCCCCGATGCGGCCGAGTACCTGCACCAGACGATCGAGTCGCTCGCCGGGATCGAGGAACTGTCGATCGTGGCTCACAGCATGGGGGGCCTCGTCACGCGGGCGTACTTTGCCGAGCATCACGATCCCCGCTTCCGCCGTGTCGTGATGCTGGCCACTCCCAATCACGGAGCCGAACTGGCGGACCTCGTTCACCAGAATTTTTTGGTCCGCGCGGCGGCCGGTCCCGGTGGCAGACAACTCGTCACCGGAGCAAAGGGGCTGATTCCATCGCTGCCGATTCCCAAGTGTGAGTTCGCCATCATTGCCGGTGCCCGAAACAACCCCGCTGGTTGGAACCCGCTGATCCCCGGTGACGATGATGGGACCGTGACGGTGGCCAGCACGCGGCTTGTCGGCGCGGCAGACTTCTCGACCGTGCCAGCGCCCCACACCTCGATCCTGCGCAACCGCGAAGCGATCGACCAGACGTTGCGGTTCCTCAGCGATGGTCGCCTGCGCGCCGATCGCGCGGCCGTGGCGATCACCGACAAGCCGGAACCAATGGCCAACGTAACTGCTCCAGCAGCTCCTGCACCCGCTCCCCCTGCGCAGGAGTGACCGCCGCGTGTCCTCTCCAGAATCCGGTTCGTCCAATCCAGCCACTGTCTTCGACGCCGTCGGTGAAGCGGGATTGCGACAGTTGGTGAACGCCTTCTATCGTCGCGTCCCCGGCGATGACCTCCTCGCGCCGATGTATCCCGTCGCCGAGTTGCCCGCTGCCGAACGACGACTCGGCGACTTCCTGATCTATCGGTTCGGCGGCCCGGACACGTACCTCCACGAGCGAGGCAACCCGGCGCTGAGGATGCGTCACGCGCCATTTTCAATCACACCGGCCGCTCGCGATCGCTGGGTCTCGCTGATGGACGCGGCGCTATTGGAAGCGGCGTTCCCCATAGAAGTCGCCGCAGTCATCCGGCCGTTCCTCCACGAAGCGGCCACGTTCCTCATCAACCGTGCCTGAGATGGCGTCGTCACACCAACCCGCAGCGTGAGCAAGGCCGTGCGTTCCGAACGACTCGCTTCTGGAAGTGACTCGGGACGGACACGGCCTCGCTGGACGCACGCGTCCTTGCTCACGCTGCGGGTTGGTGTGGTCACGATGGAGCCGACTCGTGTGGCTCGGTATCTTCTCGGCGGTTCTTTCGTCACACCTTGGGAGGTTCATCCATGATTCGTGCCTTGCTGACGGTCGGTCTCTGTTTGCTCGCGTCGTCCTCGTTGCTGGCCGGTGCGAGCGACGGACGGCTCGACATCTACTTCATTGATGTGGAAGGAGGAGCCGCGACGTTACTCGTCACTCCCGCGGGCGAGTCCTTGCTCATCGACTCGGGCTATCCCGACAACGGCGGCCGTGACCGAGACCGCATCCTCGACGTGATCAAGAACGTGGCGAAGCTCGATCATCTCGATCATGCCTCGGTGTCGCATTGGCATCTGGACCACTTCGGCAATCACGCGGCACTGGCCGACAAGATCAAGATCAAGAACTTCTGGGACCGAGGCATCCCCGAGTCACTGGCCGAGGACAACAAGTTCGGCGAACGCATCGCCCTCTACCGCGCGGCGACACAAAACCAGAGCAAGCCACTCACCGCGGGCGTATCCCACACGCTGGAGACTCCCTCGCAGCCGCTGTCTATCAAGGTCATCACCGCCAGCGGCGAAGTCATCCCGAACGATGGTCCGGCCAACCCGTTCGCCTCGCAGCACAAGCCTCAAGCCGACGATCCCTCCGACAACGCGAAGAGCGTCAGCCTGTTGTTCACGTTCGGCAAGTTCCGGTTCCTGACCTGCGGCGACCTGACTTGGAACACCGAAGCGAAACTGATGACCCCCAACAACCCAGTCGGTCAGATCGACCTCTTCATGACGACGCATCACGGACGGCAAGACAGCAACAACCCGGTGATGGTCCTCGCGATTGATCCCCGCGTCGCCGTGAGCTGCAATGGCCCCACCAAAGGCGCGGCCCCCGAAACCATCGCCACGCTGAAGCAGGTCAAATCCCTTCAGGCCATGTACCAACTCCATCGCAACGTCGAGTTGGCCGACAACGCACAAGCCCCCGCCGAAAACATCGCCAACTCGGTTGAGACCGCCAACTGCAAGGGGGTCTGGATCAAAGCTTCGGTCGCGAAAAACGGGGCCAGTTACACAGTCCAAGTCGGCGCTGACGGCCAGCCCCGGACGTTCCAAACGCGGTGATTGAACTCCAGCGGCTTCGCGCAGTTCAGTGCGAACTCGTTTCACCGCGTGGGCAACGCCCCGCGCGTCGTTCGACGTAACACGTCCGAAAGTCGCGCGACGCGCGGGGCGTTGCCCACGCGGTGAAACGACGGTACGTGATGTTCACCCGGTCAAGTGTCATGAAGGACATCGCGTGGCATTGTTGATCGGGATGGACGAAGCGGGCCTCGGGCCAAACCTCGGCCCGTTTGTGGTGGCGGCCACGGTTTGGGAAGTGCCGTCGCCAGCAAGCGGCTTCGAGTTTTGGGCCGCCTTTGATTCGGTACTCACTCCTTCACCGAGTTCGTGCGACCCACGACTGCATGTCGCCGACTCGAAGCAGGTCTTTCAACCGGGGCGCGGGATCGGGGCGCTGGAACGAGGGGTCCGGTCGGCGCTGCAATTGTGTGACGTGCGGGCCGTCACGTTTCGAGACCTCTGCGCGGTGCTCTCTGGCCCGGAGGCTCACGCTTGTCCCCTCGCCCCCCGCCTTGGGGGGGAGAGGGCTAGGGTGAGGGGGGCGGATGCACGAACGGCTCGCGATTTCGATAACGGTTTGGGAGGGAATTCGATCCGGCTCAGTAATGATGCGCCATGTCACATCGAAAGCCCCCCTCACCCTCGCCCTCTCCCCGCAAGGCCGGGGCGAGGGGACAAAGCCTGGACCTCGCGCAGCGTTCGGGGGGAGCGGTCGCTCTTCGATCACGACGAACTCGCCGCCGCGCGAGCTGGGTTGAGCGAGCCGCTACACCGAGACGCTGCTGATGCGCCGCCGTGGTATCGCGCAGAAAGTCTCGCGCTACCGGTCGAGTCGAGTGACGACAGCCTCGTCGAACCGTGGCGGCTGGCGTGCGAGCGGCTGGGTGTGCGGCTCATCGCCATCCGCGCGGACGTGGTCGAGCCGAGTCGCTTCAACCGACTGGTTCGTCAGCACGACAACAAGGCCGCCGCCACCTCGCGCGTCGCCCTGAATCTGCTGCGCGGCATCTGGCATCCGGACGATGAGACCGAAGCACTCGTCGTGGCCGACAAACATGGAGGCCGCAATCGCTACGAGCCACTCCTGTCGGAAGCCTTCAATGGCACGAATGTCCACATCGTTGCAGAGGGAGCTGAACGGAGCATCTACCGTGTCGGCCACGGTGAGCTGCGGTTTCAGCCTCGTGCGGAAGAACACGGCCCGGTCGCGCTCGCCTCAATGACGGCGAAGTATCTGCGCGAGTTGGCCATGCACCAGTTCAACGCCTTCTGGCGCGAACATCTTCCCGACATCAAGCCAACTCAAGGCTACCCGCTCGACGCCAAACGCTTCCGCGCCGAGATCGCCGATGCTCAACGCACGCTCGGAATCGTGGACGATGTTCTCTGGCGCGAACGGTGAAAAACGTCGCGGCGTTCCTCGATCGAGCCGATTTCGTTTAACCGCGTGGGCAACGCCCCGCGCGTCGTGTGGAGAAACAGAATTCAACGTCGCTCGACGCGCGGGGCGTTGCCCACGCGGTTAAACGAGTCCCTCACCGCCGTCACTGGCCAGCAGTCGCGCCAACTTGCGACCGGTCACGGAGAGCGGGTAGTTATCAAAGTCCTGCGGCGAGACCCACAGCCATTCGGCCGTTGGCAGTAGCTCGCCCGAAACGGCGGTCGCGCTGAAACATTTCAGCGTGATGCGATACCGCGTGACGCTGTGCTTCAGTTCCGCGAGTTGAGGACCAAGCGTGATATTCAGGCCCGAGCGGTCTCGCGCGGAGAGAACGATCTGTTCGTGATGCTGAGCGTCGCGCGAAGCGGCTTTCGAGACAAGCTTCTTCTGCGCGACAACGGTCTCGTCGAGCGGGAACCTCACGAAGTCCCACAACCCGGCCCAGCGTTCGCCGACGGGACAACGTCGCAGCAGGTATTGGCCACCTCGACGCACGGCGACGGAGACCTCCACAACTTCCGTGATCGCAGGGCGAGCGGCCGGGCGCGGGATGCGGACTTGAGTTCCCTCCAAATACGCGCGGCAATGAGCCTGCACCGGACACCGCTCGCAGTTCGGGGCCTTCGGCGAGCAGACCGTCGCTCCGAGTTCCATCAAGGCTTGATTGAATCGGCCGGGTTGAGTCTTCGGCAACACGGCCTCGGCGAACGACCACAACACCTGTTGACCGGCCTTCGACCTTGGGTCACCGTCATAGCCGAGCAGACGGCAATCGAGTCTGAGTGTGTTGGCTTCGACGATCGGCGCACGAAGGTCGAACGCGAATGAGGCGATCGCTCCGGCCGTGTACCGTCCGATGCCGGGCAATTTTTGGAGCGTCTCCACGTCGGCCGGGAACGCGCCGTCGTACTCGCGCACGATGACTTCGGCCGCCTTCCTGAGGTTGCGGGCGCGACTGTAATAACCGAGGCCCTCCCACAACCGCAGCACGTCGCTCTCATCAGATTCAGCAAGATCACGCACCGTCGGGAACCGGGCAAGAAACCGTTCAAAGTACGGCACGACCGCCACAACAGTCGTCTGTTGCAGCATGATCTCACTGATCCAGACTCGGTACGGATCGGCCGTCCGCCTCCAAGGAAGATCGCGCGCATGTCGCTCGTACCAACGAATGAGCTGGCGGCGAAACGATGAGAATTGAGAAGCGTCCAGAGCGGTGCGTCCTAGTGGTCGGACAACTTGAGATTGCGGGGTTGTTCCACAACGAGCCCGCCGCGCAAGCGAGGGCAAACCGTTGTCGAAAGTGAAGCCCTCGCTTGCGCGG
>JAYSQC010000680.1:0-4403 GCA_043721755.1 Schlesneria sp.
AGCCTGTTGAATAATGTAGGATGGACGCCCTCGTCCGTCCGTTTTCAACTAGAAAGCACTCGGACGAGGGCGTCCAAGCTACGTTTTTCAACACGCGGTTAAGGTGAGCGGCAATAAAAAGCTTACCTATCGAAGCCTGACGCGCAAGCGAAGGTCGTTCGACATCCGATCCTTCGCTTGTGCGTCATGCCTCGATCTTCAGCAGGACAGGTTTTGCCGCTCACCCAGCATCGCGCATCGGAAAAGTCGCCGAAATCCTCAAGGTTTGACATCCGGTGGCCGATGATGAACCGATGGAGTGATCCGAGTCCGTCGTCCGGGGCGTGAGTTCTGAGAACTCAGCCGCTGCTCCGTGCGTCGGCTGCGAGTTTCCAGTTGGGTGAGGTGACCAGTCATGAACGTGAAAAAGATGGCTCTGTTAGGTGGCGTCGGACTCGCGTCGGCTGCGGCGGGAGTGGCGGTCCCACAGATGTTGAGTGGCGGTGCGGCCAAAGTGGCCGCTGAACCGGCGGCTGGTGATGCCGCTCACGGAGACGCGGCCGCTCACGACAAACCGGCTGCTCCTAAAAAGGAAGCCAAGAAACCGGCTGCGAAGGCTGACGATCACGCAAAGAAGGACGACGGGCACGGCGCGGCCGGACACGGCGATGCCAAAGGGGGCGACGCGGTTCCGCACGAGGGTCCGTATTTCGTTCCGTTTGGGAGGATCGTCGCCAATATCAATGAGCCGCTGCTGGCGAAATATTTGTCGCTGGAGATCACCGTTCAAACCGATGCGGAGAATGAAGCAGAGGTCAAAGCGGCGATCGAATTGCGGAAGCCGATTCTCATGACTTGGCTGGCCGCTCACCTCGCGGACAAAACGCCGGAAGACATTCGGGGCAAAGTGGGTGTCAATCGGCTGCGGCGCGAGATTCAAGACAACTTCAATTCACTGCTATTCACGGATGGTCGCGAACGACTGCAAGACATCTTGTTTGAAGAGTTTCACTACCAATGACCCTGCTCACGCACGACTTCACACGGCCACCGCGTCTGCATCCGGACCATCAGTCGAAGCTCACGCTGTGGCTTCGGCAGGCGGGTTCGTTTCTGGCGGAAGTGTTCACGGGATTGTCGCTGCCGACCACGATTCGCTTTGAAAGCTGCACGACGGACTGGCCCATCGATTCCCTGAAAGACTGGCCCGATCGGACGCTGGCCTACCAAGTGACCTTGGCTGGCTGCGAAGCTCCCTCGATCTTGGCGATCCCCAATCCGCTGGCGGTGTCGATGATCAGCAGTCTGCTCGGCGAGACGCTGACCGAGTTACCCGCAGAGCGAGATCTCTCCGCAGGTGAAGCGTCGGTCGGCGAGTTTCTGGTTGCCACAATTCTCGGTGGGCTGACGGAAGCGTGGGCGGATGAAACGCGCGGCGTCCGACTGCAAACGGCGGATCGTGAACTGCTGCTGCGTCGCTCCAAGACCTTCAAACCCTCGGAGCCGATTGCGGTCTGTCGCCTGTCGATGGAGACGGCAGCCGGGGCGGCGCAATGCTGCTGGATGCTTCCTTTGGAGTTCGTGCAGACACTGTTCGGCACCACGCAGCGAACTCGCAACGCGGCTCCCGACGCCTCGACGCGAGTTCAATTGGAATCACTCGTGCGCGGCATGAACACCGAAGTGGCCGTTCGACTGGGCAGCGTTCAACTCTCGACGCCGCAACTGGCCAATCTGCGTGTGGGCGATCTCGTGGTCCTCGACCAACGAGTGAGCGATCCGCTCCAGGCAACCATCGGGAACGAACCCCGATATCTCGGCTGGCCGGGCCAGGTCGGCCAGCGGCAAGCCTATTTGATTGATACAGAAGTCCGCCGTCGTCAGCGTTCGCAGGAGGTCGCACGGGCCAGTTAGCAGCCTGCTGAACCGCAGGCGGGTGAGGATGGCGCCTTTCACACTAACCCGAAGCGTAAGCGAGGAAGTGAGTTCGTTCCTCGCTTGCGCGTCGGGCTAGTTTTTCAAGGCAAAAACCGGCTTTGAAATGCCCTCAAATTCAGGGAAAGAATGCGATGACAGAAACGTTGGACGCCGTCATGGCAGAGGTGGAGAAAGAGCTGAATCCGCAGGAGAGCCACACGACACCTGTGGCCGCGAAGGCTCCCGCATTTTCGCAGCTCACGCCGACGAAGGCTGCATCGGGGAAGTCGCTGGACCACTTGTACGGCGTTCGTCTCGACGCCGAAGCGGTGTTGGGGCGTGCCACGCTGTCGGTCGAAGACATGCTCAATCTCGGGGTTGGTTCGGTCGTCGAATTGAACCGCCTTGTTTCGGAGCCGGTCGATCTGATCGTGCAGAACGTCCGTGTGGCACGCGGTGAAGTTGTTGTGGTCAATGACCAGTTCGCGATCCGCATCACGGAAGTGACCGGGGCCTCGCACTGACGTAGGACACTCTGCCAAGGAAGGCGGTCGCCATGCTTCGCAACCTGCGATTTTTTTTGTACGTCTGCTTTCCACTGCTGACGTGTTGGGCGGTTGCTGCACACGCCGGGGAGCCACAGATTCGACTCGCCGGGCTGGAAGAAGTTGTTCCTGAGCCTGTGGCCTCATCCGCCGCAACCTCTGCGGAACCGAACGTTCTCGATTCGGAAATGACATACAAGCCGGAGTGGCCCGCGCCGCCCGACACGGGTGCGATGCTGTTGCGGTTGGTCATCGGGACTGTCGTCGTACTTGGCCTGTGTGTGGGATCGCTGTGGTTCGGCAAGCCGTGGTTGATGCGGCTGCAACTGACGAACACGATCGGGCAACCGATGCAGATTGAAGGGACCGTCGCCCTCGGTAATCGCGCCGTGTTGTACCTCGTAAAGATCGGGGATACGCAGCTCGTCGCCGGGACCGACGCGACGGGGCTGAAGTCGCTGATCGCGCTGCCCGCTTCGTTCAAAGACACGCTCGATGGACAGCCGCCTCACGTCGAATTTGTTCGATCGGTTGAACCACAACCACACTTCACGTCACACCAACCCGCCGCGTGAGCAAGGACGTGAATCCCCTTTCCTTGCTCACGCGGCGGGTTGGTGTCGAGCTTTCCCCCGCCCTCAACGCCGCCGACAGATTGACCTGACTCAAGACCGCACTTGCCTGCTCAAAGGATTGAGCCATGTCCAACATCGATCAGGTGGCCGAACGACTGGCCGAATCAAACTTTCTTCAAAACCTGTCGCCGCCGTTGCAGATGGCGCTGTTCTTGGGAAGTCTCGTCCTGTTGCCCGCCGCGTTGGCGAGCCTGACCTGCTTCACACGCATCATGATCGTGCTGTCGTTCGTGCGCCGCGGCCTCTCGACGCAGGAAATTCCGCCTAACTCGGTCCTGATCGGACTGGCGCTGTTTCTGACGGTCTTCGTCATGGAACCGACACTCACCAAATTGAACGATCAGG
Organism: Schlesneria sp.; assembly: GCA_043721755.1. Taxonomy (GTDB): domain Bacteria; phylum Planctomycetota; class Planctomycetia; order Planctomycetales; family Planctomycetaceae; genus Schlesneria. Next base: position 3,422 of record JAYSQC010000680.1, read on the forward strand.
CCCTGTTGCCTTATCTGAAGGGGGAACTCTCCGGTCTCGATGCGTTTCGTCGGGGAGCCGACATCCACAAAAGCTTTATGTTGCGGCAGACCCGCAAGCACGACTTGGCACTCTTTGCCCACATGTCGAAGGCGGAGCCGATCCATTCGCCGAGTGACACGCCGATCACGGTTCTGATTCCCGCGTTTATTATTAGCGAATTGAAGACGGCATTCCTGATGGGGTTCTGCATCTATATTCCGTTTTTGCTCGTCGATATCGTCGTCTCCACCGTCTTGATGTCGATGGGCATGATGATGATGCCGCCGGTGATTGTCTCAACACCATTTAAAGTGTTGCTGTTTGTCTTGGCAGATGGCTGGCATCTCGTGTCGCTGTCGATCAATCAGAGTTTTGGGTAGCGGCCTCGATTGTTTATGCCCCGCTCAGAGGTCTCATCAAGGACCGCGCGAGGTTCAACCGTGTGGGCAACGCAACAGGACCACAATCATGACCGAACTCGATGCCGTCACGCTGGGGCGTGAGTTTTATTACCACGCGGTGATGCTCACGCTTCCCGCGTTGGTTGTCAGTCTGGTCGTGGGCTTGGCTGTCAGCATTTTTCAGGCGGTGACAAACATTCAGGAACAAACACTCAGCTTCGCCCCGCGCATGATTGCACTGGCGGGATTGCTGGTATTGACGATGCCGTGGTTGTTGCAGATGTCGATCTATTTTACGGTGCAGATGTTTGCGCGGGCGGCTCAGATCGGGCATTGATATTTGGAGTCGGGGTGAGCGTGAGACGAGAAGACGTTTTAAGACTAGCCCGACGCGCGAGCGAGGGCTGAATGTTCGATACCTGCAAAGCCCTCGCTCGCGCGTCGGGCTAGTTTTCCAGGGCAAGCCTAGGCTTTGTTTTGAAACTCACCCCACCGGGCTTGCCCCGGTGGAATCAGGTCTTTGCACTACTCGGCGTCACCGAAATGAGGGAGTAGTGCAG
>JAYSQC010000681.1:0-7455 GCA_043721755.1 Schlesneria sp.
TGCCTGTTGAAAATCGTAGGATGGACGCCCTCGTCCGTCCGCTTCCAACTAGAAAAGACTCGGACGAGGGCGTCCAAGTTACGTTTTTCAACAGGCTCCTAACGCTCACCGTGAACCATTCGGGCGAAATGTCATCCTTTTTTCAGGCCAGCTTCATGACCAAGACTGCCGCTGAACCGCGCCCGACAGGACTGTTGCCGCGCGTGACGTGCCCTCACTGTTGGGAACAGCATCCCCCGCAAAAGTTGCTCTGGATTTCCGAACACACCAATCTGCTGGGCGATGAGCGGCTCGGTCCCGAACAGCCGCGGCGGTTTGTTCCCACGCGATTCACGCTCAGTGGCGAGGCACTCGACAAGGAAGGCTTTCCCTGCCATCAGTTGGCCTGCCCGAATTGTCATCTGGTGATTCCGCGCTCGTTGCTCGAACTGGAGCCGCTCTTCCTGTCGATCTTCGGCGCTCCCGCCAGCGGCAAGTCGTACTTCCTCGCGGCCCTCACGTGGGAGCTGCGCAAGGTGCTGCCGCTTGAGTTTCGCGTCGGGTTCGCCGACGCCGATCCGGTCCTCAACCAACAGCTCAACGCGTACGAAGAGTCGGTCTTCTCGGGATCGTCCACGGATGAACTCGTGCCGCTGGGCAGCTTGATTCGCAAGACGGAAGAACAGGGCGACTTGTACGACACGGTCTCGTTCGGCAATCAGACGGTCAGTTATCCGCGACCGTTCTTGTTCACGCTGCAACCGCATCACGATCACCGGAACGCGCAGAACGCAGCCAAGCTGGCACGCACGCTGTGTCTCTACGACAACGCAGGCGAGTCCTTTCAAGCGGGCAAGGACTCCGCCGCCGCTCCCGTCACCCGGCACATGGCTCAGTCGCGCGTGCTGTTCTTCGTGTTCGATCCGACGCAAGAGGCGCGGTTCCAACGGATGATCGGCAAAGAGACGTTGGCGGCCCCACCCGCCATGAAAACGATGCGGCAGGAGCCGATTCTGCAAGAGGCGATCGCGCGCATCCGGCGGTTCGCGGGACTGAAACAGTCCGAACGACACAAGCGTCCGCTGGTCGTGATCCTCACCAAGTTCGATGTCTGGTGGTCGATGCTCGGTGCCGACCCGAGTCCCGATCCGTGGCAGAAGGCCCGCTCGGCAGCGAACTCCAACGAGACGTTTCAAGCCTTCGATCCGAACGCCGTCGCCAAGCAATCGCAGTTGGCCCGACAGCTCCTGCTAAAAATTTCACCCGAGATCGTGACGGCGGCGGAAGGCTTCTCGGACGACGTGACTTATGTCCCCGTCACGTCGGTCGGCTGGAATGTGGCCGTTGATCAGAAGACGGGACTCCCCGCCATCAAACCTTCCGAAGCGGCTCCCTATTGGGCGACGGTGCCGTTCCTGTACGGCATCTCCAAAGTGATCCCCGGCTTGATTCCGACCATTGCGAAGAAGGGCTGATTGATGAGCCAAGAACTGCTTTACACCTCGGCTCCGCGCGGCCTCAAGCCGGGAAGTCGTGGCTTCTGCACGGTCCTCAGTACACAGGGGATGGCCGCGCCGCTGACGACGGCACTCGAAGGGTTGTCCGGCTATCGGCCGGTCTATCCGACGGGTGACGACCGCGCGGATCGCAATCCCGTCGTCTACTCGCACCTCAAACTGCAATCGTCCGGTCGTGCGGTGAACGTGCTGTCGCGCATTGCCGACTTCGGCTTGGACTATTCCCAGCGCGCGAACAAGCTGGCGCATCACGTCGTCCTCGACCGAACCGAACTGCTGCCGGGTGGTCCGGCCAACCTGCTGTCGATGCGCGACTTCATGCGCGACGAGTGGTCCGGCGAACCGACGGTCATCGCGCTGAAGCCGGTCAAGCGCGAGACCGATCCGCCGAGTGGCGTTTGTCGGGCGTGGCAGGAGTTGACGGGAGACGCCGGCTGGGCGGGAGTCCTCGCCGAGTCTTTCCTGCAAGCTCCCGACCGCTTGGTGATGCTGCTCTTCGCGCCGGGACAGGACATCCTGCCGCTGTTCCACGAAGCGATCTCACTGCTGCCAGTTGAGCGACGCTGGGACGTGACGTTCAGCACGTACTTCACGGGGCTGGCGACGGGAACGACCTGCTCGTGGCGCGCGATCGTGCAAGACTCGAAGGACGCGCACGAGTCGCTCCGTTTCGTGAACGCTCTGCGTCTCGATCTGACCTCCCGCTCACTCGGCCGCGCGACGGGTGGCCCGCTTGTCGATGCCGCGCGCTCGGGATCGCGTCCTCACAACACGCCGGGACGCGCGACTTCGCGCACCGGTCCTGCGGATGTCACGTTTGCTGAAGCCGAGCGGGTTCACGTGGAGTTCTCTTCCGACGACCGCACCCCGACCAGCTTTCGACGCACCGTCGCGTCACCGCAGCCCTCGAAACAGCCGCAGGCTCAATCCGCGCCGCCTCAGCAGCCACCACTGGAACGCGAACCGTCCTACAAGATGCTGCCCGCCACCACGTCGTCGGCTCCCCAATCGCGCCCGCCCCGAAGCTTGGCCGATGTCATTGAAGCCGAGTCACAGCGCCCGGCAGCCGGTCTCGGGATGTGGCTGGGATTAGGTGCCCTCGCCCTCTCATTTGCGGCGCTGCTCTCCGTCGTCTTCATGCGTCCCGCCCGAGACGACAACGATCGGGGCGATCTCGCCAACAACCGATCCGGCCAGCAGGCGAAGGACTCGGACAAGGTCATCGCCGGATCACCTGCTGGCACAACCAAGCCTCCCGGCCCGACCATCCCACCGACAGCACCCGCTCCGAACCCGAAGGACGCACATAAGCCCACTGTGCCCAACGACAACAAGCCAATAGTCGTTGCGAACTCGCCAACGGGGACCAACACCACGGCACCCGTTGCCGATCCTAACGGCGCAGCGAACCCACCTCCTTCAGCCACGAATCCCACAGGAGACCCCTCCACGCCGCCAACGCTGCCCAAGACTGACCCTCCCGCTCCGCCGCCCAAGCCGAAGACGATCGTGGAGTTTCTCACGCTTCCCGAGCAGGGAAAGTTCGTGGACCTGCACAGCTTCAAGCGAACGTCAGGACAACCTGTTCCGGGGCAACCTGCTCCAGGGCAACCTGCTCCCGGCATGCTGCTGTTGAAGCCGGAGTGGCTTCCCTATGCCGATTCCAAAGCCAGTCAATCGCATGAGAAGACACACAACGCCAAGCGTTCCATCGTGGAGAAGAACGATGCCGAACCTTATCCCGTGGTTGCGTTGTTCATCGAATATGAAGAGGCCGCGCCCGAAGTGAAGTACCGGTTGAAGCCGATCTTAGACGACCAGGTTCCGTGGCTCGGTTGGTACCGCATCCGCATCTTGTCAGCGACACCGGGCAGCCCGCCGATCAAGGATATCGCCTTCAGTCCATTCCCCATTGGCGAAGACGAATCCGCCGTGGGACGGCACTTCAAAAAGTATGGGCTGCAATGGTCGCTCCCCGCGTCAGCCCTCGTGGAATCATCCGTGAAAGCCCAGCCCAAACCGAAGCTGGTGTTGGATCGGCTTATCCTCAAGATCGACGATCAGACGATCTCGCTCGAAGAAGAGAGCCGTGAAGCTCAGTCCACATGGACCTGCTCGCTCGATGAATTTACCAGCGAGGCGTTGAAGTCATTCCCAGACAACACGGGGCCGACTTCCAACAAGCTGGAACTCAAACTGGAACTGGCTTCCGGCAAAGAAGGACCGGCGATCAGGCTGCAACTGACCGGAGTTCAGAAGTTTCTCACTGGAATTAGAAAAGAGCTGACGGAGAGCCTCGTTGTCGCCAAGTCCGACATCTCCAATGCGTTCAAAAACATCTACGACAAGCCGAAGGGTGCGATTGTGAAGGCCGTGACGGGGGACGATTCTAAGCCGAATCCCAAAGTGGCCGAGATCGAAGGGTTGCTTAAGGAATGCACGGCCGAAAATCCAAAAGGGGCAGAGAAGATTCGCGAGAGTCTTAAAAAGGCGATCGACGACGCCAAAGGGCAACTCAAGGAGGAAGAGTTAACAAACGTTGAAGTGAAGCTCGGCAAGGCAATGTCGTTGTATGAGTCCGTCGAGAAGTTCCCACCGCTCGAGAAGTCGTTGAACAACGTTACGGTGATCTCGGCTCGGCTCTACTACGAATTGACCGGGACGATGAAAGACGCCACAGGGGGGGCGGTCAAGCTGACCGAGGTTGTCGATGTCGTGAACTTCGATGACTCGAAGCAGACCGGGGGACGACGGGGGAACGGGCGCAAACGCAACGCGGAGAAGAATGAGGGGGATGCAAAGCCATGACTGAGATTCAACGCGTGGTTGATGAGCTGCGGTTTCTGTTGCAGCGCGAGGTGATTGACCAGACGGACGAGTTGGCGGCGCTGGTGGTCGAGTATTCCGGTCATTGCCACAGCACCAACGCGCGACTGCGAAAGTGCGATGAGTGTCTCAAGCAGGGGTTGCGGGCCGAGGGACTGCAATTGGCGGAGGCGGCTCCGAATCTGTTGGACCTCGTGGCGGTCCTCGACTTCGCCGAGCGGCCGCAGTTGATGGAGGTCGTGGCGACTTATTTCTTCACTCCACCGGAACCGCTGCTGCTCGACATCGCCTCGGCGCTGAACGAAGGCTACGCGCTGCAAGAGCCGTTGTTAAAGCTGCTCGACACCCAGCGGCTGCTCGCCTTGGGACGCTGTTCCTTGGCGCAGCGGCTTCCCGTATTGTGGTCGCTCGCCCAGCTCGATCCGACGACGCCGCATTGGGATGCCGACGTGCGCGACATGGAGCGGGCACGGCTCAGTGAGATGGAGACTGAAGTCCGCGCAGCCGCCTCACGCGGCGACATGCCCGCGTTGAAGTCACTGCTCGCGGAGACTCAGGCGGACGGGTGGCGCGAGTCGATTCCCGAGTCGCTGCTGAAAGCGATCAAGTCGCGCGTCACTCAGGCGCAGCGGACTCAATCGCGCGGTCGCTTAGAAGAGTTGGAGGCCGAACTGCACGCCGCCTTCAACGCGCGTGATGTCGTTCGGGCGCGGTCCTTGCGCGACGACTGGAGCCGCGAACTCAAGGCGGTCCCGCTGCCGGCGGGAGACCCGTTGCGCGAACAGGTCGCTCCGATTTTGAATTGGCTCGACGACGAAGACCGCTCGCTGAAGAGCGATCAGGAGTACGCGAAGTCTGTCACCGAGATCGAGCGCGCGGTGACGAATGACGCGCTGACGCTGGCCGATCTCAAGCGGATGGGCCTCGAATTCGACCGGCATCAGCGTTCGCTGCCCGAGGGCTTGGAAGCCCGGTTCGCGCGGCGCATCGCCGATCAGGCGGCGAAAGAGAAGTCGCGGCGCACGTTCAAAATCGCGTCGATGGCGGCCGGTGTGATCGTGGTTGCCGGAGCGTTCGGGTGGATCGTGCAGGTCTCGAACGAAGGAGAGAAGGATCGTCGGATCGCAGCGGCGGTCAGTACGTTCGTCTCGGAAGGGAAACTGGCCGAGGCCCGCCAACTGATGGCTCAGCGCGGCAGCAAGTCCACCAGTGAATTGTGGCTCGGCACACAAAAACTCCTGACGGATGCCGAACGCGCGGAGCAGGATCGCTCCGTCCAGTTCGTGGCGGCGATAGAGACGGCCGAGCAGGCGACTGAAGCGGTGCGAATCGAACCGGCGATCAAGCAGGCAGATGGACTCAGTCTGACGGCCGACGAAAAAGTGCGCGTCGATAAGGTTCGTGCGACATGGCTGGACCGCGTCACGCGTGAAACGGCCGAGCGTGAAAAGGAGTTTCGTGAGCAACTCGCCTCAGCGAATCAGCCGATTCAATCGGTCGAGACCGCGCTGCGCGAATCGATCACGTCCGACCTCGATCGCTCCGCGCAACTGCTCAGTGAAGCGGGAGCGCGGGTGAGCCAGTTCCAGTCGGCGAAGGGTTCTGTCGCGAAGGAACTTCAAAACCAAGCCGCCGCGATGGAGACGCGACTCGAAGCAGCGCGGAAGGGAGTGGCGGACCTCAGACGCAAGCACGACTTGCTCGACAGGCTGACGCATGCGGCGCTGCTCTTGCCCACCGGCGGGCAGACGCTTCCCAAGGCGGGAACGTATGAAGCGACGTTGCGAGAATTCGCGACGGTGTTTCCCGAAGACGTGCGGGCCACGGTGATGAAGACCGCCGCGGAAGCCTGTCCGTTGCCAGCGGTGTTGTCTCGGCAAAAGCTGATTGAGCAGTGGAAGTCGCTCAAACCGGCGAGCGACAAGCATGTGGACGCCCGGCTGCGCGAAATCCGCACGCTGTTGATCGAGCATCCCAATACGCCGGACTTCTCGCTCATCACCCGCTATCAAACGTGGCTCAATGCCGTCCAACTGCGGTTCGTCGAGGAAGGTGATCCCGATCAAGGGCTGAAGCAAAAACTGATCAGGCTGTTCAACGGCAAGTTCGTCAAAGAAGGACACGTCTTGCGCGACACGGACGGCCGCACGTTCTATCTCACTGAAGCCCGCACCGAACCATTCGGCAGTGTGGCGAGCTTCCGTTATGTCGTCGATTACAACGGCACGACCAAGCTGACGAAGGATTTGAAGCCGAGTGATGTCTCGATGTTTAAGTCGGTGCCACCGCCTCAGCAGGAGCTTGCCACCAAGACGCGGACGATCCTCAAGGATGTGGGGATCGACAACTGGCACTCCGTGCTGCGCGAGATCACCGAGACCTGGTTGAAGGCGACGCAGGTCGATCCGTTGCTGCGGTATCGCTTGGTCACGCAAATCTTGGAGTATGCCGGGAGCGGCGATCAGCTTCTCGAACAGGAACTGACTCCGATCTTCCAAGCCTTGGACGATGAAGACAAAGAGGCGATGAGAGCCGCTTCGTGGATGGACCCGTACAGCACGAAGGTCGAGGAGTACCGCAAACGAGCGACCTCGCTGCTGGCCAAAGTCCCGCCGCTCGAACCGGTCTTCGCCAGCGCGGCCAAACGTCAGATGGAGCTCGAACGCGACGTGTTGGCACTGAGGTTCTCGATCGGCTGGCTGGAAAAGCCCGCTCGCGGAGAATTGACCTGCCGCACGAAGTGGACTCCCGCCGCCAACAACATCCTCTACGTGGTCTCTCGTCCCGATCCCACCGGCAACCGACAGTGGCTGGAGGTGGGGCGCGTCCAAGGGAGTGACATCAAGCTCGACCGGCAGGTCGCCGACTCAGTGGGCGAAGCGACGGTCGTCTTCACGTCGTCGGCGAAATGATTGAGAGGGCCATTCGACCTGATGGCTCCTCGTAGGGTGGGCTGTGCCCACCTTGATGGAGATCACGGAATGGTGGGCACAGCCCACCCTACGGCTACTACGGCTACGGCTCGCTTATACCTCGCGCGGGATAAAGTGAGACATTTCTGAGCGGGGCGGCGTAAGCCCCCCGGTTCCTCCAGCGAAGGGCTAACGCCCAAGAACCGGGGGGCTTACGCCGC
>JAYSQC010000682.1:0-6844 GCA_043721755.1 Schlesneria sp.
TGCCTGTTGAAAATCGTAGGATGGACGCCCTCGTCCGTCCGCTTCCAACTAGAAAAGACTCGGACGAGGGCGTCCAAGTTACGTTTTTCAACAGGCTCCAATGCTTCACTCAGGGCCGCGCGGGGTAAGAAGGCCAAGTGTCTGTAACCGATGCGGAATGTCAGATGAACCGGAAAAACACCGCGTTCAGAATTGGCAAAACAAGGGAGGGCAGTATACTTCGCCCGCTTTCGCAGCCCGAGTCACGGCGTCAAGAACCTCGACTCGATCGACAACATGGCTCCGAAAGCCAAACATGACGTTTCCGACAGAAGTCAAAGTAGTAGGCACATTCCATGTGCCGTTCACCGAATTCCTCTGCGAATCACGGTATCGCAGACGGCACACGGAGTGTGCCTGCTACTTTTGTCGGACATCAAACATCTTGCCTGATGGTGTAACGGTAGCACGAATGACTCTGAATCATTTGGTCCAGGTTCGAATCCTGGTCGGGCAACTCTTCAGCACCACGTTGTGAGTGATGCGAGACACGAATGAAAAAGGACTCGGAGCAGGTTGCTCCGAGTCCTTTTTGGCTTCCAAACACGAGAACGCATTTCAAAACCTGCTTTTGCCTCGCAGAACTAGCCCGACGCGCAAGCGAGGGCCGGACATTCATTGACGGTGACGCCCTCGCTTGCGCGTCGGGCTAGTTTTGAAATGCGCTCTAGGTTTTGAGCTGGCGTGGCATTGTTGTGGGAAGGATGAGACCCGTCACAGCGACGGGTTCGTCAGGCCACGCCGCGACTTTTCATGTGGTGGTCTCATACCGACTTTGCTCTTCTCGCCGGCAAGTCCACATGGAAGTCGCCCTCACTCGACTCCAGCGATCCGACGAGTACATACTCGCGACCGCTTCCCCGTCAGGAACGGGGTCTCAAAAACTGTCGTCGCCACGCTCGTCGCAGCCTGTTGAAAAACGTAGGGTAAGCCTCTGGCTTGCCTTTTTTTCAGCGGCATTCACGGGGTGACCACGACGACTTTCCAGGGAAAACTCGTCTGGAAACAACCGTCGGTCATGCCGTTCAAGAACAGTGAGATGACCTATCTCGTCCTCCGGCCGAAGGCGTCTCGCATCGACGAAGTTCGCATCGATATCACCAAGCATCAGCCGATGCGGCGGCGGGCTGAGTGAAATTGAAGTGTTCGTCGGTCGTGAAAACGTGGCCCTCGGTTGCCAGCCCTATGCGGAAAGCCAATGGGAAAACAACGCAGACGCGGCTCCCGCCAAGCTCGTGGATGGAGACACATCCGGCAAGTGGGCCACGTTCTGGATTGCCGACCACCTTCACGCCGAGTGGGCGGCGGTCCCATTGACGGTCTCGCTGAAGGGGACGAAGTAGTCGTTCGACAACATCGGATTGCTATACCTTATGAGGCGCAAAGTGAGAGGTTTCTGAGCGGGGGGGGCTGACGCCACCCCGCTCAGAAGTCTCATCACTGACCGCACGAGGTATAAGTTCCGTCGTTTCAGCGCGCGGGGCGTTGCCCACGCGGTGAAACGAGGCGGGCGTGTGTCAGTGACCACCGCTCATCATTTTATTGCGGGCAAGTGCATCTTCTGCTTCGGCGATGCGTCCGCAGCGCTGGCAGATCACCGAGAGCTGCGCGAACGAGAACGGATCGTTCGGCTCCAGTTCAACAACCTTCTTGGCGTGAGCGATCGCTTCGTCGAACTTCCCCAGCTTGTGCATGACCACGGCCAAGGCCGAGTGCGACAGCGAGTGCGTCGGCGTCTCGGCGACGATGCTCAGCAACGTGGCCGCCGCTCCCGCGAAGTCGCCTTGGTCTTTGAGTCGGTTGGCATCGTCATACAGTTCATCGGGCGTCGGCATCAGTCGGGCTTTCTGGAGAGAGAGTCTGTTCAGTGGGTCTACCAATCGAAGCCTGACGCGCAAGCGAAGCAGACACGTTCAATGTTGCGACTTCGCTTGCGCATCAGGCTTCTAAGGAACTGGCTCGCAATCACTTCCCGAGTTCCCTTCTTGTTCCCTCCCCTCGGCGGGGAGGGTTAGGGAGGGGGGGCGAGTGGCAAATCAACTTGACCTTCCTCCCCCCTCCCCGGCCCTCCCCGCCGAGGGGAGGGAGGAAAGCCGAGGAAAGCGGGAAGTTGTTTCGCACCGGTTCCTAAGAACGACTTTCGTTCGCGGCGGGCGGCATGATAGACGGCGAGGGGCCTCGATCCAACCGCGTGAGTTCCGCTGGGCAAGTTCCACTGCATGAGTTCCACATCTGCCGCGCGACTCAACCTTCCGGCATCATCCGTTCGGACATCTTGTTGTTGGGATGTTCATCGAGGCGCGCGTGGCAATAGACGGCCGTCCACTCGGCGAGGCGACGGCCCAGCTTGCGGCAGGCGGCTTGCGTTTCCTCGTCGCGCGGCTCTTTGGCGGCGATCGCGCCGTAGTGCAGCGTCAGATCGCGGCTCACGTAATCGGTGACACCGAAGACGAGGAAGCCGAAGTTCATCAGGACCGTCAGCAAACTCTGGCAGGCCAGTTCGGAACCTCCGCCCCAGCCGCCGGACGAACTGAACGCGCAGGCGATCTTGCCATCCACCTTGGCCCACTGCGGCATCATGGTCTCGTCCCAAAATCGCTTCATCTTCCAACTGAGCAGCCCCATGTTGGTCGGACTGCCGACGGCGAGCCCATCGCACCAGACGACATCGTCCGCCGTCGCCTCGTCCACCGAGCGCAGCCGCACCTCGGTATCAGAGATGCTCCCCGCCCCTTCGGCCACGAGTGCCGCCATGCGCCCCGTGTGACCGGACTTGGAATCAAACAGAACGAGAATCTTGTTCATGGTGTTGTCTTGAAGAAGAGTGAATGGATGACGAGTCGTTAAACCTTTTCGCTCGGGCCATCTTTGCGACTGCTCGGAATTACCGGCGAAATGGAAAGCCCGGCATCTTGGACGATGCCAAGCTTCGCTCCACTTATCTGCAAGACTCGGCGCAAGATCACTTCGCTGCCGCGACCTGCGGCTTGTAGCCGGGGGCGGCCGTGAACTTGAACAGTTCCTTGCCGTCTTCGGCGTTCCAGATGCGGACTTCGCCGTCGTGGCTACCGCTGGCGACACGCTTCGTCGCCGGGTGGACGGCGATGGCATAGACCCAGTCGAGATGCGGGCCGAACTGTTTGACCTGTTGGCCGTTCGTCAGGTTGAACTGCCGTGCGGTTTTGTCGGCACTCCCGCCGAAGACCATGCCGTCGGGTTGAGTCACGATGCGGAAGACCTCGCCGCCGAACGCCATCTCGCGCGCTTGCTTGGCATCGGCGATGGCCCAGACGCGAATCTTGTTGTCGCGAGCACTCGTGGCAACCGAAGCACCGTCGGGGAGGAAGCCGACTCCGAAGACCGGCTGTGCGTGCCCGTTGAACGTGGCTTGAGACTCGCCCGTCGTGCTGTCGAAGACCTTCGACGTTTTGTCGCGGCTGGCGGTGGCGATCTTCTTGCCGTCGGGCGACCACGCGACATCCATCACCCAGTCGGCGTGGTCCTCGATCAGCTTCTGCTGCTGGCGCGTCGCCACATCGAACAGCCGCACCGAACGATCCGCACAGGCGGCGGCGAGTCGCGTCCCATCCGGGCTGAAGGCGACCGCGAAGACTTCATCATCCGTGGTGAAGAGGTCCGCGATCAGCGCGCCATCGGCGACATTGAACAGCTTGACCTCACCCATTTGGCCGGGCGTTCCGGCGGCGACGGCGATCTTGGTGCCGTCGGCGGTGAACTCGATGTCGTGCGGCCGTTCGGCGATGTTCGTGATGCGACGCACGATCTGTCCGTCGGCGGGGTTCCACAAAATGACCTCGCGATAGCCCGACGTGGCGAGCAACGCGCCATCAGGGCTGAACGCGACTGCCATGACGGGGACCGGCACGCGATAGCTCTCGGGCGGCGCGGGCTGTGTCAGCTTGGGAATGATCGTGATGAGCTGTGCCGTCCCGGCGACACCCGCGTCCAGACGTGTTCCCGTCTCGATCCACTTCTTGACGATGGCGATCTGTTCGGCAGTGAGCGGATCGGCGTCCTTCGGCATCGAGTGATCTTCGATCATCGTTTGGAGGAGTGACTCACCCGGCTTGGCCGCCAGCACTGACGGGCCGCTCTCGCCCCCCTTCATCAGGTTGGCAAACGTCTCCATGTTGAGCCGCCCTTTCGCGGTGCGGGCGTTGTGACAGGCGAGGCACCGCTGCGAAAAGATCGGCGCGACCGACTTCGCAAACGACACCAGCTTGCCCGCCTGGATGAGCGTTCCTTCCACGTCGATCTGCTTCGCGACCGCTTCCTTGCCGAGTGCCGCAAACGCCACTTCGGCCGCAGCCAGCTCCGGTTGGAATGCCGTGTTGGCCGCCTCGGCCGCCGCGATCTTGGCGGGCTGTTCAGCGACGAGCTTTTTCGCGTTGGCAAGAGCCTCGGTCGTGGCGGCCTCGGCCTTCGTCGCGTCCTCTAAAGCCTTCACGGCGGCGGCGAGTTTGTCGGTGGCCGCCTTGGCTTTGTCGGCCTCGGCCTTTTCAGTGTCCTTCCCCTTCGCGTCCTCAGCCACCTTCCCGGCCGCGACCGATTCGGCTTCGAGCTTCGTCTTTTCTTCGGTCGCCTTCTTCGTTGTTTCTGTCAGTTTGGGAAGTTTCGCATCGCCATCTTTCACCGTCGCTTCGGCCTTGTTCTGCTCGATCTTCAGCGTGGTAATGGCGGTCGAGAGTTCCTTGGCCTTCGCGCGCGCCGCCTGAATTGCAGGCTCACCCGCCACACGGCGCGCCGCCGCTTCGTCGGATGCCTTTTGTTGTTCGGCGATCTTCGCGTCGAGGTTTTCCTGAGCAATCACGTTAGCGGGAGCAACGAGACCGCTCCCAGTGAGCATCAGCAGGCAACCGGCAACGACAAGGCGAGCGAGGCACTTCATGGAGCGATCCTTTTTCATTCGGCGAGACGACCAATCTGTGTGAGGCCGCTCCAAACGAGGGCCAGACCGGTCGCAACATAAGAGGCGGGAGGAATCGGCAGGCGGGTCAAACCGCGAGGTCGGGCATCAGCATCACTGGATGATTGGGCACTGTCAAGTTGCGCCTGCAGACTGTCGGACCATGAGAGAGGAAGGTGGCGAGGCTGCGCGCGATCTGTTAGAGCTTGGCTCACGGGGGGCGAAGGTGGTTTGATTTGTAGCGAGGCTCCACCGTAGACCAGAATGCCTTCGTTCATTCGCGCTCCCCTCGATTCGCGCGGATCAATTTCCGCGCGAATCGAGGGGAGCGCGAATGAAATCCGGAAGCATCGTCTGGTTCACGTTGCTTTCCAGCTTGAATCGAGCCATGACGTTTCCGACAGAAGTCAAAGTAGTAGGCACATTCCATGTGCCGTTCACCGAATTCCTCTGCGAATCGCGCTATCGCGGACGGCACACGGAGTGTGCCTGCTACTTTTGTCGGAAACGTCAGCCGTGACTTCAAAACCTTTCCAAACGTGACTCATTCACCACAACTTTCAGAGACCAAGCTTTCCAGAAAGCAAGACGACATGACATACGACGTGTACGGCGTGGGCAATTCGCTGGTGGACATTCAGGCGCGGATTGATGACGCGCTGCTGGGGCGGCTGGAGTTTCCCAAAGGGATCATGACGCTGGTCGATGAACCGACGCAGTGTCGCGTGCTGGGAGCATTGCACGGAGCGAAACTCAATCGGTGTGCGGGCGGTTCGGCGGCGAACACGATTGCCGGGGTGGCCGACTTCGGCGGGAAGGCTGCTTATTGCGGCAAGCTCGGCAGCGATGAACTCGGTGGAGTTTGGTTGCAGGACATGCGCGACTTGGGCGTCTCCATTGTGACGCCTCAAGCCGACGGCCAGACCGGAGCGTGCGTCTGTCTGATTACCGAGGACGCTCAACGAACGATGCTCACGCACCTCGGGTTGTCCGCGACACTCGGGCCGGACGACATTGATGAGGCTTCCATCCAGCAGTCGAAGTACGTCTACATTGAGGGCTACCTGTTTGCGGGGGACTCGACGAAGGCGGCCGCACTGAAGGCCATCGAACTGGCGAAGAAGCATGGCGTGAAAGTGGCCTTCACCGTCTCGGATCCGTTCCTCATCAACTTCAATCGCGACCTGTTCTGGAAGCTGATCGAAGGCCCCGTCGATCTGTTGTTCTGCAATCTGGAAGAGGCCCGCAGCTTGACCGGCAAGTCGGATCCGATCGACTGTGCCCACGAGATTCACACGCACGCGGCCAATGTGGCGCTGACGCTCGGTCCCGATGGATCGCTGCTCATGCACGACGGCCATGCGTATCCGGTCGAAGGAGTCAAAGTCTCCGCCATCGACACGACCGGTGCCGGTGACATGTATGCCGCCGGAATTTTGTACGGCATCACGAACGGACTCAGTTGGCCGCAGGCGGGACATCTCGCCTCACACGCCGCCGCGCGCGTGGTGGCGCAGATGGGCGCACGATTAGAACGAAAGTTCACTCGTGATGAGATGTCCGACTTGTTGAAGTAAGAACCTGTCCAAAAATTACGCCGCCGTTTGTCGCCTTTCGCTCCGCGAAAGGGCGTTCTTTCGCGGAGCGAAAGACGACATTGTTTTTGGACAGGTTCTAAGCCGCCAGATTCGGACATTGGCAAAGTTCCGTGGCCTGCGCGGGCAGAATGCCGATAGACCCGGAACGGTGCTGTTTATCCTCCACGCGGCCGAGATTGATGCCGCGTCGTTTAACCGCGTGGGCAACGCCCCGCGCGTCAGGCGACGTGGAATCGTGTTTCGCCGCACGACGCGCGGGGCGTTGCCCACGCGGTTAAAC
>JAYSQC010000683.1:0-11555 GCA_043721755.1 Schlesneria sp.
CGAAAACGACCGGCGGCTAGCGCCATGCCGCTCACTGGACACCATTTTCAACAGGAATGGCGGAGAGCCGTATTTTGGGGACTGTTTTGAGAAGTCTTCAGCAACCGGCACGGCTCTTTGCCAATGCTTTTGGAAGGTGCCGAGATCGTATTGCCGGATTGTCTCTGGCTACGGCGGCACTCGTCCTTTGCGGCGGATGCTTCGATCAGGGAATCCTCAAGGTTCCAACGGGTGTCTCTCCAATCAAACCACGGGTCTCTGCCGATCTTCCGTGGACCGCGCTCCGACGAATTGAGCCCCATGAGGTCACCGGGCAAAAACTCGAATTTGTCGGAGTCAGTTCGGAAGTCGGTTTCGATTTTACGTATCGCAACGGAGCTGCCGGAAACCGCCTCATGTCCGAAGCGACTGGAGGTGGATGCGGGTGGCTGGACTATGATCGCGATGGAAATTGGGACTTGTACTGTGGCCAGGGGGGAGTCGCCGACGCTGATCCACAGGCACCTCAGCCGAAGGACCAGTTGTTTCGCAATGTGAATGGTCGGTTTGAGGATGTGACTATCGCCGCGAGCATCGATGAACCGCTCTATGGTCAGGGGGTGTGCATCGGCGATTTTGACAACGACGCCTTTGATGACGTGTTTGTGACCAACATTGGGGGGAACACACTTTGGCGAAATCAAGGAGATGGCACGTTCCTCAGATGGATACTGGACAGCAGCAACCATTGGCAGGGATGGAGTTCGAGTGCTGCCTGGGCAGACCTCAATCAGGACGGCGACCTCGACTTGTACGTTTGCAATTACGTCAACTTTGATCCCCGATCGCCGATCATCTGTCGTGACCCTTCCGGCACTCAGATCCAGTGTCAACCGAACCAGGTCGCGCCAGTTCCCGATCAATTCTTCGAGAACCTTGGCGATGGTATTTTTCGCGAAGCCTCGGCTCTTCGCGGGTTGTACGGAGATGGAAACCGAGCGTTGGGTGTCGTGGTAGCCGATTTCATCGGCGACGAGAGACCAGAGATTTGTGTTGCCAATGATGCGAGTGCAAATTTTCTGTTCGCCAGTGACGAATCAGGTCGGTTTGAAGACGTGGCCCTGCGTTACGGTTGCGCACTCGATGCCAATGGTCGAGCTCAAGCCAACATGGGTGTGGCTGTGGGTGACTATGACCGCAATGGTCGGCTCGATTTGTATATCACTCATTTCGAGGGGGAGTGGAACACGCTGTACGCGAACTTCGGAGACGAGGGTTTCCGTGAAGCAACAGGCGAGGTCGGTGGTGTGGAATTGACTCTGCCGTGGGTGGGATTTGGTGTGATTTGGCAGGACTTCGACCAAGATGGAAATGATGAACTCTTTGTGGCCAACGGCCACATCGACGACTTGGGGCGATCGCAAGTGCTCGCCATGCCACCTCAATTGCTGACATTCCGCGACGGCCGACTTTACGACGTTGGGGCGCAGGCGAGTTCATACTTCCAGCAGGTTTTCGTCGGCCGGGGCTGTGCCGAAGCCGACTTCGACGGGGACGGCGACTTCGACCTGGCAGTCATTCACCAGAACAGTGCGGCTGAACTTCTCGAGAACCGGTCCCAACGCGGTCACTGGTTGGGGATCGATTTCGTCGGCCGACGATCCAATCGACGAGGTATTGGCGCTCGGGTGACCCTTCGGCAAGGCGACCGGACCCTGCTTCAGGAATTGGTCGGAGGTGGTAGCTACTGTAGTAGTCGGCAGCCGCGGTTGATCTTTGGTCTGGGCGACAATCATGCCCCCTGCGACTTGGTCGTCCGCTGGCCCAGCGGTACAGTCCAGAGTTTGCCAAGTGTTCGAGTCGATCAGGTCAAGGTTCTGATCGAACCGGACGAATGACCGTGAACCACCTAAACCGTGACCCGTTCCCAGTCGATGTCCACCAAGGTTTCAGTCTGCCAAAACAAAGGCATGTGTCATGCGAGACACGCGAATGCACAATCACGACCGGGCGGTTCGGCGTTGTTTAGGGGCTGTGCAGGATCAATTCCCGAGAATCTCGTGTTGCGTCGCAATGAGAGCGGTGTCCGCTCGACCAATTTGCGAGCCCTTCACATTCGCGCTCGCTTTGATTCGCGCGGAAATCAAGGGGGTCCGCGCGAATCAAAGCGAGCGCGAATGTGAAGGCGAGGCGGTGATGTCCAAGCCTTGGCGAGTCAACAATGGTCGCTTCGCGACGCACGACTCTCGGACGTTGTTGATGCACAGCCCCTTAGTAGACGATGAACAACAAGTCAGGGTCAATACTCGAAGCGGGGGTTGTCGAACTACGCGAGCCATTGAATCCCGACAGATTGTCAAATGTCTTTGCCTGCTGCTCACGGCCGGACTCGGAATTCTAGGTTGCGAGCCTTCTGGAATGGCGACGGCGTCCAAGATCGCCACTCCTTCCACGGTTGTGGATACTCCGGTGAGGAAGTCCGTATTTGCGGAACTCGCCCACGCCAGCAATTCCCTGTTGCCGGGTGTACCGCGCTCCAAAGTTGCGCGACCGAAGATTGCGTTCGTTGATGTCTCGAATGAGCGGGGCATCGAGTTCACGTACCAAAACGGAGCGCGTGGCGATCAGTTGATGGTGGAAGCCACGGGAGGAGGTTGCAGTTGGTTTGACTATGATCGAGACGGTTGGCCAGACCTGTTTCTCGTTCAAGGGGGCGATCCGGCGAAGCCTGAAAGTACGGGCCAGCCGCTGGACGTGCTCTATCGCAACCGCGAAGGCACCGGCTTTGAACTCGTGACCTCATCGGCCGGAATTGTTGAACGCGGTTATGGTCAAGGTGCGAGTGCGGGCGACTTCGACAATGACGGATTCCCCGACCTGCTCGTGACCAACGTGGGGCAGAGTCGATTGTTCCGCAATCAAGGTGATGGAACGTTTCGTGATGTCACAGAGTCTATTGCGCTACCCGACAAGTTGTGGTGTACATCGGCTGCGTGGGGGGATGTGGATCGTGATGGCGATCTGGATCTCTACGTCTGTCGATATTGCCGGTATGACCCCCAACACCCCCAACTGTGCGGCACACCGGGCGCCCCTGGAATCTGTCACCCGGGCAAGGTTGATCCCGAATCCGATGAGTTCTATCTCAATCTTGGAGACGGTCACTTTCGGGCGTGCGCTCGCGAACTGGGTCTGTACGGTGAGGGGAATCGCGCGTTGGGTGTTGTGATTGCCGACTTCAACAATGATCGCTGGCCCGACATCTTCGTGGCCAACGACACGACTCCGAACTTTCTATTCGTCAACAACCACGGTCAGGACTTCTCCGATCAGGCCATGCTCCTAGGCTGCGCTGTCAACGCCGATGGAGTTCCACAGGCCAACATGGGTATTGCCTGCGGCGACTACGATCGGAATGGTTGGCTGGATCTCTATGTGACTCACTTCACCAACGAGTCGAATATCTTGTACGCCAATCTGGGCCCACAGGGATTCTCGGATCAAACGGCGCTCACCAATCTGGTCATTTCCACATTGCCGATGTTGGCCTTTGGGACGACCATGTGCGACTTCAACTCCGACGGATGGCAGGAACTGTACGTTGCCAATGGACACATCGACCCGCGGCGGCAGACAGGGACAGGGTACGAACAACCGCCCCAATTATTCTCGTTCAATGGTTCCACGTTTGACGAGATTGGCTCGGACGCCGGACCGTTTTTCGAGCGCCGGCAAGTTGGTCGTGGAGTCGCCTTCGCCGATATGGACCGCGATGGTCGCATCGACCTGGTCGTCGTTCCACAGAACTCGCCGACTGCAATCCTGCACAATGTTTCCGAGGGATCGCGCGGGCTGCTGCTCGATCTGGTTGGTCGAACCAGCAATCGTCAAGCCGTCGGAACGAGGGTGACGGCGACGGCAGGCTCGGTCACACAGACGGTCGAGCTTGTCGGAGGGGCCGGCTATTGTTCATCCGATGAACCGGTCCTGTCATTGGGATTTGGGCTGGGAGTGGATCAAGTTGATCTGCGGATCGACTGGCCGAGCGGTTTGACGCAGCATCTGCCAAATGTAGCCGTCCCTCAACGAAAGTTGATCATCGAGCCAATGACGGAAGAAACGTTGATACCTCGCCAACCGTGAACGATCTCCCGACTATCACCGGTGCCAACTCAGCAAACTCATCTCGGCAAGAGTCGCGGTGGTCGAGGCTCTGGCGTTGGTTGGCAGGCCTGCTGGCCGCAGTGCTCGTCATTGGAGGGGCGACCTATTGGCGACAGTCGTTGATCTCGAGACGCTTCGAGAACGAGTGCCGTCGGCTGGAAGCCGCGCGGGACTGGTCTCGATTGCTGGCGACGGCACAGGAATGGCGTCGATGGGAGCCACACCGGCGCGAACCACTGAAGGCGGGTGTCGCCGCGTGCAGAGCGCTGCGGCAGCCGGCATCAATGGCGGCATTTCTTCGGGCGTGGCCGAAAGAAACGGCCGAGGATGTCCCCTGGTTGTCGATGCTTGCCGAGCTGCAGTTCGACCCGCTGCGTCAACCCGCAGGAGGTGCGGCGACCTGTCGCGAGATGATCCGGCTCGACCCCCGGGATCTCTCGGCCAGGCAGCGACTGATTTTCTTTGACGCGGTCACGATGCAGCCGGTGTCGTTGCTCGACGATGTGCGCGATGCGGCTCGTTCCGCCTGCGATGCTCCCGAGTTCTACGTGTATGCCTTCCTGATCGACGGTCTGAGATTGAACAACGCTCTCGATCGGCTTCAGAAGTGGATGTCGACCGGACGAAACGACGAGTTGTTGATGGTGGCCTATGCGATGCACTCGGCCCGAAATCTCGAAGGCAGCATTCCCTCGGTTGAGGAACAACACGCCGCCGCCCTTCGTCGATCGCAGGAGCAGCGAGCAGGTTATCTGCAACAGTTGCGGATCATGTTTCCAGAGAATCATGAGGTTCTGGCATACGATCTCGAACAGGCCGTTCAGGCGGGACACTCATTCATCGCGGCGGAGTTGCTGTCGCGCGCCAAGCCCCTCGCCGATCGTGACCATCGATTCTGGCGGGCGCGCGGCTGGCTGCTGATGCGTGCGGGGAACCTCGAAGGTGCTGGCGAGGCATTTCGGGAGGCACGGGCGATTCACCCGCTTGACTGGCGACTTCGACATTATCTCGCGGACTGGGAACGGCGCCGGGGAAACCTCTCCGAGGCGGAGGCTGCGCAGCGTCTGGCCGCGCGCGGTCGAGCACTGGAATCCAATCTACTCGCCATGCCCGACGTGAGATCGATACCCGGCGAGACGTTGCGGCGGATGGCGGTCTTCGCCACGGACTGTGGAGCCACGCTCTACGCGGATCGAATTCGTCATCACGCGGATGCTCGTGACTCGGAACCCGATTCGTCCGGTGCTGGACAGCACTCACCCAGGAGGCCAGAATCGCCGCCCTGATCGGTGCGGCAATTCAGACTTCTCCGTCAAATGCACTCACCTCGATATTCGTTCACAGATCGGATCGCTCTCCGCTACTGAGCACGTACCCATGACAATGACCGCAATGACCACAACTCCGCCACAGTCAGCGACATCTCCACGGAAACTCCGCAGATGGGTTTGGTCTTTCGCCGGTGTCCTGCTGCTGCTGCTGGCAGCGGGAGGGGGATACAACTGGATGCTCGGTCGGTTCGAGCAGTCGTGCCGAGTGGCCAAGGCAGAGAAGCGCTGGGCCGACCTGCAATCGCTGGCGCTGCGCTGGAGTTCCTGGAATCCGAACTCGGGAGCGGCGTGGGTCTATCTGGCCGATGCGGTGCAGCATCAGGATCGTTTCGTCGAAGCCGCCGAGTACTTGTCGCGCGTCCCCGAGGGATCACTCGAAGAGCTGCCTTCACGTTTGGTTCGATGCAAGATCCTGATGGGACCAGCCAACCAGCCGTTTGCCGGAGAACAGGCCTGTCTCGAATTGCTGGCGCGTGAACCCAAGGCCACCGGGGCCCACGAACTGCTCATTCAATACTATGCCGTGACGTTGCAGCGCGACAAACTGCGCCGGCAGATTGCCGAAGCCATTCGCGCCCAGCGAGAGCCTCCCGACGCCTACATCTATGTTTTTTTTATCGACTCGCTCCGGTTGGCCCAGGGACCTGATCTTTGCGAACTGTGGCTGAAGTCGTTCCCCGACAACGAAATTCTGACAGTGGCGGGAGTGCTGCATCGTGCAGACACGGCACTGCATGACCCAAGCTCCACGATCGGTCCCGACCCGACCGTGCTGACGGAGATGGAGCGTGATGCTCGGAACCTGTTGAAGCAGTTTCCCCATAACACGAATCTCCTCGCATTTCTGATCGACGAAGAGATCACCAAGGGGAGAGTGGAGCACGTCCTCGCGTTGTTGGGGCAATCGACTTCCGATGCCGAGAGAGATCCACGTTTCTGGAGGTTCCAGGGATGGATTCACTTCGTCCGGGGTGAAGTCGATGACGCCGAACGAGCCTATCGGAAGGCGCTGTCCCTGCACCCGATGGACTGGTTGACGCTGCATCGTCTTGCCGAATTGGAACGGACGCGGGGCGCATCCGCTGAGGTGGTTCGGCTGGAGGGCCTCGTGAAGCGAGCTCATATTTTGCGAATCAAGATCCGCGAGTTGCCTACCGCCCAGAACCCGCCGAAAAACTTGCTGCGCGAGATCGGTCGGTTGGCCCGCGATTCGGGAGACTCTCTGATTGCGGAGGCACTTCAACGCCGCCTCGGTTTGACTGACCCGCCTCAGACGGTGAAACCTGTCATACCCAAGTGACGGGCCGTTCCTCAATTCACGTTGTCAGGGGCGTCGTTGAGGCAACCGATCGAGTATTGCCTGATGCTCGCCGGATCGCGCGCGATTGCCTGTCTGCAGGTACGCTTCGACGAGCCGGCGACGGACACCCACCTGAGCTGGATCGCACGTCAGGGACTTCTCGGCGGCAGCGATTCCCTCGTCGATCCGTTGTTGTCGGAACAGCGAGTCGGCGAGCATCGCGTGGTACATCGCCTTACCTGAATCCTGATCGAGCAATTGTCGGCAAAGGGTCTCGCCTTCGGACCAGGCCCGCCGCACGAATAGCGACTGCAGCAAAAGTTCTTGTGCTTCATAACGATGGGGGGCCAGATCGAGGGTTCGCTTCGCAGCCTGCTCCACGCCTGGCCCGTCATTCTGGTGACTGGCGAGCCAGGCCAGCATCTCCGAGACTTCGGGGTCGTCCGCGAGAAAGGTCTCCAGTGATTTCAGGGTTTCTACGGCCCGCTCGATGTCGCGCGGTGTCTTCATCAAATTCCGGTCAAGTCTGAGCGCCAAGGCATGTGCGCGTCGCACCTCCCATTCGGGAAGAGCCGGTTCTCCCTCGTCGAACACATCGGTGACCGATCGAGTCGATGCGGCTTTCGCGGCGGAATCCGGTCGGCGGAGAATCCGATGGTCCGTCAAGGCGGTGTGAGGGATGTCGGACGCCGGGAAGCGGGGCATGTGGCAGCCGATGCATGTCTTGTCAGTCCGATTCATAATCGGAAGCGAGCACTCACCGTCGCTCGTGCCGTGGCACTTGGCACACCTCGCGTCGAAGTGGACGGCCGGATCGCCCTTCGGCAGTGCATGGGGGTCGTGACAGGAAATGCAGCCGAATTTTCCGCCACTTTTTATGTAGCATTGGCTGGAAACCATCTGCCCGGATTGGGTCACCGCCTTGCGGTCGTCAATGGATCCCTTCAGCACGACCCACACATCGGCAAGTCGATCGCCCGGCCGGAAGTCGTCAGTGCGGCACCCATAGCGAGGAACCGTTTTTGACGCTTGCAGATGGCATTGGTGGCAGACGGCATCTCGCCGGAACGAGTCAAGTTTCACAGGATTCACGATCGCATCAATGCCGCGAAACGTCGCAGGATTTTGATGTCGTTCGACATGAGATGCTCCCGGACCATGGCAACGCTCACACCCGATGATGGTCTCGACAATCGGATGCTGCTCATCCCACGTGTCGGGAGTCGATCCGGGATTGAGCCGACCGACATGACAGTTCAGACACCGCTCCGTCAACAAGCGATCGAATCGCTGGTGTATGCCCGGAACGTAACCGGGCGACATGTCCCACCGCGACTTTGCCGAATACCAGCCGATGGGAGACTGAAAAAAACGGTCTCCCCGCAGGTACGCATAGGATCGACCGCGACGTCCCGAGCCGATTGCCAGTTCCATCGCCACCGCCTGGTCGTAAAGGGTCTCGCCCGAGGATGTCGGAAACTGCTCGTGATGCCAGGTGTGACCGTCATGCTGTTCGACGACGTAGCGTCGCCCATCGGGTGTGTCGTAGGAATTGTGTTCGGTGTAGTCCTCGATCGTGTTCGCATCCTGAATCGGGGCGCTGGATCGACCCATCGGGTGCTGAAAGTAAGACTCGGCGATTTCGCGATGGCACGAACTACACACTTGGGAGCCAACGTAGTCCGAGCGGGGAGCCGCAGGTCGCGGGGGATGCTGCGGCGAGGGAACGGCAGCATTCGACGGACCCGTCGGTGCCGCCTGCCAACACCCGACGGAGGACGATGACACGATCCCCATCATCAGCAACGTCATCCACGCTCTGCGCTCAAGCATTTCAGGAGTTCCAAGTCTGCGTTCAGAGAGATTGATATCGAACAGGCTCTCAGCAACATGACGTGCGTCCGGGTGCCGTCATTCCTTCGTGGTCACACCAATGAGGCATCGGACAAAGGAGTCCTTGGAGTCGCTCGTTCTGGTTCCCTCCCCTCGGCGGGGAGGGTTAGGGAGGGGGGCGAGTGGCGAGTCAACTCGACGATCCTCCCCCTCCCCGGCCCTCCCCGCCGAGGGGAGGGAGTCGGAAAGCCGCGCGATCCTGTTCTCGATGACCACCAAGGAACGACGGCACCCTGTGGACGACCACGTCACACATCTCGGGAACCGATGGACGCGGGAAAGCGTATGCTGGCAAGTCGGGATGTTCAAAGGTGAACCAGCCGTCGGCATCTCGCTCTTCATCCATGGACCCCACAATTTCCGACGGCACCGTTTGGAACTACCGGCGGATTGCAGCCGTCGTTGTTGCCACTCGGGGTGATTCCACTCCTGGCTACAGGGACTGCCGAGTCACGAACCGTAGGTGCGGACCTTCATCTGGCGGGTTCGGTTCAGGCGGTTGTGGCAGTGCAGGCGTCCAGCAGGAACTCGGCGACGGCGGCGTGGAAGCCGTCCAAGTTCGGGCCGGTCGTGAGTTCCGGTTCGAGCGTCTTGGCAATCTGCTCGACCTGCGAGCGGAAGCCGCGAATGGAGTCGATCTGTTTGAGAACGTCCTTCGTCGAGATGTCGTCTCCCAGATCGAGTGACTTGCCACCTTCAAAGTGTTCGACCACGTTGCGGAACTGTTTGGGGTTCAGTTCGTGCAGATCGAAGACCGTTTTGACCGCTTCGTCAATGAGGCGGCCGATCAGACGGTCTTCCTCGCCCGGCTCGTCGCTCATGGTCAGTTCGAGCTTGCCGCGTGAGCTGGCAGCGAGGTGGAGCAAGTCGGCGGGACGAGCGATTGCCTGCGTCTCGCCTGCCAGAACCGCGCGGCGCTCGGCGGACGAGACGAGGTTCTCGTAGTTCGCGATCGACATGCGGACGCTCACGCCGGACGACTGATTGACGTGCGGACTGGTTCGTGCGAGTCGAGCGGTCTCCTCGACGATCTCTTGCAGGAAGCGCGGCACGATCACGCGCACTCCGTCATCGCGCTCGGTCCACGAGTTCTCGGTGGTGATCCTCATGCCCAGTTCGCGCGTTGGCGGATAGTGCGTCCGAATCACGGAGTGGAGGGAACAAAGGTGTCAGGAACCAAATACGTGATTTGGTTCCTGACACCTTTTGCTTCGTCTCAGTTGCGGCAAGAACCGATCCAGTTTCTGCGGTATCTGATCGAACACAACCTGCCGCTGCGAAACGTGGTTCAATCGGACTTCCTCGTGGCGAACGAAGTCACCGCGAGCGACTACAACTTGGCCGACCGCACGGAAAGCGGGTTTCGGTTTGTCCCCATCAAAGCACGAGAACAAAAACCTCGGAGGCGTGCTGACGCAGGCCGGAATTCTGGCGGGGTTGTCCGACGGCCGGGAATCCAACCCGATCAAACGCGGTGCCTGGCTGTCTAGAAAAATCATCGCCGAACCGCCCGACGATCCGCCGCCGAACGTGCCGCAGCTCAAAGAGGACGACAGCGCGAAGCTGACTCTGCGCGAGAAACGGGAGCGTCACCGCAACCAGAAAGGCTGCGCGAAATGTCACTCCGGCATCGACCCGTGGGGGATTCCGTTCGAGACCTTCGCCGCCGACGGACTGTTCAAGAACGACCCCAGCGTCGATGCCCGTTCGACTCTTCCAGACAAAGCCGAGATCAAGGATTTGAATGGCCTGAAGGCTAAGGAACGGGAGCGCAATAACTTCCCGAAGTGAAACAGGCTGCGATCAGCCGCAGGGCGCTAGCCCCGGTTTGTGTCATCCAAACCGGGGCTAGCGCCCTGCGGCTGATCGGGAAGAGAATGCAGAGACTCACCGATGCCACTTGTCCTCACACTGCGCGAGTCGCCACTCCTTTCCATCGAAGTGGACGCGGTGCGTGCGGAAGTCGTTCACGACCAGACCGCCGATCAGGTGCGAGCAACTCTGATCCAGCACGGCAATCGCCGCGTGCCACTCGCCGAGTTTTTCGATGTCACCGGCTCGGCCCGCGACGATCAGCAAGTTGTTTGGGTCGGAGACTGCTCCCGCGTGAAGCGGATTGGCGAACAGCATGCCGTCGGCCAAATGCTTATCGAAGGTCACGTGGGGATGCACCTCGGGGCGGAGATGACCGGCGGTGAGATCACCGTCCGAGGGAACGTCACAGACTGGGCAGGCGCACAGATGAGTGGTGGCCGCTTGCGTATCGAGGGGAACGCCGGGAGTTGTCTCGGCGCGGCGTATCGCGGGGCGACGCGCGGCATGACCGGCGGCGAGATCCTGGTCACGGGATCGTCAGGCGATGAATTGGGAACAGCGATGCGACGCGGTCTGATCGCGGTCGCTGGCTCGGTCGGACACGCGGCCGGGTTCGGCATGATCGCCGGTTCACTGATGTTGTTCGGTAGCGTCGGTCGCCACACCGGCGCGGGGATGAAACGCGGCTCGATCACGCTGTTCTCGACGACTCACCGCGCCGAACTGCTGCCGACGTTTCATCGCGCCAGCACCGACCAGCCGACGTTTTTGAGAGTCTATCTGCGGCATCTCGAACGGCTTGGCTTTCCACTCTCCCCAGGATGCCTCACCGCCGATTACGACCGCTACCACGGCGACCTGATCGAACTCGGCAAAGGCGAAATCTTGGTCCGTCGGTGTGAGTGACGGTTCTGTCGCAATTGGTAGGGTGGGACAAGCTCGCTTCGAGCGTCGGCCCACCAAAGTCGTCATACCTCGCGCGGGACAAAGTGAGACGTTTCTGAGCGGGGCGGCGTCAGCCCCCCGGTTCTTCCAGTGAAGGGCTAACGCCCAAGAACCGGGGGGGCTGACGC
>JAYSQC010000684.1:0-16396 GCA_043721755.1 Schlesneria sp.
AGTACGGCTCGATCACACGCATCACGATTGGTCCTGCTCGGATGATTCATGACCATCACGGAAAACCCAGCGCGGGATACCCGCAACCCAAGGCAGCGAGAACCGGAATGGCAAAATGATGAAGCACAGAATGATGGAAGAGGCCCGCAAGCAGACCGACCGCCCGGCTTGATGATTCTGTGCTTCATCATTTTGCCTAATCTGGTCTGTCGAAATTCTGCGCGCCCGGCAAAGAAACAAAACGTGAGTAGTACAGAAGGCATGACCACCTCCCGGCCGTTGATTCCAACCTCGACTCAAGGCGTACTCAATCGCGGCGCGAATGTGCTTGTTGGGATGCATCATGCCATTCTGTATCGAATCACCTACTTCGCCTTCGACCGGAACGTGTGAATCCCCTTGCCGGTGGGACTGACGACGTTGAGATAGACCTCGCCCGCTTCGTCCTCGCCGAAGCTGATCGCCTGCAGAGGCGCGCCGGTGTAGTTGATTGGGCGGTTGGCGGTGACAGCCTTCTTCGTTTCGTCGTACTTGAGCGCCCAGATTTTGCCCGAGACGTAGTCGGCATAGACGTAGTGGCCGGTCAATTCGGGAACGGCCTTACCGCGATAGACGTAACCGCCGGTGATCGACTTGCCGATGTCGTGGTGGTACTCGTGAATCGGGTCGATCAGGCCGGGGGCGTTACTGGTGCTGTTCGGTGCGAACGGATGCTTGGACTCGCGCAGATTCCAACCGTAGTTGCCACCTTTCACGCCGAGGTTGATCTCTTCCCACAGGTTCTGCCCCACGTCGGCGATCCAGAGCTGGCCGGTCTGACGATCGAACGAGTGACGCCAGACGTTCCTCAGTCCGTAGCAGTAGATCTCGGGGAGAGCGATTTCCTTCTTGTTGGCAGTGACATCGATGAACGGGTTGTCCTTGGGGCAGGCGTACTTCTTGCCGGGGTCTTTCTTGTCGATATCGATCCGCAGGATCTTGCCGAGCAGCGTTTGCAGGTTCTGTCCGTTGCCGTGAGGATCGTTGCCCGCTCCGCCGTCGCCGAACGTGACGTACAGATAACCGTCCGGGCCGAAGCAGATCGTCCCGCCCTTGTGGTTCCAATACGGATGAGGCACCCGCAACAGTTCCTCTTCGCTGGCGGGATCGGCCTTGTTCGGGTCGTCCTTCGAGACCTTGAACCGTGACACCACCGTCGTGTGTGCCTGGTTCGACGCGACGTAGAAGACGAAGAACTCACCGGTCGTCTTGTACTTCGGATGGAAGGCCATCCCGAGGAAGCCCTCTTCGTTCTCCTTGTCGATGTACTGGACCTTTTTCTTGATATCGAGGAAGACGGTCGTCTCTTTCGCATCCGGCGCGAAGACATGAATGATCCCCTGTTGCTGCGGGACGAAGAGCCTCTTCGACCCATCCCCCGCGTTGGTAAGCAGGATCGGACGGAGAGGCGTCGGCACCCCGTTGTTATCCGATTCCCAACCGGTCCACTTGAGATTCTCGAACACCACCACCGGCTCAACCGCCAGCGGCGATTCGTCGATCTGGGCGGCAACAAACGACACTGGCCACACGGCCATCAAAGCGGCAAACAAACAGAGACGTTTCACGATGAAAGGGTTCCTAATGAACAAAGGGACAATCGCAACAACCGGGACATTCGTTTCGATGAGATCAGGCCACATGGGTGGCTACGACAGTTCGGCTCGCACGGTTTCGAGCAGCTTCTTGGTCAGCTTGATGCCGTCGGCTTCGCTGGCCTTGCTTCCTTCATACTCGACGCCGATCCAGCTTCGGTAGCCGTAGGAAAGGACGATCGGGATCAGCTTGCGGTAGTCGGACTTCGTTTCGTTGCCGGCCTCGTCAAAGTCATGTGATTTGGCGCTGACGCCCTTGGCGAACGGCATCAATTCTTCCGTCCCCTTGTAGCGGTCGTACCAGACTTTGGGAGCGACTTGGAAGTTGCCGAAGTCGGGCAGAGTGCCGCAGCCGGGATGGTTCACCGTCCGCATGACCTCGGCCAGCCACGAACCATTCGACGACAGGCCACCGTGATTTTCGACGATCACGCCGATGTTGTGCGTCGCCCCGAACTCGGTCAGCTTGCGGAGGCCGTCCGCCGCACGCTTGATCTGTTCTTGGTACGAGCCGCTCGATTGAGCGTTCACGCGGATCGAGTGGCATCCCAAAAACTTGGCCGCTTCCACCCATTTCTTGTGGTTGTCCACGGCCAGCATTCGCTTGGCTTCGTCGGCGTCACCCAACGCTCCTTCGCCATCGCACATGATGAGGACGCTCGTCACACCGTGGTCGTCGGCCCGCTTCTTCAGCTCGGTCAGATACGCCTGATCCTTCGCCTTGTCCTTGAAGAACTGGTTGACGTACTCGATGCCCTCGATCCCGAACTCGGTCTTGGCGATCTTGGCGAAGTCGAGCGGATCGGCCTTGTCGTTGAAGAAGCGCCGGTGCAGCGACCACTGCGCGAGCGAAATTTTGAACTGCGGAGCTTTCCCGGCTGGAGCATCCGCAGCGAAGAGGCTCTTGCTGAACGATGAGGCCGCGATCAACCCGGCCGAAGCGGACAAGAAATGACGACGAGAAAGCGACAACGACATCGGGAGGTTCCTCAAAACGGGTGTTGACTCGGGGGGCGAAATCCGTGCGGGATTCTATTCGTCGAGCCAAGCAGATGGAAACCGTCGAATGTCGAGCCGTCGAGTCAAAACCTCATTGATTCTGATACGGCATGAGCAGCCCCGCTTGGGGAGTCTCATTCAAGCCGGGGAAATGGCCGTGGGCGATGGCGTCGCCGAGTGAGGTGACTTGTTGGAAGTAGCGATCCGTGGGGAGACCGCCTGACAGCCGCCGACGCAACTCGGTGCAGACCGTGTCGCCCGCCGCGCGGATCACTTCGTTGTCTTGACGTGCGGCGTAGAGACTCGTGACGAGTACGACCACGGCCAACTGAACCCGTCCCGACAACTCGGCCATCCGGCACTGGCGGTCGGCCAGTTTGAGCTGGAATTTTTTCATTGTGCCGCTGATTTCTAACGAACTGCGTTGCAGCCATTTCGCCGCGAACTCGGCGTGATCGCGCAAGCGAGCGTGGCCTTCCAACCCAGACGCTTCGTAGCCAGCGGGCGGCTCAAATTCCAAGTGCGGCTGGTGCCACTTCCGCCCGATGAACCACTTGGCATAGTTCATCAGCGGCCCCTTCAGCGCCCACAGGTGCGACGGGTTGGCGAGGTTTGGTTGCCTGATCCCCTTCTCTGCGAGAGTCCTTCCGATCGGCTCGAAGAACTGTTTGCCGTGCTGCTTCACGAGCGACTTGAAGAACGCCATGCCGAGCATCTCGCCCTCGCCCTCGTAAATGCACGGCGCGAGAAAATCGTGGACGTTGTCGCCGAACAAGTGTCCGTGCAAGAACGACCGGCCACCGTGAGTCTTCATGAACAGCTCGATGGCCGCCTCCTTCTGAGCCTCGCTGCCGAAGATCTTCGCGATGATGCACTCCATCTCGCCGCGATAGCCTTGATCGAGCAAGCCCGCCGTCCAGTCCGTCAGTGCCTCGCACGCGACGATCAGCCCGGCAAGATGCCCCATCCGGCGACGGACCAGCTCGCGCGTCTCGATCGCTTGGCCGTACGTCCTCCGAAACTTGGCCCACGGGATCATGTTGGCGAGCATCAGCCGCATCACTCCCGCCGCGTTGGCACACAGCGCGACGCGGCCTCGATTGAGACCGTGATAGGCAATCGTCAGCCCATCGCCGTCGCCGGGATCGAGCAAGTTCTCGACCGGCACCGGGAAGTCTCGAAACACGATCCCCATGTTGTGCGCGTGTTGCAGCGCGTAGAGGCCATACGATTTCAATCGGAACTGGTCGGACTCTTCGTTCGGGAGATCGACGATGAGGACCGCCGGCTGGCCCTCGATCAAACAGACCAGCCCGATGGTGCGTCCCGGCGCGACGTTCGTGATGAAGAGTTTCTCGCCCGTGACGTAGAACGTGTCACCGCGTCGAACCGCGACCGTGCGCAGGGCCGTCAGGTCCGAACCGGCACAAGGCTCGGTGAGGGCGAAGGCCGAGAGACGTTCTCCGCAGGCCAGCTTCGGGAGGAAACGTTGTTGCTGCTCGACGCTGCCGAACGTTTGCAGCGGATCGACCGCTCCGATGCAGCCGTGGACCGAGGCCAGCCCCGCAATCGTTGCGTCCAACTGCGCCAGCTTCGTCAGAAAGCGGGCGAACTCGGTGAACGAAAGTCCCACGCCGCCGTAAGCCTGATCGACCAGCAGGCCCCAAAAACCGACATCGCCCAAGTTGCGAAGCACCTCGTCGCGGAGTTTGCCCCGCGCGTCGTGGAGTGTTCCGCGCCTCAAGTGAACTTCGACCACGGCCAGTGAGTCGCGCAGGACGGTCGTCGTGACCGTTTCAGAAGAACCCCTCACCCTAGCAGCCTGTTGAGCAACCCCACCGGGCTTGCCCCGGTGGCTTGCGGGTCTTTGCACTACTTCATGGAACTGAGTAGTGCAAAGACCTAATTCCACCGGGGCAAGCCCGGTGGGGTTGCTCAACCGGCTGTTAACCCTCTCCCCGCAAGGCTGGGGCGAGGGGACAGGCGCGAACAAGTCCATCGGCACGGCGTCGCTCCACACGGCGCGGTGGATCGGGCTGCGGTCCGTTTGATGTTGCCGCGAGAACAGCGATTCCACTTGCTCGTCGGCCTTGTCCATCGCTCCGGTGCGGCGGACCTCTTCGTCGCCCTTGCCTCCCAGTTTCAGAGCGGTCTCGGCGAACGACGGCGCTGTCCCTGACAGCCGGTTCGCGACCGACGGTGGCAGTGTGCGGAGGGATTCCTCGGTCGCCAACGGTTCATTCATTTTCGCGATCATGATGGTCTCCCTTGAGGGTGCGCGATGATTCTCTCTCGCCGCGAGAGCGCATATCAAAACTAGCCCGACGCGCAAGCGAGGGCTTCACCGTCATCGAAAGTCCAGCCCTCGCTTGCGCGTCGGGCTAGTGATTCATGCCCAATCCGGGCTAGCGTGATGTTCGTGCGAATGTTCAATCTGGTCGATCAGCCATGCGGCGGGAGCGAACCTGGGTCCAAGGGTCTTCTCGAAATATTCGAGTTTCTCGACAACTTCGCCGTAGCCCTGCAGCTCACACATCCGCAGTGGGCCGCCGGTGAACGGCGCGAAACCGGTTCCGAGGACCATCGCCAGATCGATCATCCACGGTTCCGAGACGACTCCCTCGTGCAGGCATTTCGCCGCTTCGTTCACCAGCCGCAACACGACGCGGTCGCGAATGTCGTCGAGCGTGACGCCGCCCGTACGCGTGAAGAGGTGTCCTGCGGTCAAAGCCCGTGCGGTGTCCCGTGACCCGCGCACAACGGGCTTTGTCCCCTCGCCCCGACTTTGCTGAGCGCGGGGCAGCGTGAGGGGTCTTCCCTTCTTTCCCTTCGCATACTTGTAGAAGCCCGCGTTCGTCTTCTTGCCGAGCCACCCCTCAGCCACCATTTCGCGGAGCCGCTCGGTTGTGGGACTCGGTTGCGGGCTGAGGCTGCTCAACGAATCGGCCACATGCGCCGCCACGTCGAGGCCCACCTGATCGAGCAATTCCAATGGACCCATTGGCATCCCGAACCGCTTCAGGGATCGGTCGATCTCAACGGTCGGAACGCCTTCACAGTGGAGTCGCACGGCCTCGTCGAGGTAAGGAAACAGAATCCGGTTCACAACGAAGCCGGGACTGTCACCGGTCACGACCGGCACCTTGCCGAGTTGCTTCACGAAGTCGATCAGCAACACCACGTCCTTGTCGCGAGAATGGTCTGTGCGCACGATCTCGACCAGCGGCATGCGTGAGACCGGATTGAAGAAGTGCAGGCCGAGAACGCGCGCGGGTTCGTGCAGCGGCATCGAGATGTCGCGGATCGACAGCGCCGACGTGTTCGACACCAGCACGGCACTCGGCGAGCAATGCCGTTCGAGATCGCGGAAGACATCACGCTTGATGTCGAGTCGTTCGGTGACGGCTTCAATGACGAGGTCCACGTTGGCAAAGGCCAGCCAGTCGGTCGTGGCCACGATCGCACCGAGCTTGTTGGCGGAATGAGTCTCGGTCATCGCGCCGCGGCGCACGGACTCTTGGAACAGACCTTCGATGCGGCTCAATCCCGCGTTGAGCAGATCGGTGTTGACCTCTTTCAGCACGACATCGAAGCCCTGCGAAACGGCGGCGTGAGCGATCCCCGCCCCCATGACGCCGCCACCAATCACACCGATCTTCTGCAGGCGATGCGGCCGGGTCTTCGGGCCGGAAACCCAAGTGCCCGCCTTGCGCGCCTGCTCGCGCTGGAAGAACAGTCCCAGCAGACTGTGGTGCGTCCCGGTGATGAGCAGCTTGCCAAACTCATCCCGCTCCACGCCGTAACCGTTGAGCATCGGCCCCGGCGGCATGGACGGCGGTATCACCTGTGGCAGCCACGACGAGCCGCGAGCGAACTGTCCGCCCTGACACCGGCGATCTTTCAAGCCCGCATCCACCGCGTTCAAGATGCCCGCGAGCGCCGGATAGTGTTCCACGTTGGGAGCGATGTGACGGCGCGCGAGCCGCATCACCAGCCACTGCCCGAGCCGCGTTCGATCTTTGAGCCAGTTCAGCCACCCCTGCGGACGCCGTGACTTGGTCACGGAATCAAACAGTCTGAAGAACGCGGCGGCGATGTTGAACGTCGCATCGGCTCGATACCGTTCGAGCAGATCGCGGTCATCACGGATGTCCAGCAGTCGCAGAATCTCACCCTCGACGGTCTGTGGCTGCGCGACCGCGTCCACCAGTCCGATCTGCCACGCTTCGCGCGCCCCGATCTTTTTGCCGGTGAGCAGCATCGGCAACGCGGCCGACAGTCCCACACACTGCGGCAAGCGCTGCGTCCCACCCCAGCCCGGCATCAGGCCCAGCTCCACTTCGGGCAGTCCCAACTTCGTGCGCGAACCGTCGATGGCGATCCGATGACGGCAGGCCATGACGAACTCCAAGCCGCCTCCCAAACAAACGCCATTGATCACGGCGATCGTCGGAATCGCGAGGTCTTGGAGTCGTTCAAACAGTTCCTGTCCGGAGTAGCAGGCTTCGCGCGCGTCCGCCGCCGTGTGCAGCCGTTCGATGAGATGCAGGTCCGCTCCCGCCAGAAACCCGCTCTCCTTGCCGCTGCGGAACACGAGCGCCTTCACCGTCTCATCGTGTTCCACGGCGAGCAGCAACTCGCCGAGATCGTGCAGCACCCCGTCGCTGAACACGTTCACCGGTTGATCCGGCACGTTGAGGATGGCAGTCAGAATCCCGCGATGATCGCGATGCACGTCGAAATTTGTCAGATGAAGATCGGTCATGATTTGTTCCTTGGTTGATGGTTGAGAGTTGATGGTCAGAGGCAGACTGCGAACCGGATCGCACTTTCTGACCCTCAACCATCAACTCTCAACCATCAACCTCTGTTTCCACCCACATCGCCATTCCCTGACCGCCGCCGATGCAGAGTGTGGCGAGACCTCGATGCAGTCCTTTTTCTTTCAGGGCGCGCAGCAGTGTCAGCACGAGCCGCGCGCCGGTGGTGCCGACGGGATGCCCGAGCGCGATCGCGCCGCCGTTCACATTCAATTTGTCTGGCGGAATCTCGCCCAGAGCCTTCGTCCGACCAAAGTGTTCCTCAGCAAACGTGTCCGAGGCGAAGGCTCGCCGACAGGCGATGACCTGCGCGGCGAAGGCTTCATTGATCTCGAACAGGTCGAAGTCCGATAGCTTCAGACCGTGCCGGGTGAGCAGCTTGTGCGTCGCATGGACGGGGCCTAATCCCATGCGACGCGGCTCACACCCGGCCACGGCGTAGTCTCGAATGAACCCCAAGGGCGCGACGCCCAACCCCGACGCTCGGCCCGGCGGCAACAGCAGCAGCGCGCAAGCGCCGTCTGTAATGGGACAACTGTTGCCCGCCGTGACCGAGCCGGAGGCAGGCTCAAACAACGGCTTCAATTTCGCGAGGGCTTTGATCGACTGGTTGGCGCGCGGGCTGGTGTCGCGCGCGATTTCTTGAGCTTCATGGTCCGCACGCCCACCAGCCTGTTGGAAAACCCCGCCGGGCTTGCCCCGGTGGGGTGGTGTTTCAACGGGCGCTCAAGTCCGGACGTGGGCGTCTGGCCTACAAAGTTTGCGAGCGACACCGGCGCGACTTCACCCTCATAGAAGCCGCGTTTCAAACTGGCCGTGGCCCGCTGGTGGCTGAGCAGTGCGAACCGGTCCTGCTCCTCGCGCGTGATGCCGAAGTCTTGGGCCAGCAACTCCGCCGTCTGGCCCATGTTCAGACCGCAGGTCGGATCAATCAGGCCGAGTTGCAAGGCGGGGATCGGACGCAACATCGAAGGGCGGAACCGAGTCCACACGCGCAGCTTCCCAAACAGGGAGTGCTGCCGGCCCAGTTCGACCAACAGCAGTCTCATGCGTGCATCCCACAACAGCGGGACGTTTGACATCGACTCGGTTCCACCAGCAATCACAATTTCGGCGCGGCCCTCGCGGATCGACTGCCACGCGGCAACAACGGCCTCCATCCCCGAGGCACAATTGCGATTCACCGTATGCGCCACGCGGTCCTGCGGGACCCCCGACTGGAGCGCGATGACCCGCGCGATGTTCGCGGTGTCCGGCGGCGAAGCGACGTTGCCGAAGATGACTTCATCCACCTCGGTCGGCTTGATTCCGGCTCGGTCCAGAGTGGCGGTGAGAGCGATCCGACCGAGTTCATCGGCCGGGACCGACGCCAACGCCCCAAAGGCTTTCGCAAACGGAGTCCGCATCCCGGCCATCACGGCCAATGGTTCCGGGCAAGTGTTTTTAAGTGACATGATCGACCTCCCGCTTCAGTGAGCGAAGGCCAAATAAACGTTTCTTTGCACGACCCATTCTGAGTCGTTTCACCGCGTGGGCAACGCCCCGCGCGTCGAGCGATGTTTGAGTCTGTTCCCCATCCACGCGCGGGGCGTTGCCCACGCGGTGAAACGAGGCGGCGTAGCCGCAGCCAAAGTAGCCTTCATCGCTCCGCGTGAAGGAAGCCGAGTGCGAGTCCAATATCAATGGGCATTATCCGCGTCCACTCCCCTCGGCTTCCTTCACGCGGAGCGATGAAGGCTACTTGTTGAAGACGGAAACGCCCGCAGGGCGACAAGAATCTCAGACCGAGTAGTACGAGGCACATGTCTCACGTTCCTCAGCGCGAGGGATATTCGGGCTCTCCGCCATTCTTGTTGAAACTGGTGTCCCGTGAGCGGCACGGCGCTAGCCGCCGGTCGTTTTCGCCTACACCGGCGGCTAGCGCCGTGCCGCTCACTCAAGCATCCAACACAAATGGCGGAGAACCGATATTCGCAAACCACCCTCACGGTGCGTTCAGAAAACTCCACGCACCCTACGACGACATTTCTTTCAACTCGCGCAGCTTTCGTTTTAAAACCTTGCCCAGGAAATTGCGGGGCAGATCGCCTTCCAGAACCTCGATGATCCTCGGCACTTTGTGATGGGACAGATTCTCCTTGAGGAACCGTTCCAAGCTTTGTCGATCGAACTTCTGGACGCGGTCGATCGCGACGATCACCTTCACGATCTCCCCGCGCTGCGGATCGGGAACGCCGATCACCGCAGCGTCCTTCACTCCGGGGAATTGCTTCACGACGAACTCCACATCGCTCGGATAGACGTTGAAGCCGCTCGTGATGATCAGATCCTTCTTCCGATCGACGATCTTGAAGAACCCGTCTTCGGATTGCGTGGCCAGATCGCCAGTGAAGAGCCAACCGTCGCGCAGGACTCGTTCCGTGGCCGCCGAATCGTTCCAGTATCCCAACATCACTTGCGGTCCGCGCACGATCAGCTCGCCAATCTGACCCGGTTCCAAGATGTCGTGGCCCGTGTCGGCATCCACGATCCGCGCGTCCGTGTCGGGCAGCGGCAGACCGATCGTGCCGATGCGCGCCGAGCCGTCGAGCGGGCCGGAGTGAGTCACCGGGCTGCACTCCGACAAACCGTAACCCTCGACGACCCAAGCTCCCGTGTGCTTGGCGAATTCGCGACTGGTCTCGGCCAGCAGCGCCGCACCGCCCGAGATGACCCACCTCAGTGACCGGACATTCCAGCGGCCCCTGTCGCTGCGGAGCCGTTGATTGAGGAGATGTAGCATGGTCGGCACGGCCGGAAACACATTGGGCCGCTCGCTCTCGATGAGCTTCAACACCGCCAGCGGATCGAAGCGATGGTAGAGCACCAGCGTGGCGACCATCGCCACGCCCCCCGTCACGCACATCGACAGACCGTAGGAATGAAAGAACGGGATCGCGGCGAGCAGCGTATTGCGACCTGTCCGGTTGCCGCACCACGCTTTGATTTGCAGGGCATTCGCCAACAAGTTGCGATGCGACAGCGTGACGGCTTTCGGACGGCCCGTCGTCCCGCCCGTCGGCAGGATGTACGCGGGAGACTCCGTATCGACGACGATCGGCTCGGCAATCGGTTCGACGCGAGACAGCTCCGCCAGGAAGTCGCTCGCAGCGACCCGTGACTCGTTCCAGAAGCCGCACCGTTTCAGACAGGCCGCGCGGTAGAAGAACCGCTTCACGACCGACAGCCGGTGAGCGAGCGAGCACGTCAGCAGTTGACGGGGACGATGAGATCCCTTCGTCGCAAGCGGACTCAACAGATCAAGGGCCACGACCAACTTGCAGCCGGTGGCTCGCAGCAGGTCATCGATCTCCACGGCCACGGACAGCGGACTGAGCGACACCACCACGCCGCCTGCCATCCAGACGCCATACGCCGCGATCAGGTATTCCGGAACGTTCGGCAACAGGAGGCCAACGCGATCACCGGGCTTAACGCCGAGCAACTGGAAGAGCGTCGCCGCGCGACGGGCCTGATCGAACAGTTCGGCGTAGGTTGTCGTTTCGTCGAAATAGCGGAGCGCCGTACGGAACGGGAACTTGGTTGCCGCCTGTTCGAGCAACCACCAGACCGGCTCGGTGGGGTAGTCGAGATGCGCCGGGACGCTCGTCGGATACCGATTCAGCCACGAGGCCGAGGCATCGTCCATCCGGAACGTCCGCTCGTCGAATGCGAGTGACATGATGCACCTCCCGACTATCGAACCCAGCCGTAGGGTAAGCGTCTCGCTTGCCCGTGCTTGCTGTGGGATTTGACCGCCGTGGGAATCAAGGGCAAGCGAGACGCTTACCGTACGTTGTTCAACAGGCGACCAACCCCGCGAAGACTCTCACGCGGAGCGCCATCAACACCACTCAGAGCGGTACGATCAACTCACGTCCGTCGGCTCGGATAGAGGCGAAGTGCGGGGATCAAACCAGCGATCGAGGTCTTCGGATCAGACTGGCGAACCGGACTCAACTGACGGCTGCAAGTATCGGTCGAATCCGGCACGAGGCAAGTGGCGGACTTCAACTCTGCCGCCGATTGTGTGGTTCATGCGAATGTTTTTAGGAACGGGGGGCGCAATCACTTCCCGATTGCCCTGCTTGTTCCCTCCCCTCGGCGGGGAGGGTTAGGGAGCGGGGACGAGTGGCAAATCAACTTGACCTTCCTCCCCCCTCCCCGCCGAGGGGAGGGAGGAAAGGCGCGGAAAGCGGGAAGTTGTTTCGCACCGGTTCCTGAGGGTGGGGGACTTGGCTCATCGCGTGATCGTGGGAGTCCAAGTCTTATCCCTTCGGGATCAAGACACCACGACTCCAAGACTTCATCACCACAGAAACTGCCCCCACAAAGTCGTATGAAGACGTGTCCGACAGAAGTCAAATTAGTAGGCACATTCCATGTGCCGTTCACCGAATTCTTCGGCGAATCACGGTCTCGCGGACGGCACACGGAGTGTGCCTGCTACTTCTGTCGGAAACGTCTATGAACCGAAACATTCGCCCATCGGAGGGGTTCGACTCCCCTGACCACTCACCAAACAATTCTGATGGCGGGATCAGACACGGCCGATTAGACTTTGGGCCACCATGACACAACACTCACATTCTCGAACTCAGTCCAAAGGGGCCAAACGCGCCGGTCAGGCGTCGCTGGATTGGGTTTTGGTGCTGGCGACGATGCTGCCGATCGTGGCGTTTATCGTGACGAACGGAAAAAAGATGATGGCTCTCGTGTGGGAGATGCTGTCCGTGCAGGTCTCTTGGCCGTTTATGTAGTGGCAAAAGTTCGTTGGTCGCTGGTGATTGTTTAGGGCGAGCGTGTGATGTCGAGACGACTTCCGTGGCGAGCCATTCTCAGGAACTCGCCGTTGGCTTGCGGTTAAATCTCACGCGGTTCGTAGTAAGACATCTGAGCGGGGCGGCGTAAGCCCCCCGGTTCTTGGGCGTAAGCCCGCTTGGGCAGAACCGAGGGCTTTCGCCGCCCCGCTCGGAAACCTCTCACTTTGTGCCGCGTGAGGTATAAGCGAGGCCCGTTGGCGAAACCCGTTCAAGTTCACTCGGATCAGTAGTGCGGAGCAAGATCATGTTCATGAGTTCCCCTTGGCGAAGGCTGTTGCTGCGAGTTCATCGCGATGAGCGTGGAGCGGTCAGTCTGGAGACGATCCTGATCATCGCGGCCATCGCGCTGCCGATCTTGATCTTCATCCTGAAGGTCGGCTGGCCGAAGATTCGCGCGTACTTCGACACCGGGATGCAAGACCTCGAAAACGAGGGCAAGAACGTTCAGGATGGCGTTTGACGCGAGGCTACCGTGGCGTCTGAAGTTGTCACTCTGATTGTGTTGCTGGTTCTGTTGGTCATCGCCTGCGTCACCGACGTGAAGTGGCAGATGATCTACAACTGGAACACGTACCCCGGCCTCGCGCTGGGGTTCTTGCTGCGCGGTTGGAACGACGGCGCGACGGGACTGGAAGATGCGACACGGGGCTTTGTGATCTGTGGCGGTTTGATGCTGGTCTGCTTTGTCCTGTTTGGACTCGGTGGGGGAGACCTCAAGCTGATGGCGATGATGGGCGTGTTCCTCGGTTTCGAGCGGGGAGTCGAAGCGCTCCTCTGGACGCTCGTGCTGGGAGGCGTCCTCGGCGGCGCGGTCATCATCTGGCAACTGGGTGTCGTGAACATCGTGGTGGGAGTCACAAAACATCTGGCGCGCATGTGGCAGTACAAAGGTTGGGTGCCGGTCAGCCCACTAGCCCGCCAGCCACTGCAACAGACACTGTTCCTCGCACCGGCCGGTTTGATCGGAACATTGATCGTGACGTGGGACCGGTGGAGTACGTGGTTCGCCGCGCTGAGTTGAAGAGACACGCTGAAGTCCGGCTTAGCTTTGTTAGCCGGACTTCTCTTTCGCACTCAGACCCGTTCATTAGTCAGCACTCGCAAAAAAAAGAGAAGTCCGGCTTTCCGAAAAGCCGAACTTCGAGGACCAGTGCCGTGCATCGAGACATCCTCATCGCCTGCCTGCCGTGTTTCGTCGTGCTGTGTGCGGCGATGCTCGTGTTGCGCGGATTGCTCGCGGTGGGAGCGGCCTCGTGGGACTGGCGGCGGCTGATTCAGATGCACCGTTGTCAACGCGGCGGCGTGCAGTCATTGGCCTTCGTCCTCACAATGCCAGCCTTCGTCATGGTCGTGCTGCTGATCGTGCAAGTCAGCCAACTCATGATCGCGCAGATGGTCCTGCACTACGCGGCGTTTGCCGGGGCGCGCGCCGCTTCCGTTTGGCTCCCGGCGGCGGTCGATGACCCCTCGCTGGAACTCGATGACTACGCTGAAGTCGAGAACCGTGTCAGCGACAGTCCGATGAGCGACGATGGCGACTACACGACGTTCGATATCAACTCCTCCACCGGTAGCCAGAAGCTGTGGAAGGTCAGAGCCGCCGTGGTGCAGGCGCTCGCGCCGGCGGCTCCTTCACGTTCGCTCGGCGCTTCGGGTTCGATGGCCCGGATTGATGAAATCATCTCCGCCAGCCAACGCATGTACGCGACGTTCGTCACCGCCTCACAGTCGAACTCACAAATCCCCGTCCGCATCGCCAACAAGTTGCACTACTGCGACCAGAACACGCGCGTCGTGCTCGAATGGCGCGACGGGCGTAATGGCAGCGGGCGCGATTCACTCAACAACTCTTCATACAACGTCCGCAATCACACCTGCCCGAATCCCGAACTTCAGACGCATTTCCGCGAGAGCGAAATCGGTTGGCAGGATCCGATCACCGTCTACGTGATTCATCAGTTCGCCTTGTTCCCCGGCCCCGGTCGCTTCCTCGCGGCGAGACTCATCCGCTCTGATGGCCTGCCCGATCGCGTCAGCCCGCGCATCAAGCGGCCCGACACCAACGCGGGCGGCACGGTCTACACCACCCAGATGACCGCCGCAGCCACGATCACCTGCGAGGGCCTCAAGTCGGTGAAGCCGCTCGTCCAGCCGAGGTACGCGCTGCCATGACAATGAACATGATGGCTCACACACTTCCCAAACTGATCCGCTTCTCGCGCCACATCCATCGCGATCAGCGCGGAGCCATCGCGCCGTTGTCGGTGTTTGCGATCTTCCTGTTCACGATTCTGCTGGTGCAAATCGTGAACGTCGGACGGCAGATCGACGACAAGCTGCGGATGCAGAACGCGGCCGATGCCTCGGCCTATTCGGGGACGACCGTACTGGCGCGCGGAATGAATGCCCTCGCATTCAGCAACCACATGCTGTGCGAGACCTTTGCCCTGGTCGCCTACATGCGCGAGGGACGCGATCGCAAGTCGGAGCAGTTCGTCCCCGAAATCCTCGACGCTTGGGAAGCTGCCGGAAACCTGTTTGCCAGCGGGACCGGGACCGCGCCGCTCTCTCAAAAGTTCAAGCTGATGGGCGAGTCGATCGTCGCGAAGGTGCCGATCGAGCGAGAGATGGTCCGCAACTTTGGTGAGATGACCTACCACCAATCGCGCGTCACGTTGCCGTTGTTCGAGTACATCCTCGCCGGGCCGGACGCCACGACCTACGAGGGAAGTTCTGACACGTCACTCGGTGGATTCATCCCCCGTTTTCAACGAGCCGTTCTGCAATCGGTGCCGCACATGTCGAGCATCGCCACTGACGAGATTTCCATCCGCTATGGGACGCGTGCTCAGTCGCAGCATCGCAACGAACAGCTGCGCGGCCTGTTGTGGTCCACGAGTGTCGCGGTTGTCGGACAGCTCGATGAATCGGATCCGACCATTCGCACGCTCCCCGCCATCGATCCCTCACGCTACGCGAACGATCTCCCGCAGATCGACAGCACCCTCGTCATCGACTGCAACACCTGCGTCTCGTGCTACGAGTGCATCAGCCAGACGCAGCGCCGACAGCTCGCTTCGCACTATCTCGAAGACTGGATTCGTCACTGGATGAGTCCCTACTTCGAGTGGCCCGACACGGCATCGGGCGGCATCGGGGGCGATTCTGATGTGGCGGGCAGTTTCAGCAGCGGTTCGCGTCCGACCCGCTTCGGTGCGACTTCCGCCAAGATGTCGAACTTCATCAACCTGTGGCGCATCTTTACCTGTGCCAACCTCAACCAACTGCTGAACGAAGAGTACCCGCACACCAACCTGCCGTTCGTGCTGCGCGACCCGCCGACGTTCCCCGATAGTTGCGTGCGCATTACCGATCCGACCAATCCGCGCTTCCCCGGTGGGCCGTGCGAACCACCGCTGCCACTCAATCAGACGACGCTCGAAAAGAACTTCAACTTCGTGTCGTCCGTCTATTGGCCGCACCAGCAGACGATGTTCCCCGGCCTGTTCCGCAATCCGCTCGATCGAGACGCCGAGGCCTACGCCACCACGTTCGCTCAAGCCACGATCTTCCTGCCACGCGCCAAATTTCAATGCTGCCAGTGGGCGGACATGGTTCCCTGCACGCTGACCGACGGGACGGCCGGAATGTGCTGCCTGATCCACTACGACAACTCACCCGGCTCGTGGAACCTGTTCACTCGGGCCAATACCGACCCGGACGCGGTCGCCCGCTACATCGATGACCGCAACACGTTCTCATTCGACGCCCGTTGGGAAAAGCTCGGTCGTTGGGATCTCTTCAACCAACACTGGACTGCCAAACTGGTCCCCGCCACGGCGGCAGCGGTTCCGACCATCGTCTCACAACATCCCGGCAACTCCTTGAGCGGAGGCTTGCAGAGTTACCGCCCGCCCCCGTTGCAGGGCGTTTCGCCACAAGACTTCCACATCCTCAGCGGACATTAAGCATCAAGGCGTAACAGCCTGTTGAAGAACGTAACTTGGACGCCCTCGTCCGAGTGATTTCGAGTTGAAAACGGACGGACGAGGGCGTCCATCCTACGTTTTTCAACGGGCTG